>NZ_JBBBVQ010000091.1:0-509 GCF_037199735.1 Oryzifoliimicrobium ureilyticum | reverse complement strand
TCTGTGACCAATGCAGCAGGCCGCGTCTATAGCTATGAGCGAGATGCAGCCGGCCGTGTGGTTGCGGAAGAAGACTTCGATGGTCGCCTCTGGCGCTATGCCCGCGATCCGGCAGGACAGGTGATCGAGACGATCAAGCCTGATGGCGCCAAACTTGCCTATGCCTATGACAAGTCCGGCCTGATCAAGCGGATCGAAAGCTTTACTCCGAAAGGTGAGCCAGAGGACGTTACCCGCTTCTGGTATGACGGGCGCGGTCTCCTGACCGGTGCGGAGAACAAGGCGGCGCTTGTCGAGTTCGAGCGGGATCGCAATGGGCGCATCATCGGCGAAACGCTGAATGGCAAGCGCATCAAGTCGAAGCGTGACGCCATGGGCAACCGCATCCTGCGCGAAATCACCGGGATTGGCGGAACGCTGACGGACTATGTTCGCGATCCCCTAGGGGCGGTCGAGCGCATGACGGCTGGCGACACGCAGATCGCCTTCCGGCGGGACAGCCTCGGCCG
>NZ_JBBBVQ010000090.1:0-510 GCF_037199735.1 Oryzifoliimicrobium ureilyticum | reverse complement strand
TCTCAAGCTTGATCTCGCCGCCTTTGGGATCGACAATCGCTTTGAGGACCCCGAATGCGCCATAGCGATAGGTCCAGCTGCGGCCCTCGCCGTCGGTGACGCTCGCCAACTGACCTTGTCCATCAAAGCTTCTCGTCATGCGCACGCCATCGGGGCGGATGATCTCGCTAACGACGTCGAAGCCGCCAGCGCCGGCCCGGTAGTTTTGCCAGGTTACGGCACCGTTAGGTGCGACAGTTTCGATTAGGCGCCCAAAAGCGTCATAGGCAAAGCGAGTGGTGTTGCCTTTAGCATCGGTGACCGAGGAGAGACGATTGTGCCCATCCCAAGTCCTCCGTTCGACAGCACCGTTTGGGAAATGCGTCTCGATGACGCGGCCTTTTTCGTCTCGGACAAGCCGCGTCTCGTGACCTTCGGCATCGACTTCGGCAATAACATTGGCATTGTTGTCGTGCTTGTATGTCTTTCGATTGCCAGCGCCATCAATGACGATCATCAGCTCGCCATCGT
>NZ_JBBBVQ010000089.1:0-510 GCF_037199735.1 Oryzifoliimicrobium ureilyticum | reverse complement strand
TCTCAAGCTTGATCTCGCCGCCTTTGGGATCGACAATCGCTTTGAGGACCCCGAATGCGCCATAGCGATAGGTCCAGCTGCGGCCCTCGCCGTCGGTGACGCTCGCCAACTGACCTTGTCCGTCGAAGCTTCTCATCATGCGGACGCCATCAGGGCGGATGACCTCGCTGACGACATCGAAACCACCCGCGCCGGCCCGGTAGCTTTGCCGGGTTACGGCACCGTTAGGTGCGACAGTTTCGATTAGGCGCCCAAAAGCGTCATAGGCAAAACGAGTGGTGTTACCCTTCGCGTCGGTGACAGAGTTCAGACGGTTATGCCCATCCCATGTCCGTCGTTCAACGGCCCCATTTGGGAAATGCGTCTCGATAACACGGCCGTTTTCGTCCCGGACAAGCCGCGTCTCGTGACCTTCGGCATCGACTTCGGCAATAACATTGGCATTGTTGTCGTGCTTGTATGTCTTTCGATTGCCAGCGCCATCAATGACGATCATCAGCTCGCCATCGT
>NZ_JBBBVQ010000088.1:0-525 GCF_037199735.1 Oryzifoliimicrobium ureilyticum | reverse complement strand
CGAAGCGCACCGAACAGCAGGCAGCCTCCGTCGAAGAGACGGCTGCCGCGCTGGAGGAAATCACCACGACGGTCAAGGATGCCACACGCCGTGCCGAAGATGCCGGCCAGCTCGTGGCCCGCGCCAAGGTGGGGGCGCAGAAGTCCGGCGAGGTGATGCGCGAAGCGGTGGCTGCGATGGAAGGCATCGAGAAGTCGTCGAGCGAGATCTCCAACATCATCGGGGTGATCGACGAGATCGCCTTCCAGACGAACCTTCTGGCGTTAAATGCCGGTGTCGAGGCAGCCCGAGCAGGGGAAGCGGGCAAGGGCTTTGCGGTGGTTGCGCAGGAAGTGCGCGAACTGGCGCAGCGTTCTGCCCAGGCCGCCAAGGAGATCAAGGCGCTGATCTCGACCTCTGGCGATCAGGTCAAGAGCGGCGTCGAGATCGTGGCCCGCACCGGCCAGTCTCTGCAGCAGATCGTGCGCGAGGTCGAGGAGATCGACCAGAACGTTCGGGCGATCGTGGAATCGGCGCGCGAACAGT
>NZ_JBBBVQ010000087.1:0-545 GCF_037199735.1 Oryzifoliimicrobium ureilyticum | reverse complement strand
GCGGCAAGACGCTGAGATCCGGCCGGGTGAAGAACGATCGCCAGTCGCTCGGTGGGTTTCTCGAACGCTACCGGGAAAACAGCCATGCGGTTGTCGAAGCGACGCGCAACTGGATGGTGATCTACGACTGGCTCGACGACATTTGTGATGATGTCGTTCTCGCCCATCCTTTGAAGGTGAAGGCGATCGCCGACGCCAAGATCAAGACAGACAAGATCGACGCGACGGTGCTGGCGCATCTTCTTCGAGCCGACCTGGTTCCGCAGGCCTGGGCTCCGAGCGACAAGGCCCGAGAGCTGCGTGTCGCGCTGCGCGAGCGGATGTTTTACGTGCGGCTGCGCACGATGACGAAGAACCGCATCGTGACGGTATTCGATCGCTATCCGGAGCAGACGGCGCAGTTGAAGAAGCTGGGCGACTTGTTCGGCAAGGCTGGACGCCAGCAGCTCGCCGCACTCAATGTGTCGGAGGTCGACCGTATCCAGATCGACCGTGGTCTTGCCTTCATCGGCGACATCGACGGCCGGATCAAGCAGTCGGAGGCG
>NZ_JBBBVQ010000086.1:0-546 GCF_037199735.1 Oryzifoliimicrobium ureilyticum | reverse complement strand
GATAACGTCGCCAGTCGGGGCGTTTTGCTTCATTTAATTCCCGTTTCCAAATTGGCTTCCAAAGCCGAGGTCCAGTTACACGGAGGAATTTTTCTAAGATGACTTCACTGTCATTCTCAATGATGAGACCGCATTTCCAGCTCGACAATGGCGATTGATTCAGTGTTCTGGCAACTGCACTAACAAGGATATCCGTGGCGGGCTTGAATGGCACCAAGTCAGAAGGATGCCACAAGGACGACAAATTGACCTCCCCGTGACACAGATCAGTAAACACCAATGGCGCTTGCTCTTCGGCCAATAAAAGTTGCCCAGAAGGACTAACCTCGAACGTGCCTTTGACTACAATAGATCCAAATCGCCGATCTTGATTATCGGCGCTGTAGAACCGGAGATTCGGATAAGGCGTGAAGTTTGTCACTTCTGGCATAGAACGTCTCAGTTGTTATCGATCATTGGAGCAGTAAGCTGCACGTGGCTCTCGCCGTCGATATAGACCTTGACGCCTTTGAGGAGGATCGTGCCGTCGTCCTTCATGATCAGAAT
>NZ_JBBBVQ010000085.1:0-566 GCF_037199735.1 Oryzifoliimicrobium ureilyticum | reverse complement strand
CGGGCCACGAGCTGGCCGGCATCTTCGGCACGGCGTGTGGCATCCTTGACCGTCGTGGTGATTTCCTCCAGCGCGGCAGCCGTCTCTTCGACGGAGGCTGCCTGCTGTTCGGTGCGCTTCGACAGATCGTCGGCGGCAGCGCGGATCTCGTTGGCACCGGAATCGATGCCGCGTGCATTCTCGCCCACGGCCCGCAAGGCCTGGTGCAGCTTGTCCATCGAGCTGTTGAAGTTCTGGCGCAGCGTATCGAGATGAGAAACAAAGGGCGTGTCGATCCGGTAGGTGACATTGCCATTGGACAGCTCCGTCAGGCCCTTGGCAAGGCCATCGACGGCAAAGCGTGTTTCTTCCGCTTCGCGGGCCTTCTGCGCCTCGCGCTCCATGCGCTCTTTTTCCGACAGGCTGCGATTGGCTTCCGTCTCGCGCTCAAGGCGCACGCGCTCCACCGCATTGTCGCGGAAGACGGCAACGGCGGCGGCCATCTGGCCAAGCTCGTCGCGGCGCTCGCGTCCCGGCACATCGGCTTCCGCCTCACCAGCGGCAAGCGAGGTCATGCGTGCCCGCAG
>NZ_JBBBVQ010000084.1:0-579 GCF_037199735.1 Oryzifoliimicrobium ureilyticum | reverse complement strand
CTTCGAGGCCTTCCGGCGGGTTTTTGCCGAGCGGGGCCTGCCGGCCGCGATCCGCTCCGACAATGGCCTGCCCTTCGCCAGTCCCAACGGGCTCTACAATCTGTCAAAGCTATCTGTCTGGTGGCTCAGGCTCGGCATCGCCATCGAGCGCATCCGTCCCGGCCACCCGCAGGAGAACGGCCGTCACGAGCGCATGCATCTAACGCTCAAGAAGGAAGCGACGAGGCCGCCGGGCCGCAATATCTTGCAGCAGCAGATGCGTTTCGACGCTTTCGTCAGCGAATTCAATGAAGAACGGCCACATGAGGCGCTGTCCATGAAGGTGCCGGCCGAGCTCTACACCACATCGCCAAGACCTTATCAGGGCCTACCGGATATCGACTATCCCTTCCACGATCGCGACGCCATCGTCACTAACTGCGGGCGGCTTTGCATCCATCGCAAGAAGATCAATATCTCGACGGTGCTGGCAGGACAGAGGCTCGGGCTCAAGGAAGTCGACGATGGTATTTGGCTCGTCAGCTTCATGCGCTATGATCTCGGATATATCGACTTGGAACAGAGGACTTTGCAAACCAT
>NZ_JBBBVQ010000083.1:0-642 GCF_037199735.1 Oryzifoliimicrobium ureilyticum | reverse complement strand
GTTCATTTTTCACATTAGAATATAGGTTAAGTCCTCGATCTATTAGTATCTGTCAGCTCCACGTGTCACCACGCTTCCACCTCAGACCTATCAACCTGATCATCTTTCAGGGATCTTACTTCCTTGCGGAATGGGAAATCTCATCTTGAGGGGGGCTTCATGCTTAGATGCTTTCAGCACTTATCCCGTCCGCACATAGCTACCCAGCGATGCCCTTGGCAGAACAACTGGTACACCAGCGGTGCGTCCATCCCGGTCCTCTCGTACTAAGGACAGCTCCTCTCAAATTTCCTGCGCCCGCGACGGATAGGGACCGAACTGTCTCACGACGTTCTGAACCCAGCTCGCGTACCGCTTTAATGGGCGAACAGCCCAACCCTTGGGACCGACTACAGCCCCAGGATGCGATGAGCCGACATCGAGGTGCCAAACCTCCCCGTCGATGTGGACTCTTGGGGGAGATAAGCCTGTTATCCCCGGGGTAGCTTTTATCCGTTGAGCGATGGCCCTTCCATGCGGAACCACCGGATCACTAAGCCCGACTTTCGTCCCTGCTCGACTTGTAGGTCTCGCAGTCAAGCTCCCTTGTGCCTTTACACTCTGCGAATGATTTCCAACCATTCTGAGGGAACCTTTGGGCGC
>NZ_JBBBVQ010000082.1:0-699 GCF_037199735.1 Oryzifoliimicrobium ureilyticum | reverse complement strand
GGTAATCATCCCATTTTTAGTGGGTTTCGCAACTGGACCTCAGGCGGCTGTTTTTAATTTCATCGCGGGCGTAATGCCGCCGATGGCCATGTTGGGCCTCTCATTGTTGTATGTCCATAGCCAGCGGGTTGCGTGATCCTGCGCCTCCTCGATCGTTTCGAATATGTATTGTCCGAGCCACTCATGGCGGACGGTTCGGTTGTAGCGCTCGACATAGGCGTTTTGCTGCGGTTTGCCGGGCTGGATATACTCCAAGCCGATCCCACGTTTTGATGCCCATATCTGCAACGCGGCACTCACGTTTTCCGGGCCGTTGTCGACCCGGATGGTCAGAGGCTGACCACGCCATTCTATGATCCGCTCAAGCGTGCGGATAACCCGAAGAGCCGGAATGGAAATGTCCACTTCAATGCCCAGCCCCTCCCGATTGTAGTCATCCAGAACGTTCAAGGTCCTGAAGCTGCGCCCATCGGCCAACTGATCAGACATAAAATCCATTGACCAGGTCATGTTTGGGCCCGCCGGGACAATCAATGGTTCCGGCTTTTGCCGCACCAGGCGCTTTCTCGGCTTGATGCGCAGGTTCAGTTCAAGCGAACGGTAAATCCGCCGGACGCGCTTGTGATTCCATGCAAAGCCTTTGACATTGCGCAGATAAAGGAAGCACAAGCCGAAGCCCCAGGTGCGGTGCGTTGTCGT
>NZ_JBBBVQ010000081.1:0-808 GCF_037199735.1 Oryzifoliimicrobium ureilyticum | reverse complement strand
CGGACAAGCCGCGTCTCGTGACCTTCGGCATCGACTTCGGCAATAACATTGGCATTGTTGTCGTGCTTGTATGTCTTTCGATTGCCAGCGCCATCAATGACGATCATCAGCTCGCCATCGTCGCCCCATCCGTAAATCGTCGAGCGGCCTTCAGGATCGACCGCCTCCTTGATGTTGCCGTGGATGTCGTAGCGCAGGCGATTTGCGTGCCCGTTTTGATTGACGGTCGAAGTACGAAAGCCGTTACGGTCGTAGCTATGAGAAATCGTGCCGCCAAGCGCATCGATTTCCGCCGTGACATTCTCATGCTCATCATAGCGGAAGGTTTGCGCTTCGCCCTCGCTTCCGCCTGGCAGATAGCGCGTCTCGCCTTCTCGGTAGTCGAAACGGTCGCCGTTCCAAATACCGTTGGTGCGCGTTTGGGAAACACGGCCTTCTTCGTCGTAGACAAAATGAGTTTCAGAGGCGCGCGTAACATTGTTCCAGGAGACCAGCAGGTCACGGTCAGGGAACCAGGAGTAATGCACCGACATGCCGAAAGCGCAGGTGGCATCGCTCATGCGGCCTTTGCTGTCATAGCTGTATCGCGCAAGCTCCAGCTCGGAACCATCCGTGCCGATCAAGACAATGCGCGTACGTCGGCCATGAGCATCATTTTCGAAAGTCAGCGATAGACCATCAGGACCGTCAATGCGCTCAAGCCATCCTTCTGCCGATCGGCGGAACTTCATCACGTTGCCGTTCAGGTCCTCGATCTTCTCCAGGCGATAGACGCCATCCTCATATTGCTGGAAATATTTGCGAAGAG
>NZ_JBBBVQ010000080.1:0-812 GCF_037199735.1 Oryzifoliimicrobium ureilyticum | reverse complement strand
GTTGGGCACTCTAAGGGGACTGCCGGTGATAAGCCGAGAGGAAGGTGGGGATGACGTCAAGTCCTCATGGCCCTTACGGGCTGGGCTACACACGTGCTACAATGGTGGTGACAGTGGGCAGCGAGACCGCGAGGTCGAGCTAATCTCCAAAAGCCATCTCAGTTCGGATTGCACTCTGCAACTCGGGTGCATGAAGTTGGAATCGCTAGTAATCGCGGATCAGCACGCCGCGGTGAATACGTTCCCGGGCCTTGTACACACCGCCCGTCACACCATGGGAGTTGGTTTTACCCGAAGGTAGTGCGCTAACCGCAAGGAGGCAGCTAACCACGGTAGGGTCAGCGACTGGGGTGAAGTCGTAACAAGGTAGCCGTAGGGGAACCTGCGGCTGGATCACCTCCTTTCTAAGGAAGCTTNCACACCATGGGAGTTGGTTTTACCCGAAGGTAGTGCGCTAACCGCAAGGAGGCAGCTAACCACGGTAGGGTCAGCGACTGGGGTGAAGTCGTAACAAGGTAGCCGTAGGGGAACCTGCGGCTGGATCACCTCCTTTCTAAGGAAGCTTGTTTTTTTAAGTGGTTTTGGCAAACCTTTCCTGTTCTTCGAACAGGGGTGCCAAAACGGGCCTTAGGGCACGCTTTAAAACAGCTTGTTAGAACAAAGATGAGGCCAGTCAGGCTTTGTCGCATTGATACGTCACGGACCTTTAAGGCCGATGATATGGCGGGACCCGCCGTCCACGTTTCTCTTTCTTCAGGAAGACAAGAACCGCAAGACCGGTTTGGCTGCTTTTTGCTTAAGGCGAGGGGCAG
>NZ_JBBBVQ010000079.1:0-855 GCF_037199735.1 Oryzifoliimicrobium ureilyticum | reverse complement strand
GGACTTGACCGGAATAGCCTGGGTTGGGGATATACTTCAGATACCATCCCAGCTGGGTTGGAGGACTCGCCTGAGCGAATTCGCCTCTTACGATCGAAAACGTTCCACCGTTTGGCGGTTCAATAGAGACGAGATCAGCGGAAAGAAACGGTCCACCCGTCGCGCCACGCGTGAGATCGACATTATTGGGTGTCGCCCCGGCTGCAACAGTCACCGATGTGTCCGTCACAACGACGGCTCGCTTTTTGACCGTCAAAGAGTAGGAGGCCGTTCCGACTGATCCTGCTTGATCACGAACCTGTACGGTAAAGGCGTAGTCCTTCGGCTCTGCGTCANGGCTGCAACAGTCACCGATGTGTCCGTCACAACGACGGCTCGCTTTTTGACCGTCAAAGAGTAGGAGGCCGTTCCGACTGATCCTGCTTGATCACGAACCTGTACGGTAAAGGCGTAGTCCTTCGGCTCTGCGTCAGAGCTCAATGGTCCGGTGAGTTCGCCAGTCGACACATTGAGGCTCATGCCCTTCGGTAGGTCACCAGAGGATAAGCTGTAAAGCAAGCTTCCGGAGCCGCCCTTGGCCGTGATCGACTGGCTGTAACTCTCGCCCGCCATTGCGCTTTCCAACGCCCCGCTCGCGGGCGTAAAGACGAAGGATTGCACTGCTTGTACGACAAGAGAATAGTTCGCAGTTCCGGTGGCGTTGTTTGCATCGGTGGCCGTGATGCTAAACCCAAAGGTCCCACTTGCAGTGGGTGATCCGGAAATAGCGCCGTTCGAACTGTTGAGCGACAGGCCGGCCGGCAGAGATCCGGTCGTGACAGAATAACTATAAGGGGCTGTGCCTCCTGACGCCGT
>NZ_JBBBVQ010000078.1:0-855 GCF_037199735.1 Oryzifoliimicrobium ureilyticum | reverse complement strand
GACCTTCTCGACGGATGAGATCGCTGCGATCGGTACGGCAGCTCTTGCCGGCCTGAAGACAGACGCTCTTGCTGCTCTCAGCACGGATCAGGCTGCGGCTCTGAAGTCGACACAGGTTGCCATCCTCAGCACTGCTCAGATCGGTTCTCTGACGACTGCCCAGACTGCGGCTCTGAAGACCGAACAGCTTAACGCACTGTCGAGCAAGCAGCTCGTTGCCCTGA
Source organism: Oryzifoliimicrobium ureilyticum (assembly GCF_037199735.1). Lineage (NCBI taxonomy): Bacteria > Pseudomonadati > Pseudomonadota > Alphaproteobacteria > Hyphomicrobiales > Rhizobiaceae > Oryzifoliimicrobium > Oryzifoliimicrobium ureilyticum. Next base: position 631 of record NZ_JBBBVQ010000078.1, on the reverse strand, counting down.
GCACAGACAATGTCGGTGCCCTGACGACGGATCAGATCGCAGGTCTGAAGTCACTGCAGGTCGGCGCTCTGAGCACAGCTCAACTCGGTGCCCTCAGCACGGCACAGGCACAGGCCTTAAACGTTGCGCAAATCGGCGCTATGTCGTCTGCGTCCATCTCAGCCCTGTCGTCTGACGACATCAAGACCTTCTCGACGGATGAGATCGCTGCGATCGGTACGGCAGCTCTTGCCGGCCTGAAGACAGACGCTCTTGCTGCTCTCAGCACGGATCAGGCTGCGGCTCTGAAGTCGACANATCTCAGCCCTGTCGTCTGACGACATCAAGACCTTCTCGACGGATGAGATCGCTGCGATCGGTACGGCAGCTCTTGCCGGCCTGAAGACAGACGCTCTTGCTGCTCTCAGCACGGATCAGGCTGCAGCTCTGAAGTCGACACAGGTTGCGGTCCTCAGCACTGCTCAGATCGGTTCTCTGACGACTGCCCAGACAGCAGCTCTGAAGACCGAGCAGCTGAACGCCTTGTCGAGCAAGCAGCTCGTTGCTCTGAGCACAGACAATGTCGGTGCCCTGACGACGGATCAGATCGTCGGTCTGAAGTCACTGCAGGTCGGCGCTCTGAGCACAGCTC
>NZ_JBBBVQ010000077.1:0-884 GCF_037199735.1 Oryzifoliimicrobium ureilyticum | reverse complement strand
GCAATCTGGTTTGTTTGCAGCGCGATGATCTGGTCGGTGGAAAGAGCTGCAATGCCTGATGAGGATAGGCCGGCTATAGCAGCGCTGCTGATTGCCGCGATCTGGTCTGTGGAAATGGCCGCGATATCGGCCGTTGTCAAAGATGCGACCTGTCTTAGGTTGAGGGCGCTTATCTGGCGAGAGTTCAAGGCATGGATCTGGTCGCTCGTCAGTGCTGCGACCTGTCCAGTCGTCAAAACGGCGATCTGTCCTGTTGTGAGGGCTGATATCTGACCTGTCGAAAGCGATTGAACGGCATTGGTCGAAAGACCTGCAATGGCTCGTGCGGTAATGGCAGCAATATCTGCTGTCGTCAGTGCGGCGAGATTTTGCGTGGACAGACCGCCGAGAGCGGCGGGCGACAAGGCTGCGACTTGCGCCGGGCTCAAGGTTGCGACCTGGCTGCTGGAGAAGGCGGCAATCTGGCTGCTGCTCATCGCAAGGAGCGCGCTTGTCTTCAGCGCGGCAATCTGGTTCGTCGAGAGGGCGGTGATGTCTGCTGAGGAGAGAGCGATAACTTGCCTTGGCCCGAATGCGCTCATCTGGCTTGGGGTGAGGACGCTGACTGCTGCCGTGGTCAGCGCCGCAACCTGGCCTGCGGTCAGCGCTGTAATCTGTCCGGTCGTCAAGACTGCCACCTGATCGGTCGAAAGCGATGCGACGGTGCTGGTGGCAAGGCCGGTGACGGCTCTCGTGTTGATCGCCGTGATCTTGGATGGCGTGAACGTGGCGATATCCTGAGGGGTGAGCCCACTTACCGCCGATGCTGTCAATGCCGCAACCTGCGCGGTGCTCAGTTCTGCAACCTGCTGACTGGATAGCGCCGCAATCTGGCTGCTGCTGAG
>NZ_JBBBVQ010000076.1:0-890 GCF_037199735.1 Oryzifoliimicrobium ureilyticum | reverse complement strand
CCGCAGGCGGCGGTGGTGCCAGCCGTGCCGATGCCGACTTTGCATTCCACAATCCGGGCAGATGCCGACCGGTTTCGCAGCAGCGGAGACAACCCAGTTTCCTTCATCTTGAAGGGTGATATCAAGAATTTTGACCCCTGGGCCGGGTGACCATTTTAATTGCATTCGCATCCCCGCAGATAACGGTCGAGGCGCTAATACTCTGTTAACCACAGAAATTGAGGAAGAACCCGTTTAACTGCCAAACGACAGTCGAGGTCGTCGCTCGGCAGAACGCCGAACTCGTCGCCGGACCTGAACAGTGTGACCGGAACCATGAGGGTGCGGGAAAGCTGGAAGGCGTGGTTCTGCGCAAGCGAAAGATCGGTGTTCATCTAAGGCTCCATCTTTGGAGCGGGCCATTCCCGCTCGATGGCTCCCGTCAGTGTCCGGAACCGGTCGCGATCACCGCAAAGGCGTCAGCCGATGCGGCCGCAGCTTGCTAGCGGACCCGTCAGCGGGTTGATCGACGGAGATCCGGGGCTGGACCAGGAAGCCATCCATCAAGAGCGGGATTGGCACGCCTCGATAGACGCCTCCGACCAACAATGATCATACTGATGCGGATCTTGTCGCGTTTCTCGATACCTTATGCTGTCTTCTTTTCGCTCCAGTCATCAGGTCAAAGTCCATGGCAACAACTGCGGGATACGGGCCAAACACGACGTGAAGCGCTGGACGTTGGCGAATGCGAGCCATGCGGAGCCGCCCCTTGAAAAGCCGACACGCAACCGATATATATTGGTCATAGTCGAGAGCGCTGATCCGTCGGTGCGTTGAACGATTGTTTCACTCGGCTTACCGAATTGGAGCGGACCGCATGCGGTCCGCTTTTTCGTTTCAGGGGGATT
>NZ_JBBBVQ010000074.1:0-989 GCF_037199735.1 Oryzifoliimicrobium ureilyticum | reverse complement strand
GAACCTTGACGGTCTGATCTTTCTGGGCGTGGAAAAACTGGTTTTCCTCGCCTTTCTGGTCTTCGAACGCGATTTCGTTATAGCCTTCACCCTTATGCGTGTTGGAGCGCAGCACCGTCCGCGTCTTGTTGGCCGGCAGATCATACGGCACGCCATTGGCAGGATTGGGTACGACACCCGTCACGAGTGGCCGATCTGGGTCGCCATCGACGAAAGCCACCATGACTTCCATCCCGATACGCGGAATGACCTGTGCGCCCCAGCTTGAACCGCCCCATGCCTGGCTGACACGCACCCAGCAGGTATCGGTCCCATCCTTCTTGGCTCGCCGATCCCAGGGGAACCACACCTTGATGCGGCCATATTGGTCTGGGTGGATCTCTTCGCCTTGCGGACCGGCAACGATGGCCACCTGCGTGCCTTCGATGCGCGGGCGCTTGGTGTTGCGGTGCGGTGTCAGCGGAACGCGGGAGGGGATCGCTTCGAAGCGGTTGATATATTCCGGCTCGTTCGTGTTCGTCTCGTAAGATCGGTCGACGATGGTATGGGCCGCGCGGATGATCACATGCTCTTCGTATTCATGCTCGGGATGGGCCACCTCATAGGGCGTAAAGCGGCGGCCGGCTTCCAGGATGCGGACGGTCGATTCTCCGAAGACATGATCGTGATCGGCTTCGGTTGCCTGCACCCGCAGCTTCTGGGCGCGCTNACATGCTCTTCGTATTCATGCTCGGGATGGGCCACCTCATAGGGCGTAAAGCGGCGGCCGGCTTCCAGGATGCGGACGGTCGATTCTCCGAAGACATGATCGTGATCGGCTTCGGTTGCCTGCACCCGCAGCTTCTGGGCGCGCTCTGCTTCGGCAACAGACGAGATGCGGGCGGGATATTCATAAAGCTCGCGCTTGGTTGCATCCGGCATCTGAACCAGCGAGGGCGTCATCGTGCCCGGCACCATGCTCGGCGTCTCAAAATTCCAGTCAGCGCCAG
>NZ_JBBBVQ010000073.1:467-1098 GCF_037199735.1 Oryzifoliimicrobium ureilyticum | reverse complement strand
GAACCTTGACGGTCTGATCTTTCTGGGCGTGGAAAAACTGGTTTTCCTCGCCTTTCTGGTCTTCGAACGCGATTTCGTTATAGCCTTCACCCTTATGCGTGTTGGAGCGCAGCACCGTCCGTGTTTTGTTGCCGGGCAGGTCATAGGGCACGCCATTGGCAGGATTGGGCACGACACCCGTCACCAATGGCCGATCCGGATCGCCATCGACGAACGCGACCATGACTTCCATGCCGATGCGGGGGATGACCTGCGCGCCCCAGCTTGATCCGCCCCATGCCTGGCTGACACGCACCCAGCAGGTATCCGTCCCATCCTTCTTGGCTCTGCGGTCCCAGGGAAACCAGACCTTGATGCGGCCGTACTGGTCGGGGTGGATCTCTTCGCCTTGCGGACCGGCGACGATGGCAACCTGCGTGCCTTCAATGCGCGGGCGCTTGGTGTTGCGGTGCGGCGTCAGTGGAACGCGGGAGGGGATCGCTTCGAAGCGGTTGATGTATTCCGGCTCGTTCGTGTTCGTCTCATAGGACCGGTCGACGATGGTATGGGCCGCGCGGATAATTACATGCTCTTCGTATTCATGCTCGGGATGGGCCACCTCATAGGGCGTAAAGCGGCGGCCGGCTTCCAG
>NZ_JBBBVQ010000073.1:0-391 GCF_037199735.1 Oryzifoliimicrobium ureilyticum | reverse complement strand
ACATGCTCTTCGTATTCATGCTCGGGATGGGCCACCTCATAGGGCGTAAAGCGGCGGCCGGCTTCCAGGATGCGGACGGTCGATTCTCCGAAGACATGATCGTGATCGGCTTCGGTTGCCTGCACCCGCAGCTTCTGAGCACGCTCTGCTTCGGCAACAGACGAGATACGGGCGGGATATTCGTAAAGCTCGCGCTTCGTTGCGTCCGGCATCTGCACGAGCGAAGGCGTCATCGTGCCCGGCACCATGCTTGGCGTTTCAAAATTCCAATCAGCGCCAGCCCGTTGCCCCGGCACATAAGAGTAGCGTCTTGCCCAGTCTGTGATATGATTGCGGTCGGATGAACCCTGCGCCAGGCGCACCTTTCCTTCGCCTTGTGCCGAGGGTGACG
>NZ_JBBBVQ010000072.1:0-1177 GCF_037199735.1 Oryzifoliimicrobium ureilyticum | reverse complement strand
GGTCCGCGTTCGCTCGCCACTACTTGCGGAGTCTCGGTTGATGTCCTTTCCTGCAGGTACTTAGATGTTTCAGTTCCCTGCGTTCGCTTCTTACACCTATGTATTCAGTGTAAGATACCTTTTTAACGATACTTGGAAACCTGTGGAGTTCGAACACTCGAACAACGTTAAAAAGAACTCTATGTCCTCACGCTGTCGCGATCTTCGATCGCTGCGCTGCGGACGGCGCGCCAAACGATTGGCGGCGACCTAACGGTCGCTGTGGGAGGTCCCACACTCATCTCTACAACGCTTAGTCTCAACTCAACAGATTTTCCAAGTATCTAAGGTGGGTTGCCCCATTCGGAGATCCATGGATCAAAGCTCATTCGCAGCTCCCCACGGCTTTTCGCAGCGTATCACGTCCTTCATCGCCTGTGCATGCCAAGGCATCCACCAAATGCCCTTACGACACTTAATCGTTCTCATTGCCAATGCTCATCCTTAGTCTGGATTTAGCAAAGCTTGCTCCCTCGCTTGCGCTCGGAAGGCTGCTAAATCTGACCATGCGGCAAACTTTCATTTGCCGAACCAGTCCGTCCCTCGCTCACTTACATGAACAAAAGACCTGCGACAGGAAGGTTACCTTTTACAACCAACCATANGGCCATGCGGCAAACTTTCATTTGCAGCACCGCTCCGTTCCTCGCCTGCCTCGCAGAGACAAGCAAAAACACCAAAACCCGGTTACCTTTTACAACCAGGTCATTCAGATGACATCGACGTGTCGGTATGGTCCCTCTTATAAAGCGCACACGCCGAGCGTGCGCCGGGCCATACCTTAAGACCAGCTTCTCGAGATCAATCCGGGAATGCGCGGTCAGGCAACATTCACGAGGATCATCTGTCAGATGAGAGCCTAAACTCTCAAACAACAAACGATCCCTTGACGGCACCATCTTTCAAGATGGTCCAGATCGATCTTCTCTTCACAATGTACGTCAGAACAGGCATCGCTACAAAAGCAATGCAAACTTTTACTTCTTCAAGGAAGACATTCAAACCAGAGCCTCAAAAACCAGCATCCGTCAGCAGCAACCAATCAAGTCAGCAACCGATCGATCAAACCGCCCAACAGGTGCCCAAACAGGTGCAAGGCACCACGCAAAGCGCCCTCGCGGAGGGCCTCGCCAAAGGC
>NZ_JBBBVQ010000071.1:0-1230 GCF_037199735.1 Oryzifoliimicrobium ureilyticum | reverse complement strand
CGGCCATTTCCACAGACCAGATCGCGGCAATCAGCAGCGCTGCTATAGCCGGCCTATCCTCATCAGGCATTGCAGCTCTTTCCACCGACCAGATCATCGCGCTGCAAACAAACCAGATTGCAGCATTGAGCGGTCGCCAAATCGCGGTACTGACATCTGGTCAAATGAGCGTTCTAAGTTCCAACCAGATGAGCGCCTTTGGATCGCAGCAGATCACAGGCCTGACCACCGACGGAATTTCCGCCCTTTCAAGCAGCCAGATCACCGCGCTCTCGACTGGCGCTATAAGCGCACTTAGCACAGGCCAAATCGTCGCATTTTCCAGCAGCCAAGCTGCCGCGCTAAATCTTACGCAGGTCGCTGCACTGACGGCAGCTGCACTCGGTGCGATGTCGACCGAGGATCTTTCAACACTGACGACCGCGGAAATCGCCGTGATCGGCACAAGGGCTTTGGCAGGATTGTCGACCGTCAGCATAGCGTCACTTTCGACAAACCAGCTTGCGGCACTGGCGACAAACCAGATTGGCGCCTTGACACAGAAGCAAATCGCAGCACTGACGAGTGGCCAGGTCGAAGCCCTGAGTTCGCGCCAGCTGTCCGGCTTGAGTGCGAGCCAAGCCGGCGGTCTGACCGCGGTTCAGCTCCCGCTACTAACCACCGATCAGATGGGGGCGTTAAAATCGGGCCTGATTACAGCGCTGACATCCAACCAGATCGCTGCGCTCTCGACAGGCCAAATTGCAGCCTTCGGCACCGGACAGATAGCGGCCCTGACATCGACTTCGATTGCCGGTCTGTCATCCAGTGATGTTGCAATACTGAGCTCATCGCAAATCGCGTCGATCGGTAAGAACGCGATTGGCGGTTTATCTAGTTCTATTATCAGCGGCATTTCGACCGGCCAACTTGCAGCATTGACGACTGGTCAGATCGCGGCGCTGAACACTAGTCAGATACAGGTCTTGGCGTCAGCTCAACTCAACGCTCTCGGTTCCGACCAGGTTGCGGCGCTGGCGGCAAATCAGGTCGCAATGCTGACGACGGGCCAACTGCCGTTCCTGACGACCAATCAGGTGGGCGCTTTGAAGGCGGCCGCAATAGCTGGTCTCAGCAGCAGCCAGATTGCGGCGCTATCCAGTCAGCAGGTTGCAGAACTGAGCACCGCGCAGGTTGCGGCATTGACAGCATCGGCGGTAAGTGGGCTCACCCCTCAGGATATCGCCACGT
>NZ_JBBBVQ010000070.1:0-1261 GCF_037199735.1 Oryzifoliimicrobium ureilyticum | reverse complement strand
CAGCTCAGCCTTCACGGGAAACGGATTTGCCTATTTCCCAGCCTAACTGCTTGGACGCGGATATCCAATACCGCGCTTACCCTATCCTCCTGCGTCCCCCCATTGCTCAAATGGTGAGGAGGTGGTACAGGAATATCAACCTGTTGTCCATCGCCTACGCCTTTCGGCCTCGGCTTAGGTCCCGACTAACCCTGAGCGGACGAGCCTTCCTCAGGAAACCTTAGGCATTCGGTGGACGGGATTCTCACCCGTCTTTCGCTACTCATACCGGCATTCTCACTTCTAAGCGCTCCACCAGTCCTTCCGGTCTGACTTCACTGCACTTAGAACGCTCTCCTACCACTGTTCGTAAGAACAGTCCGCAGCTTCGGTGATACGTTTAGCCCCGGTACATTTTCGGCGCAGAGTCACTCGACCAGTGAGCTATTACGCACTCTTTAAATGGTGGCTGCTTCTAAGCCAACATCCTGGTTGTCTAAGCAACTCCACATCCTTTTCCACNCCCCGGTACATTTTCGGCGCAGAGTCACTCGACCAGTGAGCTATTACGCACTCTTTAAATGGTGGCTGCTTCTAAGCCAACATCCTGGTTGTCTAAGCAACTCCACATCCTTTTCCACTTAACGTATACTTTGGGACCTTAGCTGGCGGTCTGGGCTGTTTCCCTTTCGACTACGGATCTTATCACTCGCAGTCTGACTCCCAAGGATAAGTCATCGGCATTCGGAGTTTGACTGAATTCGGTAACCCGGTAGGGGCCCCTAGTCCAATCAGTGCTCTACCTCCGAGACTCTTACCTTGAGGCTAGCCCTAAAGCTATTTCGGAGAGAACCAGCTATCTCCAGGTTCGATTGGCATTTCACCCCTACCCACACCTCATCCCCGCACTTTTCAACGTGCGTGGGTTCGGGCCTCCATTCAGTGTTACCTGAACTTCACCCTGGACATGGGTAGATCACCTGGTTTCGGGTCTACGACCACGTACTCATGCGCCCTATTCAGACTCGCTTTCGCTGCGGCTCCGCATCTTCTGCTTAACCTTGCACGGGATCGTAACTCGCCGGTTCATTCTACAAAAGGCACGCCATCACCCGTTAACGGGCTCTGACTACTTGTAGGCACACGGTTTCAGGATCTATTTCACTCCCCTTCCGGGGTGCTTTTCACCTTTCCCTCACGGTACTGGTTCACTATCGGTCACTAGGGAGTATTTAGCCTTGGGAGATGGTCCTCCCGGATTCCGACGGAATTTCACGTGTTC
>NZ_JBBBVQ010000069.1:0-1317 GCF_037199735.1 Oryzifoliimicrobium ureilyticum | reverse complement strand
GTTGGGCACTCTAAGGGGACTGCCGGTGATAAGCCGAGAGGAAGGTGGGGATGACGTCAAGTCCTCATGGCCCTTACGGGCTGGGCTACACACGTGCTACAATGGTGGTGACAGTGGGCAGCGAGACCGCGAGGTCGAGCTAATCTCCAAAAGCCATCTCAGTTCGGATTGCACTCTGCAACTCGGGTGCATGAAGTTGGAATCGCTAGTAATCGCGGATCAGCACGCCGCGGTGAATACGTTCCCGGGCCTTGTACACACCGCCCGTCACACCATGGGAGTTGGTTTTACCCGAAGGTAGTGCGCTAACCGCAAGGAGGCAGCTAACCACGGTAGGGTCAGCGACTGGGGTGAAGTCGTAACAAGGTAGCCGTAGGGGAACCTGCGGCTGGATCACCTCCTTTCTAAGGAAGCTTNTCACACCATGGGAGTTGGTTTTACCCGAAGGTAGTGCGCTAACCGCAAGGAGGCAGCTAACCACGGTAGGGTCAGCGACTGGGGTGAAGTCGTAACAAGGTAGCCGTAGGGGAACCTGCGGCTGGATCACCTCCTTTCTAAGGAAGCTTGTTTTTTTAAGTGGTTTTGGCAAACCTTTCCTGTTCTTCGAACAGGGGTGCCAAAACGGGCCTTAGGGCACGCTTTAAAACAGCTTGTTAGAACAAAGATGAGGCCAGTCAGGCTTTGTCGAACTTATACGTCACGGACCTTTAAGGCCGATGATATGGCGGGACCCGCCGTCCACGTTTCTCTTTCTTCAGGAAGACAAGAACCGCAAGACCGGTTTGGCTGCTTTTTGCTTAAGGCGAGGGGCAGATCCAGGAATGGGCCCGTAGCTCAGTTGGTTAGAGCACACGCTTGATAAGCGTGGGGTCGGTAGTTCAAGTCTACCCGGGCCCACCAATTGTTTGGTGTTGGCTGGGGGAGGCTTTGAGGTTTGTTGTGGTTCTTCCGGAGTTTGAGCCTTTGGGTTTTTATCCATTGGGCTGCGCGCTGGATGGGGCTGTAGCTCAGCTGGGAGAGCACCTGCTTTGCAAGCAGGGGGTCAGCGGTTCGATCCCGCTCAGCTCCACCATTTTTATAAAATGGTGGGATTGTTTTGTCCTCACGCTGTCGCGGCTTTGCCGCTTTGCTGCGGACGGCGCGCTTTGCGTGGTGCCTTGCACCTGCGGGTTTGATGGCGCTCACGGGCTGTTCTCGCCTTTGGCGAGGCCCTCCGCGAGGGCGCTTTGCGTGGTGCCTTGCACCTGTTTGGGCACCTGTTGGGCGGTTTGATCGATCGGTTGCTGACTTGATTGGTTGCTGCTGACGGATGCTGGT
>NZ_JBBBVQ010000068.1:0-1586 GCF_037199735.1 Oryzifoliimicrobium ureilyticum | reverse complement strand
GGGTTCTTCCTCAATTTCTGTGATTCAGCGGCATCATTCTCGCCCTCATCAGTTCCGGGCCGGCGCGACCGTACATTGCTCGCTTCAGTAACTTGAGGCGATTGATCTGACCTTCGGCTTGACCGTTGCTCCAGGGGAGTTCGATTGCATTTCTTACGGCATCAATATCTCGGCGCAAAACGCTGGCGAAACGCATGATTGCCGTTAGCTCGGTGTCTATGGCATCGTCGATCCACTCGTTCAGTGCCTGCGAGCCCCTGCTTCGCAAGATGCCGCTGAACCGCATGGCAAAGCCGCGCATGATAGCGAACGCTCGAGAGCCTTGCTTCAATGCATTGACCTTTCTGGCCTGACGATCTGTCAGCAGGCCGCGCGGTTTTATGCACAAAGCTGCGGCCACCACGGAGGAAATCATATGGCCCGTATCAGGATCGCGGACGGGTTCTGAAACCTCCATCTCTGGAGGCGGCTCGTCGAGTTGAATATTCTCGACTTCACGCCACACTTTCAGCAAGCGCTCCAGATTGGAGCGGCTGCCCGTGTAACCGCGGTTCTTGATATCGTAAAACAGATGGCGCCCGACCCGGTTTCCATTTTTCCAGCATTCAGCCAGGAAAGCTTCAAAATACAGTGGTGATGTCGGATTCAATGCTGCCCGGTTCCGGTCTCGAGGCGCATTGGAAGTAAGCCAATTCGCGATGCTGCGGCGCTCATATCCGGTCCGCCTTGCAATCTCGCTGTAAGTGAGGCCCTGCTGCCGCAAAGCTCTAAGCATCTCGAATATTTCCAGACGAGATTGCCTGTGCGCCAAACGGGCACGGCGCTGTTGTGACCTGGCGCTGGCGATAGCATCTTCAGAGAGAATGGGTCTAACATTGGCATGACCGTAAACGCTCATCTGTTCCTTGATTGCCTCCCTGAGATTTTGAACCAGATGGAAGCGGTCAGCTACCTGGCGGGCCTGAGGCGCGCCCTCTCGCGCTGCCTGAGCATACAAACCACAGCGATCTCGGCTCACGACCTCGATCGCTGGACGCTCTTGTAACCAAGATCTTGCGCTCTCGACGCTGCGATCTTCCAAAACATCGACGACCGAATGACGCTCAAGATCGACCATGATCGTCCCGTATCGCGAGGAATGCCGCCAACTCCAATCATCAATGCCCACAACCCGAATAGTGTCTTTTTGTGTGGACGCCTGACTACCGCGCTTCAATTGCCGCAAGATCGTGTCGTCGCTAACCGGCATGCCGAGCCGATGCATCAAGTTTTCTCCCGGACGTCCGCCCATTCTGTGGCCAACCAAGCCCACAATCTCAGCCATCCGCTCAGTTCGTCGCACATAGGGTGCAGCAATCTCGGGCAGCCTGTCTGTGAAGGTTCGTCGCTCGCATTTCCGGTGCCTACACTGCCACCGGTTCAGTGCGAGTTTGATGTTCACAGCTTGACCTTGAACAGGCAAGTCCCGCAGGCGGCGGTGGTGCCAGCCGTGCCGATGCCGACTTTGCATTCCACAATCCGGGCAGATGCCGACCGGTTTCGCAGCAGCGGAGACAACCCAGTTTCCTTCATCTTGAAGGGTGATA
>NZ_JBBBVQ010000067.1:0-1608 GCF_037199735.1 Oryzifoliimicrobium ureilyticum | reverse complement strand
GGAGGTGCGGACGAATTCTTGGACGAGCAGGAGATAGTTCATGTATTCGTACGAAGACCGCATGAGGGCCGTGCAGCTTTACATCAAGCTCGGCAAACGCGTGAAGGCGACGATCCGTCAGTTGGGCTACCCGACGAAGAACGCTCTCAAGCATTGGTGTCGCGATTACGAGCATGGTCACGTCGTGGCGGCGGGCTATATACGCACCAAACAACGGTATTCGGATGAGCAGAAGCGGATTGCCGTCGAGCACTATCTGAGCCATGGCCGTTGCCTGGCATGGACGATAAAGGCGCTGGGCTACCCTTGCCGTCAAAAGCTCTCGGCCTGGATCGATGAAGATGACCCCAACGCCAGGCGGCGGGTTGTTGGCAACACCGTGACCGTTACGCGCCGATCGGACCAAGAGAAACGAACGGCTGCGATTAATTTTTGCTCTCGCCGTGAGAGTGCACGCTCCTTGGCTCAGCAGGTAGGCGTCAGCCGGCAGACGCTGTACAACTGGAAAAACCAGCAACTCGGTCGTGAGGTTCCTGCATCCATGACACGCCGCCGCGATTTACCACCGACAACCAGCAGAGACGAACTTGAGCGCGAACTCGAAGCGCTGCGCAGAGATGTCCAGCGCCTGCAACTCGAACATGACTTGCTTACAAAGGCCAACGAACTCATAAAAAAAGATCTGGGCATCGACCTGCGGCTCCTGGCAAATCGGGAAAAGACACTGCTGGTTGATGCCCTGCGACAAACATATGCATTACCCGAACTGCTCACGCGGCTTGAGTTTGCCCGCAGCTCCTATTTCTATCACCGGTCTCTGCTTTCCTTTGGTGACCGGTACGCAGAGCTTCGCCAGACCATTATGACGCTCTTCGAAACCAATCGTAATTGCTATGGCTACAGACGCATTCATGCGGCACTGATCAAAAGAGGAGAACAGGTCTCCGAAAAGGTCGTACGCCGCCTGATGAAGCAGGAACAGCTTATCGTGGCTACAATGAAGCGGCGTCGGTATAACTCTTATCAAGGCGAACTGGACGCCGCGCCGGAAAATCTGGTCAATCGTGATTTCCACGCTGCGGTGCCAAACGAGAAATGGCTCACCGATATCACCGAATTCCACTTGCCGGCCGGGAAAGTGTATCTGTCGCCGATGATCGACTGCTTCGACGGGCTGGTGGTCAGTTGGTCTGTTAGCACGCGTCCGAACGCTGAACTCGTAAATACCATGCTTGATGCCGCAATCGAAACGATCAGCGATAGTTCCGATCGTCCCGTCGTGCATTCTGATCGGGGTGCCCATTATCGCTGGCCTGGCTGGCTGTCGCGCATGCACAATGCTGAGCTCGCCCGGTCCATGTCTCGCAAAGGATGCTCACCGGATAACGCGGCCTGCGAGGGCTTCTTCGGACGGCTTAAAAATGAGATGTACTACCATCGCGACTGGATCAACACGACGCTTGAGGACTTCATGCAGCAGGTGGATTCCTATATCCGGTGGTACAATCAGCATCGCATCAAAATATCACTCGGTGGCCTTAGCCCCTTGGAATACCGCAGGAACCTAGGGATTGTAGCATAGGAGTCCAAGAATTCGTCCGCACCTCC
>NZ_JBBBVQ010000066.1:0-1651 GCF_037199735.1 Oryzifoliimicrobium ureilyticum | reverse complement strand
GAAGAGTTTTAAGGGGCATGCCTCGACGACTTTGGCTTTGTCAGCATGACCTGACAGAGCCGCTGCAGTCGCTGATCTTCAGACATTACAGCTGTCGACGTTCGGCAAGCTGGGAGATCAGGTCAGGCGCGAGGCCGATGGCTAGCGTTCACAATAGTAGGGACACTCTGAACGCCACTGGGGTCGGCAAAGCAGCTTTCAACCCGAAACTACCTGTCCGGCTAAACAGCGCGTTCGCTAAACGTGGGCATTCCATCAGGCTAAACCGTAGCGGCCTTCACCAGATAAGTTACGCGTTCGTTGCCGCACAAACGGATTTCTCTGACAGAGCCGAATGGACCGCGGTGAGCTTGAGGTTAGAGAAGCCCCTTTTTGAAAGTGCGAAAGAAGTCAATTCTTACCGGTTTGACCGAGACGGTATCTTATTCGATTATTAGTTTCTTCACCAGTTCCATAGAAATCCATGATCAAACTTTCACGCCTCTAGATACCAAGCGCTGTCAGCAGACCGAATCAGCATGCCCGGTCCAATTTCCATCAGCTGAGAGCGAGTAAGCGCGGAAAGCAGGCGGCGTTCGATTCAAGGAAAGCAATTGCTCCATCATACGCGATGGGGCGGTCCAGCATCCGAACGGTCTCAACGGTTAGAGGGGCTTTGCAACGCATCGCGCCGTTGTTACCGTTGTCTGAGGTTTTCGGAGATTGCCGCCACTTCTCACCGCGATCCCCGCCCGGATTTGTGAAGCCGCACTCTTCCTGAGAATGCGGTTGGTGGATCATTTAAAACAATCGAATCGAAATTATCGATAAATATGACGCAATTGATATCACTAAAACGAAAGCAGAGATTTTATTAACAAATTCGACAATGACGACCCAATAGTTGTGCCAGATGTCGTCGTTGAATTGGTTTTGCTATCGCGTATCGTCAGCGAACTGTTTGACGCCCTACGGTCATGATGATTGCTGCCTTTCCAATCCCAACTTTGGTGGCAACGTCAACCGTACAATTACTTTTATTACCCGCTCAAAGCCGAGCGAAACCGACGATAGGGGAGATTTTCAGCGCAGCGCTGCATTCAATCTCAGCCGGCTGCACAACGTAGAGTACCGCTACAGCGCGTCGTATTGAGGAAATAACATTTCCTTATCCGGACGAAATAATAACTTGGAGCCTACGCATGAAAGTCGAACGTCGTCGGATCATGAATGTAAAACTTTCAATTTTAGCGCCATCTCTGATCACTCATAACGTGATCGCGCAGCCAAGGCCAGAGAACCGATGCAAATAGTTAATTCGGTTCAAGTACGAGGAGAGAGCGTTTGAAGCTGTCAATATCCCATATCCTGGGCGGCATGTCCGTTCTGATGATCACCGTCGCGGCTGCGCAGGGACTTTATGCAGTTCATTCTTTTTCCGCGCTTAATGAAAGTGTTCAGACAGTCGTCGACCACAGGGTCCCGTCGTTCGTCTTGCTTGGTCAGCTAAACGCGGATTTGGGCGACGTGCGCATCGATCAAAGCGGAATAGTTTACGCCGAGGCCTCTGAAACGGCGAAGTTCGACCAGAAGCTAAGCGAAGTGGTTACAAGGATCGATGCAAATATCGACAAGCTCCAGGCTCTTCTCGTCGATGAAGCCGACAAGCGGT
>NZ_JBBBVQ010000065.1:0-1727 GCF_037199735.1 Oryzifoliimicrobium ureilyticum | reverse complement strand
GAGAAGGCGCTTATGCGTGCGCATCTCGAACTGCTCGCGGCTTTTCTTGTCGATGTGGGGGGACCGGTTGACCGTAAACTTCTCGATGCGGGTCGGAAGCGGAACGGGGCCCCGGACGCTTGCGCCGGTGCGCTTCGCCGTCGACACGATCTCGCGCGTGGAAGCATCGAGAATTCGGTGATCGAACGCCTTCAGGCGAATGCGGATATTTTGGCCGTTCATTCGACGTTATCCTTGTCTTCGTTCTTCGCGCGTCTTTAAAAACGACGCGCGTTTTTGGTTACTTCAGGCGGACCACCGGTTTCAAAGATCGAGAGGGACACCGCGGGTGCGGCATCCCCATCCCTTTTCCTCGGGCCCTTCGGCCCAGCCTATGATTGGATCGCGTAGCCTGCGGCGATGCCGACGCAGAGTGCAAATCGCGTGGCCGCCATGTGCACTATTTCAATGTCATACGCAAGCGGCTCACGCCGCCTGCGTCATGATTATTTCACATAGCACCTCAGCAAACGCACAATGCGTAAACCAAGACCTAATTACCAACCGCGATTACTCGACGATCGAAGCGACGATGCCGGCACCGACGGTGCGGCCACCTTCGCGGATCGCGAAGCGGAGCTTTTCTTCCATCGCGATCGGAACGATCAGCTCAACGTCAACCGTGACGTTGTCGCCAGGCATAACCATTTCCGTGCCTTCAGGAAGCGTAACGATACCCGTCACGTCCGTCGTGCGGAAGTAGAACTGAGGACGGTAGTTCGTGAAGAACGGCGTATGACGGCCGCCTTCTTCCTTCGTCAGGATGTAGGCTTCTGCCTTGAACTTCTTGTGCGGCTTCACAGAACCAGGCTTGCAAAGGATCTGACCACGCTCAACGCCAGTACGGTCAACACCACGCAGAAGCGCACCGATGTTGTCGCCAGCCTGACCCTGGTCAAGAAGCTTGCGGAACATTTCAACGCCAGTGCAGGTCGTCTTCGTCGTCGCACGAATGCCAACGATCTCGACTTCTTCACCAACCTTGATGATCCCGCGCTCAACGCGGCCCGTCACAACCGTACCACGGCCCGAGATCGAGAAAACGTCTTCGATCGGCATCAGGAACGGCTGGTCAACCGGACGCTCTGGCGTCGGGATGTAAGCGTCAACAGCTTCCATCAGTGCGCGGATCGCGTTCTCGCCGATTTCCTTGTTGCTGTCTTCAAGAGCTGCAAGCGCAGAACCCTTAACAACCGGAATGTCGTCGCCAGGGAAGTCGTACGAAGACAGAAGTTCGCGAACTTCAAGCTCGACAAGCTCCAGAAGCTCGGCGTCGTCAACCTGGTCAACCTTGTTCAGGAACACAACGATCGCAGGAACGCCAACCTGGCGAGCCAAAAGGATGTGCTCGCGTGTCTGAGGCATCGGGCCGTCAGCGGCAGAGCAAACCAGGATCGCGCCGTCCATCTGCGCTGCACCCGTGATCATGTTCTTCACGTAGTCGGCGTGGCCGGGGCAGTCAACGTGCGCATAGTGACGGTTCGGCGTCTCATACTCAACGTGAGCCGTCGAAATCGTGATACCACGAGCCTTCTCTTCAGGAGCGGCGTCAATCTGGTCATACGCCTTGAACTCGCCGAAATACTTCGTAATCGCTGCCGTCAAGGACGTCTTGCCGTGGTCAACGTGCCCAATCGTCCCAATGTTGACGTGCGGCTTGTTCCGCTCAAACTTACTCTTTGCCATTT
>NZ_JBBBVQ010000064.1:0-1840 GCF_037199735.1 Oryzifoliimicrobium ureilyticum | reverse complement strand
GTTTACGCCGAGGCCTCTGAAACGGCGAAGTTCGACCAGAAGCTAAGCGAAGTGGTTACAAGGATCGATGCAAATATCGACAAGCTCCAGGCTCTTCTCGTCGATGAAGCCGACAAGCGGTTCTTTGCGTCTTTCAAAGATGACTGGCATGCCAGCTTGGCACGCTGGGAGGAAGTCAAGGCAATGCTCGCTTCGGGAGATAAGAGCGATGCTGAACGCCTGTTTTTTGGAAGCGCGTTAATCGCCTACGACAAAGCGGGAGACGACCTGCAACAGGCCGTCGACGATATGGGGAAAGATACCAATGATGAAGGCGCTGCGGCAACGAGTAGCGCGGCCGAGGGCGTTGTTTCTAGTTACGTCGCACTCGTGGCAACCTTCGTTATCGGATTGGGTGTCGCAATTGCAGGAGCGCTTCTGATAGCGCGTCCGCTGGCCCGGATAACCAGAGCAATGCGCAAGTTGACGGAGGGAGACCTCGGTGTCGAAATTCCTTCGCGCGGACGCAAGGACGAAATTGGCGACATGTCGGCGGCTTTGACCATCTTTCGTGACGCCGCTGTGTCGAACCAGCGGCTTGAGCGTGAGGCAGAGGAAGCGCGCCTCAAAGCAGAGGTCGACAAGCTGGCAGCTCAAGAGCGGGCCGAGGCGGATGCCGCCGAGCGCCTGCGCATTGCCACCACAGGTCTGGCCCTGGGTTTGAAGAAGCTGGCCAACGGCGATCTTTCGTTTCGTTTGGATGAGCCCTTCTCGCCAGATTTCGACGCGCTTCGCCATGACCTTAACACGGCTGTCGAACAACTTGGTGAGACATTGCGGTCCGTTGCCCATTCTACAGGGGTCATTGATAGCGGAAGCCGTGAAGTGAGCCACGGCGCTGATGATCTGTCGAAGCGGACAGAACAGCAGGCAGCGGCGCTTGAGGAAACAGCCGCCGCTCTTGATGAGATAACCACCAATGTTGCAAATTCCTCCAAGCGGGTAGATGAGGCGCGAGAGGTTGCTGCGAAGGCGAATGCCAGCGCTGTTCAATCTGGGAAAGTGGTCGCAAACGCTGTTGAGGCGATGCAAAAAATCACGCAGTCCTCCGGCCAGATGTCGAATATCATCAGCGTCATTGACGAGATTGCCTTCCAAACGAACCTACTTGCCCTCAACGCCGGCGTCGAGGCAGCTCGCGCAGGGGAAGCAGGCAAGGGCTTTGCGGTCGTAGCCCAGGAGGTGAGGGAACTGGCGCAGCGATCTGCGCAGGCAGCCAAAGAGATCAAGGCGCTGATAAGTAATTCCGGTGCTGAGGTCGAAATTGGCGTCAAACTGGTAAGCGAGACCGGCACAGCCCTGAATACAATCGAAGCCTATATCGTTGAAGTAAATCGCCACATGGATGCCATTGCGACGTCGGCAAGGGAACAGTCTGTTGGGCTGACAGAGGTCAACACTGCAATAAACCAAATGGATCAGGTCACGCAACAGAATGCGGCGATGGTCGAGGAAACGAGTGCGGCGGGAGCGAGCTTAGCACTTGAGACCGGGAAGCTTCGCGATTTGGTTGGAAGGTTCGCTCTTGGCAATCTTGTAGCGAGCGCTGGAGCTACGTGGAAGCCTTCGGAGGTTATGGCGATATCCAACCAAAACCGATCTGTGCCTTCACCAGCACGGAAAATGGCCGACCGCGTCGCTGCGGCCTTCTCCAGAACGGCGTCTGCGAACGGTCAGTGGGAAGAGTTTTAAGGGGCATGCCTCGACGACTTTGGCTTTGTCAGCATGACCTGACAGAGCCGCTGCAGTCGCTGATCTTCAGACATTACAGCTGTCGACGTTCGGCAAGCTGGGAGATCAG
>NZ_JBBBVQ010000063.1:0-1963 GCF_037199735.1 Oryzifoliimicrobium ureilyticum | reverse complement strand
TCCAGGACACGCCAGACGTCGTGCAGCAGCACTACGGGCGCTTTCTGCCGCAGGACAAAGCAGCACTGGCGGCGCGGATCCTCAATCAGGTGTGGGAGGCCGCATAGTGTGGTGGCTGCCTTCCTAAGACCATTGCAGGCATGAGTGCAAAATGTGCGCGTCCGTCATCTCGCTCTTGATGAAGCAAGAACCTTCGACCCGCTATTTATTGGCGTCAACGCCAAAGTCCTTTCCCCTTTTTGGCTTTCGAGCGCAGTTCTCAACGGTCCTTAATTATGGCTCCGGACGCCTTTGCCCGACCTTCCTCTTGTAATCCAGTATTTAAGCACGACTTAGATTGTAGTGACGGCTCGTGTTCAGGGCGCTGTCATCAAGGGTGCAAAACCTTGCCCCAACAAAGGAGGACGTGATGTCTTCCAATCCAGCAGCAACGCATGTCGAACCCGCCGGCTTCCGGGAATCGGACGCGACCTCCGACATGAAACGTGACGCCTCGCTCTTGCTCTCAACCGAGTTCCGCAGCGACGTGAGGACCAAATCGGCTCTCCTGAGCTCTCTCGCCAAGCGGCAACAGTCATCGACGCGAGCAAGCCTTGATCCCCAACCCGAGGGTAACGCTGTTGATCGGCGGCAAGGTGAGGGTGGGCGCTGATGAGCATCTCGTTCCCAAACGAAGCTCGTAGTTTTGACGACAGAAATTGCTGTGTCCGTTTCACCGGATACGACGGGATGTTCGAGATAAAATTCTATCTGGCGACCGAAGTCTTGGCCTGCGAGAAATCGCATCGAAACGCCGGCGAGGCAGACTACCTGAAGGCGTTCGATGCGTTGCGGCCAAGAATCCTGAAGGCCGCGACCTCAGCTTATTCAAAAGCTCGATCCAGCGCGATTACATTGGATCTTACCCATTTTCGTTGAGCATACCGTGATCCTGAAAGGATACAATCGTGCATCATCCAGCCAAATCAGCTCCACTGATCAAACCAGGAACAGCGAAAACTGTGCTTGTGAGCGAATTTGCGAAAAGAATTCGCCTCGGCCAGGTGGAGGAGAAGCGATTGCGAAAGCTCCTAGGCCCCATTGCGAAGGAAATAGACCTCTTCAGAAATGCCTGCGGATAGAAGGATCGGCGGCATTATCGCCGCTTTCGCTTTGCTTGCCCGCCACCGAGCATTCCAGCATTCTCCCCACAGAAACCGTGCCATCATGAATACAACAGTGAAAAGCATCACTATCGTTCGGCCGTTCCAGCTTTCCGGGATGGCGCAACCTCATCCACCAGGCATCTTCGAGCTACAGATTGATGAGGAGCCCATCGACGTCACATGGGAGGCTTATCATACGACAATGACCTTGCTCCTTAGCTCCAACGGGCGANTCCAGCTTTCCGGGATGGCGCAACCTCATCCACCAGGCATCTTCGAGCTACAGATTGATGAGGAGCCCATCGACGTCACATGGGAGGCTTATCATACGACAATGACCTTGCTCCTTAGCTCCAACGGGCGAACCGAGGCGTGGCCCGTGTCGAGGGAGGAATTTGAAAAAACGCTGGCGCCGTCTATTGCCCCTTGAGCAACCTCGAGACTCGTAGGACCCGATCAACTGGCAGCGAAGGAAAAACTTCACTCGCAAGCTAAGCTTGTCTCAACAACGGACAAGATGCGAACGGCAAGGTCCGAAAACCATTAAGCCGCTTTGTAATTGTCGCAGCCGAGCCAGGATATGATTGCGGCGCCGTAGACCCGTTCCCAGCCCTTGCCGTTCCTTAGGACCGTACCGACAGCGCAGCAGCGACACTGACAGACTCCGATGTCAAGTCACCCCGATCTTAGCGGCGAGAGGAGGTGGCATGAAAGAGGCACCTCCGCCGATAGAACGGATCACTGAGATGCAGGTGAAGATAGAGGGACAGTCACACTTCCAGCCTTTCGGCTTATCCTGTTGGGGTTTTGCAGATCTC
>NZ_JBBBVQ010000062.1:0-2036 GCF_037199735.1 Oryzifoliimicrobium ureilyticum | reverse complement strand
CTTTGCAAGCCAGTCGCCGAGAGTCGGTTGCCACGAGAGCTGAGGAAGAAGGCCTGGTCCTTGGGATTGGGAAAGGCGGCATCGCGCTCACAGGCATAGCGGCGAAGCGCTGTTTGGGTTGTCGTGTGAACTGGAACGAGACGGTCCTTGTGGAACTTCGTCTTCCGAATGAGAAGAACCCCGTTGGTCAGATCGACGTCGGAACGATCAAGCCTGACCACTTCGCCCGATCGCAGTCCCGAACTTGCCAACAATCCGATCAGCGTCGCCATCGTCCGCCCCCTGAGGGGGATGCCTGGCGAAATGCGGGTGCATGCGTCGATGAGCGACGCCAACTCTGCCTCGCTGAGGATACGTGGAGGTGGAATCGCCCNCCACTTCGCCCGATCGCAGTCCCGAACTTGCCAACAATCCGATCAGCGTCGCCATCGTCCGCCCCCTGAGGGGGATGCCTGGCGAAATGCGGGTGCATGCGTCGATGAGCGACGCCAACTCTGCCTCGCTGAGGATACGTGGAGGTGGAATCGCCCTGGATCTAGGAAAGGCTCTCCGCTCCAAGGCTTCGGTTTGGGCGTCATAGACGGCGAGATACTCGTAGAAGCGGCGGAGCACGCCGTGACGAGTAGCGCGGCTGTTGGCGGCGCCGCCGAACGACAGGACGAAGTCCAGCGCCATCGCCCGGGTGGCGGGCGCATCGAGTTGAGTGCGTTCAACGTAGCGGACGAAAGCGCGCAATGTACCGGCTTGTTTGCTGAAAGAGTAGCCGAGCGAGTGGCGCAGTTCGATATAACGCTCGACCTTGTCGCCGAGGAATCGGGCAAAGACGGTCATGCGGCGCCTCCCGGAAAGGGGAGTGCGACCTCGGCGAGCTGCGAGGCCGCAACCTTCACGTACACGGCCGTTGTGTTGATGCTCCGGTGACCAAGAAGATCGGCGATCTCGTTGATTGGCCTTCGCTGCCCGACAAGCTGGGTGGCGAGGCTGTGGCGCAGGAGATGTGCACCGGCGACCCGCCCAAGTTCGACCCCGCCATGCCGTAACCGCTTCCTCACGATCCTTGAAACAGGCGCCGCAGACTTGAACGCTCCCACCGGCGGCGTGAACGACAGGAACAGATACGGACTGTCCACCTTCGGTCGAGCGCGTAGGATGTAGTCGACGAGCGCCACGCCGGTCTCCTCGAGGAGTGGCACCACCCGATCACGCTTGCCCTTGGTACGTCGGATAAAAACCTCGCCAGTACGCCAGTCGATATCCTGGAGCCGAATGGCACGTAACTCGCCGTTGCGAATGCCCGTGGTGGCGAGCAGCAGCAGGACGGCTCGATCGCGGATAGCGACGGGCGTCGTTGGGCCGATCGCATCGATTGCGCGCCGAACGTCACCCCATGCAAGGCGCGGCGGCAGATGCGCCAAACGCCAATACGGCGTTCTCGGGACGATGCGGGCAAGATCTTGGTGATGGTGGCCAGCCCAATATAAGAACCGAAGAAATGTTCGAATGTGAGAAGTCGCTGCCGTGCGGGTGCCGGAGGTCGCCGATAGCGACAGCCGATGCTCGACAGCAGCAAGCACGTGCTCAGCTGTCAACGCCTCAAGACTTTGGCCGGGATGACGATGGCGGAACCAATCCAGAAAGCGGCGGCCGCCCAGAAGAACGCCTTCGCGGGTCTTCGGCTCCAGGCCCCGAACCCTGCGCAGATAGTCCGAAAAGGAGCCCAGAAGCGGAGCATCCGGATCATTCTCTTCACTTGAAACGGAAATAATGAACCGCTCCGGAGCCACTCGCCGTGCATGTGCCAGAGCCGATACTGCCCCAATGCGCGGAGTATCAGTAGTAAACGCGCCCAAATAGCTGTCGATGACATCTTGGTGGATCGGCATCTGACCACAGCGCGTCAAGGCAAACTGGCTAAAACGCGCAATCCGGCTCAGGTAAATCTTGGCGGACGCTCGCTTATAACCGAGCGCGAAAAAATGCTCCGCGAGGCGATCCATCTCGCCACCAAGCGCACCACTACGCAGGCGCTTGAGCAC
>NZ_JBBBVQ010000061.1:0-2143 GCF_037199735.1 Oryzifoliimicrobium ureilyticum | reverse complement strand
CCTATATCCGGTGGTACAATCAGCATCGCATCAAAATATCACTCGGTGGCCTTAGCCCCTTGGAATACCGCAGGAACCTAGGGATTGTAGCATAGGAGTCCAAGAATTCGTCCGCACCTCCAAGGGGTGAATGTTCGATGCTGTTTGACATGAGGCATGAGCAATCCCACGGAACTTGCCTATCAACCACCAAAGGCAAGCATTTCGCGTTCGCCAGATGAGATCAAAAGCGTCGGCTTGCTGCCACCTTTGCACCCACCGACTTCTCGCCCTCACCTTCGACGTTCAACAAGAGGCTGGTATCGAGCATCCACAAATCTGCCGTCTGCATAGACACGCCTGCCGTGATCGACCCGAACGCTCCTGAGCCGTCCATCCCGGAGAAACCGCCTGTCAAGCCAAGTTTCGGAGTGAGTTTCGCTCCGCTGTCGAGCGTGAAGGATCTCGCAATTTCGGCGCCAAGGCTGACGCGGAACTGCTCCTCATTAAATCCATCGATCCCAATCGTGTCGCCGGCACTGTTCTTGACAGAATAGTCTTTCACGTCCTCCGAGAAGTAAACAGCGCGTAGCTTCGGGCTGAGCGTCGTATCCTCGCCGATGTTCCACTGCCCCTCTATCGACGTATCGACAAGAAGGCGTCTCGTACTGAATGTTCCATCCCAGAACTGCGTATTGATGTCGTTAGACGAGCCACCATAAAGGACACTGGCATTCCAGAAGACATTCTTGCCAATCTCGAAGGACGCATAAGGGCCAGCTAACCAGCCGTTGCCCTTCAAATCTGCATCCTCATCGGTGGGATCGGTCATGTGATCATAGTGGAACGACAGACCGAGCAGGGCTTTTTCGGTCAGCAGATAATCCACGCCGACGTTCAGCATGGCAAAGCTGCCCCACTTACCTCCATTGATGTCCTTGTCGTTGTGAGCCAGAAATGCTCCGTCAATCCAGATATTGAAGGGTGAGGAATAGCCTCCCGCTACACCATCGGCACTGTCGCGAGCCGACTGAAGCTGCGCAAGGCTCGTTGAGAAGCTCGCTGTCATACCCTGATCGGAAGGCATCATCCGAGCGCTTACAGGATCGGTAGCCTCCGCCATCTTACGCCGTTCGAGAAGGCCTGGCACCTTGATCGTCGAGGAGATCAGATCCTGGCGCGCCTTGACAAAGTCGTGCACCAGACCATCGACTTCGTTTGCAACTTTCGCTGAATCATAACCGACAGTGTATGTAACCACTCCGGTGTTGGATGCACCTAAAGCGCTGACGAGACGAAAGTTGACGCGGACTTGACCGGAATAGCCTGGGTTGGGGATATACTTCAGATACCATCCCAGCTGGGTTGGAGGACTCGCCTGAGCGAATTCGCCTCTTACGATCGAAAACGTTCCACCGTTTGGCGGTTCGATAGAGACGAGATCAGCGGAAAGAAACGGTCCACCCGTCGCGCCACGCGTGAGATCGACATTATTGGGTGTCGCCCCGGCTGCAACAGTCACCGATGTGTCCGTCACAGCGACGGCTCGCTTTTTGACCGTCAAAGAGTAGGAGGCCGTTCCGACTGATCCTGCCTGATCGCGAACCTGCAGGGTAAAGGCGTAGTCCTTCGGCTCAGCGTCGNCGGCTGCAACAGTCACCGATGTGTCCGTCACAGCGACGGCTCGCTTTTTGACCGTCAAAGAGTAGGAGGCCGTTCCGACTGATCCTGCCTGATCGCGAACCTGCAGGGTAAAGGCGTAGTCCTTCGGCTCAGCGTCGGAGCTCAATGGTCCGGTGAGTTCGCCAGTCGACACATTGAGGCTCATGCCCTTCGGTAGGTCACCAGAGGATAAGCTGTAAAGCAAGCTTCCGGAGCCGCCCTTGGCCGTGATCGACTGGCTGTAACTCTCGCCCGCCATTGCGCTTTCCAACGCCCCGCTCGCGGGCGTGAAAACGAAGGATTGCACTGCTCGTACGGTAAGGGAATAGTTCGCAGTTCCCTTAGCGTTGTTCGCATCCGTGGCCGTGATGCTAAACCCATAGGTCCCACTTGCAGTGGGTGATCCGGAAATAGCGCCGTTCGAACTGTTGAGCGACAGGCCGGCCGGCAGAGATCCGGTCGTGACAGAATAACTATAAGGGGCTGTGCCTCCTGACGCCGT
>NZ_JBBBVQ010000060.1:0-2546 GCF_037199735.1 Oryzifoliimicrobium ureilyticum | reverse complement strand
CGTCCCATGGCGTCTCGTCCTGCCGCTCCGGCACCCGTCAAGGCGGCCACGCCCACGGCTCGTCCGGTCTCGTCACCGGCCCGCTCGCTGCGCTCCAAGCTTGCCGGCGCCTTCGGCGGCGCTGGAGCAACCTCTGCGGCAGCAGCAGCACCGGCCGCCCCGGCAGGCGACCAGAACTGGGAAGAGTTTTAAGGGCGTATTTTCCCGAGGTGGAATTTTCGTCAGGTCGACAAGGCCGTCCGTGCTGGTAACGGGCGGCCTTGTTCGCTTTTGATGAAAAGCAGCGATCTTTTGTCGGAAATGGGGTGGATTAGGACGGTCGATTTGCTAAATATAGGTCGATAGCGTGTGCTGCGTGCGCTACGGGTAATCCGAAATATACGGAGACTTCGATCAACCTCTCACCAGGGAGCGCGAACCCATGTCTTCGACAGTATCAAAGCGCCGTCTTACATCCACTCTCCGCCATTTCCTCGACAACGAGGCATCGGGCGGGCTTGTGCTGATGGCTGTGGCCGTTCTTGCCATCATCGTGGCAAATTCCCCATTGGCCGAAGACTACTTCCACGGGCTGCACGTTTACATCGGTCCGCTTAGCCTTCTGCACTGGATCAACGATGCCCTCATGGCGGTGTTCTTCCTGCTGGTCGGCCTCGAAATCAAGCGGGAAATGCTTGACGGACAATTGTCGACCTGGAGCCGGCGCATTTTGCCGGGTGCTGCCGCGCTTGGCGGCATGGTCGCGCCAGCCTTGATTTACGTCTTGCTGAATTGGTCAAATCCCGCTGCAGTGCGCGGCTGGGCAATTCCGACAGCAACCGATATCGCCTTTGCCCTCGGCGTGATTTCGCTTCTCGGCAAGCGCGTTCCCACTTCGCTTAAGATCTTCCTTGCGGCTCTTGCGATCATCGATGACCTCGGCGCCGTCATCGTGATCGCACTGTTTTACACCGCCAATCTCAATCTTCTGGCGCTGGCTGGCGCAGCCGTCGTCATCGCGGCGCTCACCCTGATCAACCGAATAGGCGTGAAAACAGTTTGGCCGTATCTCCTTCTTGGCGCCATTCTTTGGGTGTGCGTTTTTGCATCGGGCATCCATGCAACGCTCGCCGGCGTCATGCTGGCGCTGACCATCCCCTTGAAGACATCGCCGGGCGCGCCTGAAGCGTCCCATGCCGAATCTCCGCTGCATAAGCTGGAGCATGCGCTGCATAAGCCCGTTGCGTTCGTCATCGTGCCCATTTTTGGCTTTGCCAATGCCGGGGTGTCTTTTGCCGGCCTTTCGCTCGATCTTTTCACAGAGCCATTGACCATGGGCGTGGCGCTCGGTCTGGTGCTGGGTAAGCTCATCGGCGTTCTCGGCACGGTCGCAGTGCTCGTGAAGCTGGGTTATGCCCACCTTCCTGTTCAGGCAAGCTGGGGCCAGATGGTTGGCACCGCCTTCCTTTGCGGCATAGGCTTTACGATGTCGCTCTTCATCGGGCTGCTTGCTTTCGACGATCCTCAAGTTCAGGATCATATCAAGATCGGCATTCTGCTCGGTTCGGTGCTGTCTGGTCTTCTTGGGACAATTTGCTTGCTGAGCTCCGACAGGCGGCTGCGCGCACCGCCCATCCCGGTACCATGACCTTTGAAAAGGTTGAGAGAGTCACCCCTCTCGACCTCATCCAATTCCCGCCTAGAGGCTCGGGCAAGCGCGTTTATCATGTCGTGTCCGTACGGTTTCGACGCATCGGGATTAACCTCTTTTATAGCTTCATTCGCTAATAAAGATGAACACGACGGGTGTGCGATTTGTCGGTGCCGATCAACTGCAGTGTGATCGACAGCATGATGCTGGAACCCGTAAAGCCGCGTTTTCCGCAAATATGCTTATATGATGCTTCGGGGGCAGCAACAGATGTCATTTCTCCAGAATGCCAAAATCCGTACAAAGATCCTCGCGCTTATTGTCCCGCTTTCCGTGGTCGCCATAATCGGCGTCGTTTTGATGGCGCAGAACTACAAGTCTGCAGACAACGATTATTCTGATCTTTTGGCGATGGATGATGTTGCAACCATCTCGATGGCGCGCGCCAGCCAGAGCATCGTCGGCTTGAGCTACAACGCCTATCAGGTGCTGGCCTACAGCTCGAAAGACCCTGAGATGGCGGGCTTTGTGCAAAATTACGATATGAATAAAAAAGAGCTCCTCAATCTCCTTGCGGACGCCAAGGAGCATGCGCAGGAAAATGCAGCCAGCGTTGATCCTTTGATGGATCAGGCCAAAGCAATTATTGCGATTACCGATCAAGCCGTTAAGGCCGGGCAGGTTGATGACAATACGACATCGCAAACCCTATTGAAGCAGGCCGATAGTAAGATAGATGCCGAAGTTCGGGCGATCCGTGCATGGATCAAGAGTTCGATCGACAGCGTGCAAGTGCAGAGCGACGCACTGACCGACAACACGAACAACACGATCCTTTACACGCTGTCGGTGCTCGGCACCGTCTTTGTGCTGGCGCTGATCGCTGCGCTCTTCGTCGTCAGCCGCGGCATCGTTG
>NZ_JBBBVQ010000059.1:0-2584 GCF_037199735.1 Oryzifoliimicrobium ureilyticum | reverse complement strand
GAAACGGGTTCGCCGACCCGAACCGCTGATGCTGCTTTGGCAATTCCAGCTTTAGTAAGAGCACCGACCCCTTTTGCACCGATTAAGTTTCCCCACATCCTGCCAATTGAGAATCCTGCTTCTCCTTTCTTAGCGCTGTCATTAAGAGCGTTGGCAGCATTATCGATTGTATGCATCGGATGTGTTGCGGCTTGCCACATTCCTTTCACTGTTTCGATCGGGTGACGAAACATGTAAAAGATGCCTTTGGGAGTATCTATGAATACTCCCTGTGCAACCCCTTTTCCCAGGTCGGCGGCAGTCGAACCCATTTCTGAAAATGTTTTGCTGACAACATTTCCACTCCAGGTGAGCTGTCTACCATCTTGGAAAGCGTTGTAATTGAAGTCCGCACGCGGATTCGGAATTCCCCTATCTTTGTAGAACTGGGCAATCCCTGCTAGTTCGATGATGGCCGCTTGAGCTTCGGCTTCTGACAGCCCTTCTTTGGCAGCAAGAAGCTTAGCCTTGTCAGTCAGAACTGTCGAGTAATTGGGCGTCGCGGTAGCATCGACAAGAAGAAGAGCTCGGGCATTCCCGTTCCGCTTTGCAAGGTAACTACCTTGAAGGTCGCGCTCCTGACCGTTAATGACCACCCGGCGCCGGAGGTACTTCTTACCAGGGGGCGGGGGGGGCGGTGCTGGAACAAGACGTTCATCGACCAAATCACCCGAAAGTGGCGCGGCTATATCGGAAGAACCCTCAGAGGCTGGTGATCCGGCCATTCATGAATCCTCTCATGGTCCTACGTATTCAAGCCTCTAGATCAGAGTTGGATGGGAACTCTACTGATACTGTGCCCTTTTGATCTTCATGCGGGCCAGGATCATGCCGATTTATCCAGGCGTCTTGCATGTGATGCCAGGTAGCGAAGCCCATGGAGTAGACGAAAGAAGACGCTACCTCTACGTGTGCCCAGCCTTTGTAGCCGGGATTCACCGTCCCACGAAGCGTCCCTGGTTCATGTCCAGTAACCCCAGGGACAGCACCGTTCAGTTGGCAGTCAAATTTACCGTTGTTGCGGACAGTCGGAGAAAAACGTTGAGTGTTTTCCAGTGTGACCATTGAAGAATAGGCGACATCGACAACGCACGAGCCTACCGGCGTTTTGCAGACATCAGGACCAACGGAAACAATTACATTAGATGCGCAGCGTCGCGCTGACACCATAGCCTGAGCCACGTCAAACTCCTTCTACTTCTTTTCTGTCCAAAGCCTGCGCTATCTCTGCTACGTTCCTGTAAAGCCTAACGCGGTTGAACAGGCCAATCTGAAAATTTACGCGCCAAGAAAGATAAACACGCCAGTCTTTCAAAAACTTGGGAGATATATCCAAAAAGACTGTATCCAGCTTCATTTCACCCTCCGCGAAATGATCATCTTGAGTAAGGAAGACGGAAAAGAGCCTCTCTGAGGGAAGCTTTATGACGAAATTTTCAGAGAAGTCGGAAAGTCCGAAAAGCTTTATCTTCTCCGATCCTTCCAAGTATTGATCAAGAATAAGATCTGGATGAGCGGAATTATGATAACGAAAATCGTAGTCGGCTGGCCAGGCCGGCCAAACGCTATCCTTCCAATTTTGGTCGTAGGTTCCTCCAAATGACCGGCGTGGTAGCCAGGCAGGTGGGATTGGCCCTAGGCTTTGAGGTTGATAGCTTTCATAAGGTTCTAGAACAGGATCATCAATGCTCTCGATCTGGGGCGCGGCTACCGGAAGGCAATGATCTGTCCACTCGTGATCGATTTTTCCCCGACCAAGCGGGTTTCGATGATCAGTGTCGTAAACTGGGTCTCCGTTTGAATCAGCGCCCTTCTGCNTCTGTCCACTCGTGATCGATTTTTCCCCGACCAAGCGGGTTTCGATGATCAGTGTCGTAAACTGGGTCTCCGTTTGAATCAGCGCCCTTCTGCAGTTCACCGCCGTAGGCATATTCGTAATGCAACGGCAGTTCAGAAATCGGAGACGCTTCGGTTAGCTCCCACTTCACGAACTGCTTGCGATAACGTCGCCAGTCGGGGCGTTTTGCTTCATTTAATTCCCGTTTCCAAATTGGCTTCCAAAGCCGAGGTCCAGTTACACGGAGGAATTTTTCTAAGATGACTTCACTGTCATTCTCAATGATGAGACCGCATTTCCAGCTCGACAATGGCGATTGATTCAGTGTTCTGGCAACTGCACTAACAAGGATATCCGTGGCGGGCTTGAATGGCACCAAGTCAGAAGGATGCCACAAGGACGACAAATTGACCTCCCCGTGACACAGATCAGTAAACACCAATGGCGCTTGCTCTTCGGCCAATAAAAGTTGCCCAGAAGGACTAACCTCGAACGTGCCTTTGACTACAATAGATCCAAATCGCCGATCTTGATTATCGGCGCTGTAGAACCGGAGATTCGGATAAGGCGTGAAGTTTGTCACTTCTGGCATAGAACGTCTCAGTTGTTATCGATCATTGGAGCAGTAAGCTGCACGTGGCTCTCGCCGTCGATATAGACCTTGACGCCTTTGAGGAGGATCGTGCCGTCGTCCTTCATGATCAGAAT
>NZ_JBBBVQ010000058.1:0-2671 GCF_037199735.1 Oryzifoliimicrobium ureilyticum | reverse complement strand
GCGCTGTCACGACAAATGCGTTGCATTTGCGTGGAGATGAGCATGGTCAATGAGAACGATTAAGCCAATCGAGCTATTAGTACCGGTAAGCTTCATGCGTTGCCGCACTTCCACACCCGGCCTATCAACGTGGTCGTCTTCCACGGCTCTGATAGGGAACACTCGTTTTCAGGTGGGTTTCCCGCTTAGATGCCTTCAGCGGTTATCCCGTCCGTATATAGCTACCCTGCACTGCCCTTGGCAGGACAACAGGTCCACCAGAGATACGTCCATCCCGGTCCTCTCGTACTAGGGACAGATCCTGTCAATATTCCTACACCCACGGCAGATAGGGACCGAACTGTCTCACGACGTTCTGAACCCAGCTCACGTACCGCTTTAATTGGCGAACAGCCAAACCCTTGGGACCTGCTCCAGCCCCAGGATGCGATGAGCCGACATCGAGGTGCCAAACAACCCCGTCGATATGGACTCTTGGGGGTCATCAGCCTGTTATCCCCGGCGTACCTTTTATCCGTTGAGCGATGGCCCTTCCACGCGGGACCACCGGATCACTATGACCGACTTTCGTCTCTGCTCGACTTGTCAGTCTCGCAGTCAGGCGGGCTTATGCCATTGCACTCGACGAGCGATTTCCGACCGCTCTGAGCCCACCATCGCGCGCCTCCGTTACTCTTTCGGAGGCGACCGCCCCAGTCAAACTACCCACCATACACTGTCCCGGACCCGGATGACGGGCCGCGGTTAGACATCCATGACGATAAGGGTGGTATTTCAAGGATGGCTCCACAAGAACTGGCGTCCCTGCTTCAAAGCCTACCACCTATCCTACACATGCCGACACGAATGCCAGTGTAAAGCTATAGTAAAGGTGCACGGGGTCTTTCCGTCTGACCGCAGGAACCCCGCATCTTCACGGGGAATTCAATTTCACTGAGTCTGCGTTGGAGACAGCGGGGAAGTCGTTACGCCATTCGTGCAGGTCGGAACTTACCCGACAAGGAATTTCGCTACCTTAGGACCGTTATAGTTACGGCCGCCGTTTACTGGGGCTTCGATTCAAAGCTTGCACCTCTCCTCTTAACCTTCCAGCACCGGGCAGGCGTCAGACCCTATACGTCGTCTTTAGACTTCGCAGAGCCCTGTGTTTTTGATAAACAGTCGCTACCCCCTGGTCTGTGCCACCTCCATATGGTTGCCCACATGAAGGTCACGCTTCTTCCGAAGTTACGCGTGCAATTTGCCGAGTTCCTTCAACGCAGTTCTCTCAAGCGCCTTGGTATACTCTACCTGACCACCTGTGTCGGTTTCGGGTACGGTCTATAAAGTGGGGCTATTTCCTGGAACCGCTCCACTGCAGGATCAATCCAATAAGACCCTACAATTTGTGCAATCCGTCACTTCCCACCAGGCCCACGAATATTAACGTGGTTCCCATCGACTACGCGTTTCCGCCTCGCCTTAGGGGCCGGCTAACCCTGCTCAGATTAACTTTAAGCAGGAACCCTTGGTCTTTCGGCGAGAGGGTCTCTCACCCTCTTTATCGTTACTCATGTCAACATTCGCACTTCCGATACCTCCAGAGGCCCTCACGGGTCCTCCTTCATCAGCTTACGGAACGCTCCGCTACCCCTACGTCTTCGTAAGAAGATCGTAAGCCTCAGCTTCGGTGCATGGCTTTAGCCCCGTTACATTTTCGGCGCAAAGACCCTTATTTAGACCAGTGAGCTGTTACGCTTTCTTTAAATGATGGCTGCTTCTAAGCCAACATCCTGGTTGTTTTGGGATCCTCACATCCTTTCCCACTTAGCCATGACTTGGGGACCTTAGCTGGAGGTCAGGGTTGTTGCCCTCTTCACGACGGACGTTAGCACCCGCCGTGTGTCTGCCTGGTAGTACTTCCCGGTATTCGGAGTTTGGTTAGGATCAGTAAGACGGTGAGTCCCCATAGCCCATCCAGTGCTCTACCCCCGGGAGTATTCGCCAGACGCTCTACCTAAATAGATTTCGCGGAGAACCAGCTATTTCCGAGTTTGATTGGCCTTTCACCCCTAGCCACAAGTCATCCCAATCTATTGCAACAGATGCGGGTTCGGTCCTCCAGTTGGTGTTACCCAACCTTCAACCTGCTCATGGCTAGATCACTCGGTTTCGGGTCTAATGCAACGAACTGAACGCCCTGTTCAGACTCGCTTTCGCTACGCCTACACCTACCGGCTTAAGCTTGCTCGTTACACTAAGTCGTTGACCCATTATACAAAAGGTACGCGGTCAGCCTTTAAAAGCCTCCCACTGTTTGTAGGCATCCGGTTTCAGGTTCTATTTCACTCCCCTTGTCGGGGTGCTTTTCACCTTTCCCTCACGGTACTTGTTCGCTATCGGTCATGCACGAGTACTTAGGCTTGGAGCGTGGTCGCCCCATCTTCAAACAGGATTTCTCGTGTCCCGCCTTACTCTAGGACAATAAAAGTATCTACGCGTACGGGGCTGTCACCCACTACGGCCGAACTTTCCAGATCGTTCCACTTTAACTTTCATTGCCACTGGCCTGGTCCGCGTTCGCTCGCCACTACTTGCGGAGTCTCGGTTGATGTCCTTTCCTGCAGGTACTTAGATGTTTCAGTTCCCTGCGTTCGCTTCTTACACCTATGTATTCAGTGTAAGATACCTT
>NZ_JBBBVQ010000057.1:0-2725 GCF_037199735.1 Oryzifoliimicrobium ureilyticum | reverse complement strand
GCTTCAAAATCGCCAGAATCTGGCTTTCCGTGAATCTCGATTTTTTCATGTCGTTCTCCAAACGCATCAAAGGCCGGAGAAGTCCAATTTTCAACCCAATGGTTTGCGGGGATGATTACCGTATGGGCTTCGGTTCAAATGCGACCTCACGCCAGATCGCAAGAAGGTCGTTGCATTTGATTTTCTCGTGGGTGAACCGCTCCCACGAAAGGAGTGGCAGGAACACCACCTTCTCTCGGAAGACACGCCGCGTCGCGCCAGTCTCGACCATTTAATAACTTCATTAATGCTTTATTCTGTTAACCAAGGTTCGTGCAATCGACGGATGATTATAGTAACCCGAAGCGATGGAAGCTGCATGACGAGAAATTGAAGGACTTGATCTAAAATGGGACGTTTTGGCCAATTGGCGTCATTCTTCAAACCTGGCCAAGATGCTCCGGGAAAATGCAGTCTCCTCGCACGGAGCGATGAGCTGCCTGTGGCATTGGATGCGATTACCGGCACGTCCTCGTTCAGGCTGTGCAAACAGCGCTCTCCGAATGCTGGTGAACTGCTAATCAGATCAGCGTCTTCCATTTTGCTATTTGTATGCGCGATGTTTTTTAATTTGGATTCGGCATTTGCATTGTCGAGCGGCTGTACATCCATCAATGCACTTTCTGGATCCTCATCTCTTAGTTACACGACCAATAAGTACAGCTCTTCAAACTTCTTGCCCGGAGATACTTTAACTCTGCGTGTAACAGATAGTGGTGCGAATTTTCAGGGGACGCCAATGAATGGAGATAGCGTGAGCTTGGCGCGCTATGATCTTTCCAATGGCCTGACCTACAATACCTCAACGTCTACTAGCAATACGCCGCATGACGTAACCTTGACTGTTCCGGCCGGGAGCCTTGAGGCTAATGGCATCGCTATTCGGGCAACCACATCTCATGGCCAGATCAGCAATCTGGTGTTCACCTGCACCAGCGTCCCTCAAGTTTCAGCACCAGGCGCACCGACCATCGGCACTGCAACGGCCGGCAATGGCCAGGCGACGGTGAGCTTCACGGCGCCGGCGTCGAACGGGGGCGCCGCGATTACCGGCTACACGGTGACGTCCAGCCCTGGCGGCTTCACAGGCACGGGCAGCGGTTCGCCGATCACGGTCACCGGGCTCACGAACGGCACGGCTTACACCTTCACAGTGACCGCCACTAACGCGAACGGTACCGGTAGCGCTTCCTCGGCGTCGAATTCCGTGACTCCAGCAACGACCCCGGGCGCTCCAACGATCGGATCGGTGACAGCCGGCAATGGCCAAGCTCTAGTTGCTTTCACAGCCCCTGCCTCGAACGGCGGCTCTGCGATCTCCAACTATACCGTGACTTCCAGCCCAGGTGGTCTCACGGGGACTGGGAGCGCCTCACCAATCGTGGTGGCTGGGCTTACCAACGGCACCGCTTATACGTTTAATGTGACGGCAACCAACGCGATCGGGACGGGTAATGCCTCTTCGGCGTCGAGTGCGGTGACGCCTTCGACGATCCCTGGCGC
The DNA here is from genome assembly GCF_037199735.1 of Oryzifoliimicrobium ureilyticum. Lineage (NCBI taxonomy): Bacteria > Pseudomonadati > Pseudomonadota > Alphaproteobacteria > Hyphomicrobiales > Rhizobiaceae > Oryzifoliimicrobium > Oryzifoliimicrobium ureilyticum. The sequence goes on along the minus strand of NZ_JBBBVQ010000057.1, from coordinate 1,183 downwards.
GCCGACGATCGGTACGGCAACGGCCGGGAATGGCCAGGCAACGGTCAGCTTCACCCCACCTGCTTCGAACGGGGGCGCCGCGATCACGGCCTACACCGCAACTTCCAGCCCCGGCGGTTTCACGGGTACCAGCACAGGCTCGCCCATCACCGTGACGGGCCTCACGAACGGTACCGCCTACACCTTCACTGTGACGGCAACCAACGCGATCGGGACGGGGAGTGCCTCTTCGGCGTCAAATTCAGTTATACCCGCTCCGCCCATTCAGGCTCCGATTGCCAATGCGGTTACGTCCACGATCGCGGCAAATTCCTCAGCCACGGCAATTGCACTGAACATCACCGGCGGTGCGGCCTCCTCCGTTGCAGTAGCGTCCAACGCCGCGCACGGCATTGCGACAGCCTCAGGTGTGACAATAACCTACATGCCGGCAGCGGGCTATTCTGGCACTGACAGCTTCACGTACACCGCGACCAATTCAGCTGGCACAAGTACAGCTGCGACGGCGACGATCACGGTAACCGCGCCAACTTTAACTTTCACGCCAGCCGCCGGAACACTTCCATCCGGCACAGCCGGCGTTAGTTATAGTGAGACGATTGTAGCAGGCAATGGAACAGCGCCTTACAGTTTCGCTGTCTCCGCTGGTGCATTGCCCGCCGGGCTTTCGCTGAACGCTTCAACCGGCGCCATCACTGGGACGCCCAGTGCCAGCGGGAGTTATAACTTCACCATCGAAGCGCAGGATGCGAACAACGCGACAGGAACTGCGCAATACGCTCTGACGATCGGCGTTCAAGCACCGGTCGCTAACCCGGTCACTTCCACGATTGCCGCAAACTCACATGCAAATCTGATAACGCTCAATATCACCGGCGGCCCGGTAGCATCGGTTGCTGTCGCATCAAATCCGTCTCACGGCACCGCCGTCGTTTCAGGAACGTCAATCGCATACACGCCTGCTGCGGGCTATTCTGGTATTGACAGCTTCACCTACACCGCAACAAACCCCGCTGGCACCAGTGCAGCTGCGACGGTGACAGTCACCGTTACACCGCCAACCTTCGCCTTTACGCCAGCGGCAGGAACTCTACCAACTGGACCGGTAGGCACAGTCTATCGTCAGACAGTTTCTGCAACTGGCGGAACGGCTCCTTACGTTTACGAAACTTCAGCTGGAGCT
>NZ_JBBBVQ010000056.1:0-3169 GCF_037199735.1 Oryzifoliimicrobium ureilyticum | reverse complement strand
GAAACGCGAGCATTGAGTGCCCGATTCGCCGAGCGTTAAAGCCGCGCTGCTTGTGCAGGGTCGACTGCTTTGACTTCTACGGTCACGTCCATTGACAGGAAGGCGTCAGCCGCACCCATGAAGCTCCCTGAGACCGGAACGGCCTGGGCGGTGTCGCGTGTCACGGCGACCGGGACAAGGTTGGCGCCGCCCATGCTGCGGTTCGTCGGATCGAATGTGATCCAACCGGCGCCCGGAACGAACACTTCAGCCCAAGCATGGGTTGATCCATAGTCCGTCGAGCCGGTGAGTGAACTGTCCGGATTGAACAGATAGCCTGAGACGATCCGGGCGCCGAAGCCCAGACTGCGCACCGCCTCCACGAATAGTAAGGCGAAGTCCCTGCACGAGCCCCAACCCCGATCGAGAGTGGTCAACGGCGATTGTGTGCCTTCTTCTTCCCGGCTCTGGTAGGAGATGGAGGATGCGACGCCCAGACTGATATCCTTGAGGAGGGACAGCGTATCGGTCGGCGTGCCAGCGACGAAGCCGCGCGCCCATGTCGCAAGCCGCTGCTCGACGTCCTCATACTGCTGAACGGTCAACGCACCGAGATCAGTCCAATCACTGTCGATGTACAGAAAAGGATAGTTGATTGCCGACACCGCAATGTCGAAGACGGGCCATGGAGCCGCCGTCAAATCCACGGTCGCCATGCTGTCCACCACCAAACTATCGCTTGAGGTCTGGAATGTCGCTGAGGCGATCGCATTGCCGAATACGTCGTGCGACCAGCTCAGCTCAGCCTCGGGGGAAATGGAAATCTCATGGCTCAGCAGCCTGAGCTCGCGGCCTTCACGTGGCCTGAGCATAAGGCGGTGCGGCGACAGCGACACCTTCTCTCGAAAAGTGTAAGTCGTACGATGATGAATGTTGAGCATCGGCATAGCAACGGACCCTAAAAGCTGATGGCGAGGCCGCTGCCCCTGAGACAGGGCAAAGGCATATCTTCCGCGCGCCGCACCGGTTCATCAACGCATCAGTCCGGCAGCCCGAAGCAGCCCCGGACTCATCACCAGACCCGATTGCCCTTCGGATCAGTCATCGCTGATCGATGGGAGATGCAGCTTGACCTCGCGGCGCTGCTTTTCATCCAGAGGCTCGATATGCTCCTTCCAGAATGACGATGCCATGGCTGGTTCATCGTCCCACTTTCGCGTGCTGACGATGTTGTCGTCGACCTTCACTCGCCGACGCCCACCGAGGCGCAGGTACTCCGCCGCCAGCCGCAGGGATGGCGTCTGAGCATCTTCGCGAATGCCTGTGTTTTCGCTGTTTTTATTCTTCTCGAGGAACATAACCAGCGCCTCACGCTCGGGACCGAACGGCCGCTGATTCAAGAATGCATCGACCGACGAACTTGTTTCGTGGCCGCCAGAGGATGCGTTCCCCCGGTGGAGGACGAAAAGCCCGCTGGTCGCAGCGTCCTTTCCAACGAACCACTTGTCTCCATTCGAACTCGAAGCAAATTCTTGCAGATCGGTCATGTCGTAATCCTCTTTTTCAGCTGTCTGTTCATAGGACAAGGAAAGCCGTGGCCTCTCGGATCAGCCTATTCGCAACGGTGATCCCGGATCTTTGAGCGTCGCAGATCAAAGCTTATGCCGGCGTCCCAAGATCCGTCAGACCTGTTACCGATCAGTCGAGCCGGCGCGAAAGTGGATAGCCTGGCGCGTCATAGAGCGCTCGTATCTGCTTTTGATCAAAACGCGCCTCGTCAATCTCCAACATAGAGCCACGCTGCTGACTTTGTGGCATGTCTTCTATTGCGAAACGGAGGGCCTCGGCTGCTGTCTCGAAGCGTCGATAGCGAGGGCCGCTCGTTCCGGCTTTCGACTTGCCGGTGTAAAGACCAGCTCCGCCCGTATAATCGAACCGAGTCACATTTGCTCCCTCGCGCTTGCGACAGGATGACGGAGGCGACGGGCGGCATCTCTGACGGTTCGTTCGCTATCGCGCAGTTCGCGCTTGCGCAGTTGCATCCCCTTTCGAAGGTTCAAGAGCTTTTCGGCACTGGAACCGGCTTCGGGGCCAGGTGCACGAAATAGCGCCTCTGCGGATTTTCGGGTGATGTAGTTTGTCATTTTGTCCTCGAGTAATGAGCGCGGTATCGCGCCCTTTGCGATGATATTGGTGTGACAGCGCCCAGCTTATTTCTTACTGACACTCGCCGTGTGGCCGCCCGTGAGCTTGACCTGCGAGCCAGATGGCGCGGGTGCCGCTGCTGCGGATTTGTCTTTTTTCGGTTTACGGATTTCGCGGTTGCTACGCGTTTGGCCTTTGGCCATGGGCTTATCCTTCGTCGCGCGATACATGTCGGCGCTGTTTGAGCTGGAGTGATTTGGGTCGGCGTTTGTCTAGAGGGAAATTTGCTAAACTGGGAGGAGCGTCCTACCCTGTAGTATCGTCCGCATGCGCGTTTTTCCGTCGACGCCGAAATTCGGAAAGGCACTTATTGCCGCCAAGGGCAGATCTCGCGTAGCGTCGCCGGTGACCGCAGTTTTGAGAAGCGCGCCAAGGACCGCTTGCTCATGATAGCCGAACGTACTGGAACGAGCCAGATTTTGTGAAACGTAGCCGGAATACTCGTTGGAAGACATCGCGTCCTCCTCTCGGTTGGGTGAAGCCATCGGAAAGACAGCGATACCTATGACACGGCGACTGCGTCTGCCACATGCCTGCCTCGCCGCTTGAGCAGGCTATTGTCATTTCTGCCTGCAATGCCGCTCGGGCCGGATGTTGCAGCGGTCGAAACCGGACCCGTCCTTTCGGACGCTTCGGAGATTAAATTGCCAATCTCTGTGGCAGGAAAAACAAAAGGCCGGGCATGAACCCGACCTCTCACAGTCATTCAGCTTTGCTGCCAGTACATCCGTGGTCAGCGGTGCGAATGACCTTATTACGCCGCCTGAAGGTTGTCGGCGGAGTTCTTGCCTGACTTGCGGTCCTGGACGATGTCATAAGTGATCTTCTGACCATCCGAGAGTGAACGCATTCCGGCGCGCTCGACGGCCGACACGTGCACGAAGACATCCGTGCTGCCATTGTCAGGCTGAATGAAGCCGAAGCCTTTGGTGGAGTTAAACCACTTTACAGTACCAGTGTTCATAACGATTTCCTTTCAAAGCAA
>NZ_JBBBVQ010000055.1:0-3654 GCF_037199735.1 Oryzifoliimicrobium ureilyticum | reverse complement strand
AGGCAGCCACCACACTATGCGGCCTCCCACACCTGATTGAGGATCCGCGCCGCCAGTGCTGCTTTGTCCTGCGGCAGAAAGCGCCCGTAGTGCTGCTGCACGACGTCTGGCGTGTCCTGGATGGCATAACTTGCCTGCTCATAGGATCCGGTCTGCTTCAAGATGTGAGTGGCGAGTACGTCTCGGACATTGTGGGGGCCATGCGGCAGCAGACCCTTAATGGCGCCGCGGCCGGTATACGGATTGTAGATGCCGTAGCGCTGGATCGTCAATCGCCAGGCCTCGTAGAATGTTGTCTGATTATACGCCGCATCGATGCTGGTCGTTTTGACAGTTTTGACGAAAAGCGTGCCGGGATCGGGTGCGCGTCCCAAGAGCACCTTCCGATGCCGTTCGATATAGGTATTGAGATAAGTGTAGAGATCAAGTAGATCCGGCAGCACTAGGCGAAACGGCTTCTGCCCGAAGAAGGAGGAGCCCGAGTTCTTGAAAGCGTTGGACGGGATGAAGACTTCCCAACCTCGCTCCCGCTCGTTCCAACGCAGTTCGCCGCGCTTCACGTCCTCAAGACGGCGTTCTGCCGTCGGGAATTGTCTGCGTGGGCAGACCAGCAATTGCCGAAGGTTTTTTTGCCTAAGACCGAGGTGCAAGCCAAGCCTCAGCATCAGGAAGGCACGGACGGCTTCAGCGGCCGCTCTCGGATAGCGGTGCTCATCCGGCATCCGCTTCAAAATTTCCTCGGTGATTTTGCGATACTCGGCGAGTGGGCTTTCGGCTTCTAGGACGCACATGATCGGCTCAAAGGGATCGCGGTGCACCCGCATCACCCTCTGAATTTCTTTTGAACGGTTGGCGGCATGGCGGTGGAAGTCTTCGCATGCGCCATGCCAATCCCGGTGAGCTGCCGCTATCTCATCTGAGGTGATCAGTCCGGCGATCGGCTTGACGTTGCGCAACAGTTCGGGGTGCTGGCGGATCCAGCCCACCTCCGCGCGGGTGAGCGCCATCGCCACCATCAGCATGTCGTCTTCCCACTTAGTAAAGAAGCCGCGACGGCGCTCGCGCCACTGCAGATACCAATCCCACACGCCCGGGAAGATCAGGAGGCCGAAGGTGAGTTGGCTGAGCGGCACGCCTCGACCTTTGACAGCCCCGTTTGGGGATGCCGCAAGTGCCCCAAACATCAGGCCGAGATGTTCGATCTTCTGGCTGGCTGTCTCCTCATTCCAGACGCCATTCCTGCGGTAGCCTATCGCGGTCAGTGTCGACGTCTTGAAGCGGATCAGGTCTGCCATCTCCATCGCAAGCCGAGGGGGTGCATCAACGACACCGGAGAGCAGATCTGGATCCTCCAGCGCCTCGGTCGTAGGCCCGTTTTCGTCCTCTTCTCGCAGCCAGCTAGAAGCCGCTAGTCGAGGAGTGAGTGCGCTCCCGCCATATGTGACTCCAGGGAACCGGATCGCGTAGCGCTGCTTCGTCGCTGCCGCCTGGAAACGTCTGTAATCCGTCGACCCCGAGATGATGACGCGCCGGACCCATTCCAGGATCTCTTCGCGCTTTGAAAAAGGCAGGGTGCCGAAGTCGTCGGGAAGATGCCAGGCAAGCCGGCGCCGCTCCGCCGGGCTAATGTCTTCCAGATCGTAGCCATACAGCGATCTGGACTGATGTGGCAGTTTCGCTTTGAAGTAACCTCGCTCCAAGCCATATCTGCGCTCGATCCGGCAAAGGATATCAAAGCTTGCCACCGAGCGAGGCACACGCTGGCCCTCAATCCACGACAGCAAGGTCTTCGCATCAAAGGTTTCGTCTATCCGCACGACCGCCCGGTGGAGTTGCCAGTAACTCTCGCCAAAGCGGCGCATTTGATAGGCGAGTGCATCGGCGAATGAACTCGGGTCTTCGTTCGCCTCGAACAATGGATCTGGTTTGTCAGAAACTGGTCTCGGCTTGGGGCCGGGGCGGCCAGGTGAGGGCGAGCTCTCAACCTCTTCGACTTCGTGATGGTTCGTCGGGGAGGGGGTAAACTGTCCCGTGGCACCGGATTTCGGGGCTGCTTGCAGTCTTCTGCGTTGCCGGGCGTCGTCTTCTACGGGCGGCTCCTTCAGCCAACGCATGATCGCATCCAGCGCTGGTCTCAGTTGTTTCTTCAACGTTGTCGTCAGCGCGTCATCGATTCCGCAATCGTGCGCGATCTGCCGCCAGTCATATCGGTTGTTTGCGAGAGCGGGTGCCTTTCGAAATGTGATCAACGCCAGGAGATAGGGGCGAAGGTTGTCCACTACCCAATCCGGCGCGACGGGTGCAATACGGACATCGCAGTAGGTCGAAATCTTCTTCTGAAAATGTAGTTTGGAAAGGTCTTCGTTTGGCATGTGTCATTCCGCAGTTTCTCGGGGCCTCAGGCCGAGGGCGTGCGGAATTAGGGGCAGAAAGTTAAAAATCCGTGAAGCTGGCGAGGGCGACCCGGTAACCCAACGAAGTCGTCGGGCACCCTCGGCAGTTTTTTCAAGGATTGCGCCTGCTCATTTTAATCCGATTATGTTTCGGCGGAGCAGCCCTGAAAACTTCTCCAACCCGCCTTGTTCAAGCGCGTCGACGAACGCCTCAACCGATGGGATTGTCTTACGTAGATTATGCCTCGCACTCCTGACGCTGGAGATTAGCGCTTCCGGAAACGCCGCATGAAGATCGGTAAGAAAATCATCTGGCGACTTGCTGGTCACATCATGGGCGAGAAGGTTTCTTGCGGGAAAGTCCTTGAGGTTCCAGGTAACGATGACGGTGGCTTTGCCGGCGATGGCTGCCGCGAGGACATGTCGATCGTCGGGATCCGGTAGCGTGAGATCCGCGATGAACGGTCGATGGTCTTCTACGAGTGCCTCTGGGAGGACAGCGTTCATCCGGTCGCGCGTGGCTACCAGGCGTTCGATGGACAGTCCTGGTGTGTTGGCGGCGAGATTGCGCATCCACTCGTCATGTATATCGTCGGTCCAGCGCGCCTCGACGAGGCCGTCGAAGGCGCACTGGATCAGAATGTTGCGCAGGTGAAAGGGGTAGAGGACGCAGGCATCGTAGACCGCGACTGGCGGATTAGAGGCCATAGGTCTCGATCAGGTCCTCTGTGTCCTCGGCTAGCGCTTCCATCGCCGTTTGTCGTTTGTCAAGCTTCGACTTCAACGCGAGCACGTCCTTAAGAAGGGCGCGGCGGTGTTTGCCGACGTAGCGGAATGGCAGCTCGCCCCGGTCCATGCGCAAGACGACGAGCGGGCGGGAAATGCTGAGAATGGCTGAAGCTTCGCTCGGGCTCAGTTCCTGGTCCTCAGCCAGCACGGCGACTCCCTCGCCGCGCAGCATGTGCGACAAAAGGGCTTCAACAGCCGCGGCGGCCGAAGGCGGGATCGGGAGAGTCCGCTCCTTGCCGCCTGCATCACGAACATGGAGTTCCAGCCTGTCGCCGGCAACCAGCTTTGGCAACGGCGTTGCTATTTTTCGGTCGCGATCTGACAGTCTGGCGAAATGAACAATTTGGCTGGCCATGATGATTTCTCCTGAGCCGCCAATATACCGAACAAGACCGCTATCTGCAATAACTGAAAGGGTAGGTGGGTTGCAATGGTGGCAATGGGAGGCGGTTCTGCGAAACGCTGGTTCGAT
>NZ_JBBBVQ010000054.1:0-4024 GCF_037199735.1 Oryzifoliimicrobium ureilyticum | reverse complement strand
ACTATCAAAAACGGGATTTTCATGTGCATTTTATTGGAATTTTCGTATGCATGTTATATATATATATATAAAAATATGCGCGATTGAGGTGGAGACCCGCGCCGTGGCATAATCTTGCCAAACCTGCTCTCAATCCCAGCGAAGAGCAACTCCTCCCATCAAGGATATGTCTCTGCACGGTCATACCGGGAGAAATCATGCTAGCAGGCCAATGCCCTCATTGCGGCGCTTTATGTGCCGCGTGCGCATTTGTTCGGAATGCTTATGCAGCAGGTATGATCGGGGTGTCGGCCTGGTGTGGGCCAGGAACATGACCCGCCGGCACAACCGCGGAAGCACCAAGAACATGCTTTTCCTGATCGTCGAAGAAGATATGGGCACCGCATGCTTTCAGGATCGGCGCCTTCTCGAATGTGCCGACAAAGTGAGCCTCGTCAGCGGGCGTTCCCCAAGCTCGTAGCGTGTGCACAACACGCGCATGAGCAGGAGCATTTCGTGCCGTGACGATGGCAATTCTCACCTTGCTGAAGCCGTTTCCATCCATATAGATTTCGCGCAGGAGAGAAAGCTTCTTGAGGAAATTACCAAATGGACCACCGGACATTGGGCTGGTGGCATTGTCTTTCTCGTGTGCTAAGAATGCCGCTAGCCCTTGGTCTTTATAGATTTGATCGGACTCCGCGCTGAAGACCACGGCATCGCCGTCGAAAGCGATCCGGACCTCGTCCTCGGCGATTTCAATGCGATTGGCAGGCAGCGATCCGAGCCTTGCCGCCGCCGCGCCCGCTTCCACCGCCGCTCGCACGTCATCAACTTCGTTTGAGAGAAAAAGATCGATCGCCCATGCAGACACATAGGGCCCGATCGGCCTTCCGCTTGTAAAGCTGCCGGTCTTGATCCCGAGGCCATAGGACTGAATCGAGTTGAAGGCCCGAAGGGAAAGATCGGGCGAGTTTCTCGACAACAGGACGACTTCGACAAAGGGCCGTTCCCCGTCGATATTGAGCCGCAGAAGGCGCTCGATTACGTCGAAGCCAGTCCCTTTGCCAATCGGCAGTTCCTCGCGTTGCAACTGCAGGTCAGAATAGGCCCACACGCCGTCGCGCACGAATACCGCGTGTTCTTCCTCAAGGTCGAACAACGCGCGCGTCGAAATGCCAATGCGAAGCGGGGCCGCCTGGAGGAGCCGTGCCTTCTCGTCAAGTTTTCGCATTTGCCAGCTTTCTACATTACGCAAGAAATCATCGGCTTATGTTGATATCCTCCGGAGGGCAGGCGCAACATCGAGGCGGCGGTTGTCCGCAGGAAAATGCGGCCGATTGCGATGTATCAGCTCGGATGCGGTGGTGTGTTCTCAGCGTCGTGCGTACGAGGCACTTGTTCTGAGTCGGATACTCAGGATTGCCTTGTGTTTTCGGTTGCTTCCCTCTTCTCGATGCTTTGAGAGCTCGATCGCCAGCATTTTCAGATCAGTTTCGCCTTGAACGGATATGAACCAACGGCCCGTTAAAGCCGCGGGATGAACCGGTTGAACTTACTGGGTGTCTTTCCTCGAGGCTGCGCCTAAGCTCTCTGCCTGTACTGGTGCTCGATGGTGAGAAGGGGCAGCATATCCGGGGAAATGCCGACTTTTAGACCTCGAACATGAGGGATCACTGGGGCCATTTTCATCGTTGATGGCGGGAATGCGCCTCCCTCAAGACGAGCTGATACCCACTTGACAACATTATTTTGGGTATTTAGGTAATGATCACTCAATAAATGTGAGAGCACGCTATGAGTGATGTCGGCACCGACAAGCCCAGGGGACGCCCAAGACTGTTTGACGAGGTCGTGGTCCTCGATCGCGCAATCGACCTGTTCAGTTCATCCGGCTTCTCGGCAGTTGGTATCAACGAACTTACCCGCGCGACCAGAGTGAAGGTCGGAAGCCTTTACAAGGCTTATCAAGACAAGGAAGGCCTCTTCTCCAAGGCGCTCGAACGCTACATCGCTCTTCGTGAGGGGGAGATAGCGGCCATATTAGCTCAAGCGGAAAACGGTCGCGCGCGGATAGCTGGACTGTTGCGGCTCTATGTACGCCTGAGTTCTGGCAAGGAAGGAAGGCTCGGGTGCCTCATGGTCGCAGGCATCGGCGAGATTTCAAAGTTTTCATTCGCGGGCAACATCTTGCATGGTCAGCTTTCTCGGCGGCAAATGCTTCTCGCCGACGTGGTCTCGCAAGGCAAAGCCGACGGCTCCATCACCACAGTGGCCGAACCAAACGTGGTAGCCAATCTTTTGCTCACCCTGCTCTACGGCATGCGAGTGGTGGGCAAGGCGGAGGCGCTGATCGGTGACACTGATGCCTTCGTCGATCTGGCCCTCAAAGTCCTGGATTGATCGACAAACCTCGCGAGCGGTCCGATCAGCAAAACCAAGTCCACCATCATTCCTTTACGACCTCGGCGCATCACCGCCGGGGGCCAGTAAAATCATAACGACAGGAGACATCATGACCAGTTTTGATATGCCTGACGCGCCGCAAGGGTTCGCGCATCGCTTCATCCGTGCCAACGGTTTACGCGCCCATTACGTGGTTGGCGGGGTTGAACATGGCGAGACAATCGTTCTCTTGGCGGGATTTCCTGAATCCTGGTACGCGTGGCGGCATGTCATTCCATTACTTGGAGAACGATACCGTGTCGTGGCGATCGATCTACCCGGCCAGGGCGATAGCGATCGGCCCATGGACGGCTACGATACACAAACGGTAGCTGAGCGGGTCCATGCTTTCATCGCCGCTATGGGAATCAAGCGGTACAGCCTAGTCGCTCATGACGTCGGTGCCTGGGTCGCCTTTCCCTACGCCCTGCTCTACGGCGACGAGGTCACTTCCCTTGTTCTAATGGATGCAGGCATTCCCGCCGTTACGATGCCGGAGATGCTGCCGACCTCTCCCGACAGATCGTGGAAGACGTGGCATTTCGCTTTCCATGCCGTTCCCGATCTCCCGGAGGCGCTTCTGCAGGGCCGCGAGCGCGAATACCTGTCATGGTTCTTCAAGGAAAAGACGGCTGACCCGACTTGCTACTCGGAGGCGACGATAGATGAATATCTCCGCATCTTTCGAGCGCCCGGTGGCATGAGGGCAGGTTTGAGCTTCTACCGCGCATCGGCGAAATCGGCTGAGCAAAATAAGCACCTGCTGCGTGATCGCAAATTGACGATGCCTGTGCTCGGATTGAGCGCCGACCAGGGCTCGATCCCTGATATCGCCGCGGCGATACGTCCCCATGCGACGGACGTCGTGGGCGAAGTCGTCGTCGGCTGCGGGCACTTTCAGCCCGAGGAGCAGCCGGCCGCGGTGGCAGAAGCCGTTCTTCGTTTTGTCGGTGGCGTTAGTGGGCGGGTTTGACCGCGCCATTAGTGAGCCCTTTTTCTTCAAAGTTTAAATGTAATGCGGCATCGGAGTTCAGAAATACGATCCCCCGCGTTGTTCACGACTGTCACGATATGTGCGACCTGAGAGATAGGTGACAAATCGTACCGGAGACATGGGTTACACTTTCCGACTTTATCGGGANCCTGAGAGATAGGTGACAAATCGTACCGGAGACATGGGTTACACTTTCCGACTTTATCGGGAGGTGTAGATGCCGTGGAGAGAGACTTCGGTCATGGATGAGCGTCTTCGATTTGTCGCCCGCTTGCTGGAAGGCGACAGTATGAGCGATGTGTGCCGTTCGTTCGGCATTTCGCGCAAAACTGGCTACAAGATCTTCAATCGCTACAAGGATGAAGGGCTGGAGGCGCTTACGGATCGGTCTCGACGGCCGGTGCGCTATGCCAATCAGTTGCCTGAGCCGGTGGAGGCGATGATTGTGCGGTTCAAGTGTGTTTAATCATGGAATATTGACCCCTGGAGGTGCGGACGAATTCTTGGACGAGCAGGAGATAGTTCATGTATTCGTACGAAGACCGCATGAGGGCCGTGCAGCTTTACATCAAGCTCGGCAAACGCGTGAAGGCGACGATCCGTCAG
>NZ_JBBBVQ010000053.1:0-4383 GCF_037199735.1 Oryzifoliimicrobium ureilyticum | reverse complement strand
GTGCTCAAGCGCCTGCGTAGTGGTGCGCTTGGTGGCGAGATGGATCGCCTCGCGGAGCATTTTTTCGCGCTCGGTTATAAGCGAGCGTCCGCCAAGATTTACCTGAGCCGGATTGCGCGTTTTAGCCAGTTTGCCTTGACGCGCTGTGGTCAGATGCCGATCCACCAAGATGTCATCGACAGCTATTTGGGCGCGTTTACTACTGATACTCCGCGCATTGGGGCAGTATCGGCTCTGGCACATGCACGGCGAGTGGCTCCGGAGCGGTTCATTATTTCCGTTTCAAGTGAAGAGAATGATCCGGATGCTCCGCTTCTGGGCTCCTTTTCGGACTATCTGCGCAGGGTTCGGGGCCTGGAGCCGAAGACCCGCGAAGGCGTTCTTCTGGGCGGCCGCCGCTTTCTGGATTGGTTCCGCCATCGTCATCCCGGCCAAAGTCTTGAGGCGTTGACAGCTGAGCACGTGCTTGCTGCTGTCGAGCATCGGCTGTCGCTATCGGCGACCTCCGGCACCCGCACGGCAGCGACTTCTCACATTCGAACATTTCTTCGGTTCTTATATTGGGCTGGCCACCATCACCAAGATCTTGCCCGCATCGTCCCGAGAACGCCGTATTGGCGTTTGGCGCATCTGCCGCCGCGCCTTGCATGGGGTGACGTTCGGCGCGCAATCGATGCGATCGGCCCAACGACGCCCGTCGCTATCCGCGATCGAGCCGTCCTGCTGCTGCTCGCCACCACGGGCATTCGCAACGGCGAGTTACGTGCCATTCGGCTCCAGGATATCGACTGGCGTACTGGCGAGGTTTTTATCCGACGTACCAAGGGCAAGCGTGATCGGGTGGTGCCACTCCTCGAGGAGACCGGCGTGGCGCTCGTCGACTACATCCTACGCGCTCGACCGAAGGTGGACAGTCCGTATCTGTTCCTGTCGTTCACGCCGCCGGTGGGAGCGTTCAAGTCTGCGGCGCCTGTTTCAAGGATCGTGAGGAAGCGGTTACGGCATGGCGGGGTCGAACTTGGGCGGGTCGCCGGTGCACATCTCCTGCGCCACAGCCTCGCCACCCAGCTTGTCGGGCAGCGAAGGCCAATCAACGAGATCGCCGATCTTCTTGGTCACCGGAGCATCAACACAACGGCCGTGTACGTGAAGGTTGCGGCCTCGCAGCTCGCCGAGGTCGCACTCCCCTTTCCGGGAGGCGCCGCATGACCGTCTTTGCCCGATTCCTCGGCGACAAGGTCGAGCGTTATATCGAACTGCGCCACTCGCTCGGCTACTCTTTCAGCAAACAAGCCGGTACATTGCGCGCTTTCGTCCGCTACGTTGAACGCACTCAACTCGATGCGCCCGCCACCCGGGCGATGGCGCTGGACTTCGTCCTGTCGTTCGGCGGCGCCGCCAACAGCCGCGCTACTCGTCACGGCGTGCTCCGCCGCTTCTACGAGTATCTCGCCGTCTATGACGCCCAAACCGAAGCCTTGGAGCGGAGAGCCTTTCCTAGATCCAGGGCGATTCCACCTCCACGTATCCTCAGCGAGGCANGTCCTGTCGTTCGGCGGCGCCGCCAACAGCCGCGCTACTCGTCACGGCGTGCTCCGCCGCTTCTACGAGTATCTCGCCGTCTATGACGCCCAAACCGAAGCCTTGGAGCGGAGAGCCTTTCCTAGATCCAGGGCGATTCCACCTCCACGTATCCTCAGCGAGGCAGAGTTGGCGTCGCTCATCGACGCATGCACCCGCATTTCGCCAGGCATCCCCCTCAGGGGGCGGACGATGGCGACGCTGATCGGATTGTTGGCAAGTTCGGGACTGCGATCGGGCGAAGTGGGCAGGCTTGATCGTTCCGACGTCGATCTGACCAACGGGGTTCTTCTCATTCGGAAGACGAAGTTCCACAAGGACCGTCTCGTTCCAGTTCACACGGCAACCCAAACAGCGCTTCGCCGCTATGCCTGTGAGCGCGATGCCGCCTTTCCCAATCCCAAGGACCAGGCCTTCTTCCTCAGCTCTCGTGGCAACCGACTCTCGGCGACTGGCTTGCAAAGCGGATTTGCTCAGGTCCGCAAGCTCGCCGGCCTTGATGACGGCAAGCCGTTGCGGCCGCACGATCTTAGGCACCGGTTTGCCGTGACCCGCATGAGCCTTTGGCATCAACAACGCGCCAACGTCCAAGCGCTACTCCCGGTGCTCGCCACCTATCTCGGCCACACCAACTACAGTGACACAGCCTACTACCTCACTGGCTCGGTAGATCTTCTTGCCATGGCGGCGGAGCGCGCCTTCCGCGATGGAGGCGCAGCATGAGTGAACACTTACTCCTGGCGCCGCTCTTGGAGTCCTATTTTCGCCGGCGCTTGACTAGACAACGCAACGCCACTCCCGCGACCATAGCCAGCTATCGCGACGCCTTGCGCATGCTCATCCTCTTTGCCGCCACACGGTTGCGGAAGAAGCCGGCGGCGTTGATGCTCGAGGAGCTCGATCGAGACCTCATACTCGCCTTTCTCGACGAACTCGAGGAGAAGCGGAACAACACCATCGCCACGCGCAACGCCCGCCTAGCGGCGATCCGATCGTTCTTCCACCATGTCGCAGCCGCCGATCCGGCGTCCTTCGGTGTCGCCCAACGCGTGCTGACGATTCCCATAAAACGGGCGCACATCGAGGTGACGCATCACCTCATCAAGGCCGAAGTGGACGCCCTCATTGAGGCCCCCAATCCAAGGACGCCCCGCGGTCGGCGTGACCGTACGTTTCTACTGTTCCTGGCACGGACCGGCGCGCGTGTCTCCGAAGCTACCGGCGTAAACGCAAACGACCTTCAGTTGGAACGGCCGCACCCGCAAGTACTGCTGCGCGGCAAAGGGCGCAGAGACCGCGTCATCCCCATTCCTCAGGATCTGGCGAGAGCACTGACAGCCTTGTTGGCCGAACACGCAATCGCAAACCACGAGCCGCGACCTATATTCGTCGGCGCCCGCAACGAGCGCTTGACGCGCTTCGGAGCAACCCACATCGTGCGGCGAGCTGTGGCCCAGGCCGTGACCATCAGGCCGGCCTTGGCCCAAAAGCCTATATCGCCTCACATCTTCCGACACTCACTGGCCATGAAGCTCCTCCAGTCGGGCGTTGACCTTCTGACGATCCAGGCCTGGCTCGGGCACGCACAGGTCGCTACAACCCATCGCTATGCCGCCGCCGATGTCGAGATGATGCGTAAAGGTCTCGAGAAGGCTGGAGTCGCCGGCGATCTTGGCGTCCGCTTCCGACCAAATGACGCCGTGCTGCAACTGCTGAACAGCATCTAAGTATTATGTGGCGGAGAATTCCAGATTAGACGGGCCTCGGCCGGCGCAGGAACGGATCCGCCACATAATCTCGCCCGACACATAAGAACGGATCGAGACCGCCATCCCGCACCAGCGCCATTAACGAGGCGGCCCCCTTGCGGAAGTCGACCGGTTGGCACGAGACGTAAACGACGACGCCAGAAGCGATCATGCCTCACGCACCGCTTTGAGGATGCCGGTCAGTAACGCCGGATCGATCGCCGCGCTCACGCGAATGGACGTGTCGCCGATCCCGATTTCGACAAGGTCTGTCCTGACCGCCTCGAAACGCGTGAACTTCTCCTCTTGGTCTTCCTCGCAATCAACTCGCCGTATCGAGCCGGATGCAAGTGCCGTACGACGCCAACCAAAGAGTTGCGACGGATCCATCCCGTGCGCACGCGCTACCGCAGATACATTCGCGCCCGGTGAAAGCGCCTCTTGGAGAATCTGCGCCTTATCTTCTTCCGACCAGAACTTTGGCTTGCGCCGCTTCCGGATCGGCTCTGCCGTCAAAACCTCGAACGTTCGCGCCTGATTCATATCTTCGCTCATAGAATTCTCCGCATGATTCATGCCGAAAATGAGCGATCCCGGCCCTCTACGCTACGTGGGGTGGCCTACCCGCTTACGCTGCAAGTATAAATCATTGAGAATGAGTTCCGATGGTTCATGCTTGTGAGAAACGGCGAATACAATTTCCCGGAACAATTGAAGAATACTGTTAGTCTTGATTTATGATAGATAGATACCTGGCAATCCAGTCCGGATCTCTCTTAATTATTCAAACTCAATGATGATTTTCACGATCCCTTTTACAAGACATTCTCGGGTAGGCTTGACATCCTAAATAGCGCGATTGCATGTGTCTTGCGCGCCGATCATTGATGCAGAGGGTTTTGAATGCGGGTTCTCGTCACAGGTGGAGCAGGCTTTATCGGTTCTGCCGTTGTTCGCCATCTTGTTCTGGACAAGGGCTATGACGTCCTCAATGTCGACAAGTTGACCTATGCAGGGACAGAGACATCGCTCACCGCCGTCAAGGATCGGCCTG
>NZ_JBBBVQ010000052.1:0-6868 GCF_037199735.1 Oryzifoliimicrobium ureilyticum | reverse complement strand
TGTGGCGCGCCACATAACCGTTCAATGGCGCGCTTTACGTCTTCCGGTCGAAACGGGCTGATCGTATTCGTATCGTCTGGTGGGACGGCAGCGGGGTCTGTCTCTATTCGAAAACCTTGGAAGATCAAGGCTTCTGCTGGCCGGGCATATCGGCGGCACGGATACGTCTGGACCATTCTCAACTGATGGCGTTGCTGTCTGGAATGGATTGGAAGAAGATCCGTCCGACGAAGGTCAGGCGACCCTCGTTGACGGGCTGACAGCGGCTGCGGCAAGATGAATCATGCCGCTGTAATGGTTGGGAAAACGGCTGTTTTTGTGCTCTACTCATTGCCATGGATTTGCCTCCTCGCGACCTGCCGGACGACGTTGACGCGCTGAAAGCGATGGTCCTTGCGATGGCGCGCGAACAGGCTGCGAAAGAAGCCCGACTGAAAGCCGCTGAAGTTGAGATCGCCCGGTTGGAGGCGGTAGAGAAGAGCGCCAACGAGCGGATTGCCCACCTCACATCGATCCTGAAGGTTCTGCAGCGTACCCAACATGGCACCCGTTCCGAGCGACTGCGCCTTGGTGTCAATGACGAGCAGGTGTCCTTTGCCTTCGAGGAAGTCGAGACCGGCCTTTCGGCAATCCAGAGCGAGTTTGATCACGCGGCCAAGGACAAGCCGAAACGGGCAGCACGTCCGCGCAAGGGTTTTGCCGCTCATCTCGAACGCATCGAGGAAGTGATCGAGCCGGAGATCCCTGCTGAATACGTGGGCTTGGAAAAGGTCCTGATCGGTGAGGACCGCTCCGAACGGCTGGATGTCGTGCCGCCGAAGTTCCGGGTCATCGTGACGCGCCGCCCCAAATACAGCTTCCGCGGCCACGATGGCGTGCTCCAGGCTTTGGCACCGGCGCACATCGTCGAAAGCGGCCTGCCGACGGAGCGGCTGCTCGCCTATATCGCCGTCTCCAAATACGCCGACGGCCTTCCGCTTTACCGGCAGGAGGCAATCTATCTACGCGACGGGGTCGAGATCAGCCGATCGTTGATGGCCCAGTGGATGGGGCATCTGGGCTTCGAACTTCAGATTTGCGCCGATTACATCCTTGAGCGCGTCAAGGAGGGTGAAAGGATCTTCGCCGACGAAACGACCTTACCCACTTTTGCGCCCGGTTCGGGGAAAGCGACGAAGGCCTGGCTTTGGGCTTATGCTCGCGATGATAGACCCTATGGCGGAACCAGCCCGCCAATGGTGGCCTATCGGTTTGAGGACAGTAGGGGCGCTGACTGCGTGGTGCGTCATCTCGCCGGATTCAGCGGCATTCTGCAAGTTGACGGCTACTCGGCTTATACCAGTCTCGCCAAGACGCGTGCCATGGCCGGCAGCAATGAAACGATCCGGCTCGCAGGATGCTGGGCGCATCTTCGCCGCAAGTTTTACGACCTCCACATCAGTGGTGTCTCAAAGGCTGCAACGGACACGATCATCGCAATGACCGAGCTGTGGCGCATCGAGGATGAGGTCCGCGGTCGGGATGCCGCCAGCCGCTCCATGTTGCGTCAGGAAAAATCTGCAACCATCGTCTCCAAACTCTTTGATCTTTGGGAAAAAGAACTGGGCAAGGTCTCTGGCAAGTCCAAGACCGCCGAAGCAATCCGTTACGCGCTTACCCGGCGCGAAGCACTGGAGCGCTTCCTGACGGACGGACGGACCGAAATTGACTCCAATATCGTCGAGCGCGCGATCCGGCCCCAAACAATTACGAGAAAGAACAGTCTATTCGCCGGCAGCGAGGGCGGTGGACGGACTTGGGCGACGTTGGCCACGCTTCTCCAGACGGCCAAAATGAACAACGTCGATCCGCTCGATTGGCTTTCCCAGACCTTGACCCGCATCGCGAAAGGCTGGCCAGTCTCCGAGCTCGAGGCGCTTATCCCATGGAACTTCAAGCCTGACGCCATCGGCTAACCGCTTACAATCAAACTTACACGTGTGGCGAAATACCTGACATGAGTTGCTGCAGAGATCTTCGCTTGAAGCGACCACAAACGCAGTTGGTATCTCGGAGAAATCTGATGAGCTCAATAAATAATCTTGTGAGCGGGCTATTAAGAGCCGCAAATGAAGTCCAAGGAACAAGAAGCTTCGACCAGATTAAGATGACAAACGAGCAATTAAGTTCATCCGGGATCTTCGTGAACAACTCGGACTATCCGAAAATGCTGCTGGTCATGACGATCTGATAGATCTACAGCGACTGGTTAACGCTATCGATAATCTGCCAGTCGCTCAGGCGGAAGTGCGGGAAGGATTTCTTAAATCTGCAGAAACGATCAAAAGTCTTCATATTATCCAGCATTGAAAGGTCGAACCTCGTCTCATAGATGAAGAGTTGCACCGCGAAGAGCAGCTGGACACGCTAGATCATATACGGGGGGCGGTGCGTGTTTTAAACCTGATAATCCGGCAGGGAAACAAATTCGAGATGTCAGTCGACGTAAAGATCATCACCATGCAAACCGCTGGAGGTGAAATGCCGCAGATCAGTGTCGCCTGCAACGAACGGGATAAATCTGACAAGACCTTAAACGGCAACCTATTGGAACCGGTATCGATACGAAAGGTCCCGAAGCGATCTTTTTAGTGGATTGGCGGCCATTGTTTTATGCTGAGGAGAACAAAGCATGGTCTGCATAAAATGCGAATTCCCTGTCCCTCTTGGAGCGCAAGTTTATCCGCGTTGTGGGACAAAGTAACCAACAACAGAAAAGACCCGCAGCAACGTACTGCGGATAATTCTGGTTGTCGTCTTATCGATCATCATAATTGGACTCTATTCAATGTGGCGTCTGTATTAACCAAGCAGCCGACGCAGGTCCTTTGAACCTCGGCCTGCGGTAATGTGGACTAAGCGCGTGCCGACGCGCGATCATTGAATGAAAGGACGGAACCGACAGAACACGATATCCGCTACCGCAATGTCCGGTCTCCTGGCACCGCTGTTTCGGATCGGAGTTTCACGGATGGATTTTCATCCTCGCCGGCATCATTGTTCTCGTCCCAGTCACCTTCGCCCAATTCATCCATACGGTGCTTGATCGCAAGCGCATAGATCGTATTCAGGACATTCCAATCAGTAAGATGCGCATCAGTCAGGGCAAGCAGTGCAGCCCGAACAATCTTTTTGCTCGATGCCTTGGGGCAACGCTTCACAACAAAGTCGAAAAGCGCTTTATCAGATAGCCCGTCTGTCGCTCCATCCACCAACGCTTGGTAGATCTTCTTATGTTTGGCATTCATGGGCGAAACTCCTGGTCACACTCGCTGGAAGCTGATGACAAGCATCGAAAGCTCGTTCTGTCGAAGATACCTTGTCAATGGCCGGCGAGCGCTCAATTCGGCAATAATCAATGTCTATCGAGTTTTGAGAGCCTTTCGATAAGGTCATCTCTTTTGAAATGTGTAAAGCTTCAGTTGGTTAAACGTCGTCATTGGAAGCATCCTGCTTCAGGCAGCGTTGCGAAGGCCGAAGCGTTGCTTAAATAGTCATGCTTCAGGCCATGGCTAATGCCGTTACGGAAGCCGGCGCCTGTCTGATGCGCGTTTTAAAAGCGTTCCGTTTCGGTTAACTCCGCATCCGAGTCAGTCTCCGCCGGTTCTGATCCCGTTAAGAGCTGAGCGCAGGTCCGTCTGGGGCAGCCGAGCGGAAAGAAGAAAGGCGTCCCTCAGTCGACCGGCATTGGGGACGCCAGATACATATCCTGGTGAGGATACCAAGAAGTTATGTCCTTACGCTGTCGGCCGTCTATGACGTAAGCTTAAGGGTGCCATCCCATAATGATGAAGTTTTTCATCGATCAGAGGCGACAAAGTGAGGGAGCCAAACGAGGCGCTTCAGCAGGAGCGCCTAAGCTAACGGAGGATCAAACACGACCCTAGACAGAGAGCGCCGCGCTGCAGCTTTCGGCGATGTCGCTGTCGATCGATGTTTGCCCGGGCATGGATGCCCACCCGCCCGCTTCAATGAATTGACGCTTTTTGTAGCTATCTGAAAGAGCCTTAAACTCGGTCAGCTTTCCCGTCGCGTCTGGGGCAGCCTTGAAGCGTTCGACGCATATGGCTGAGGCAAGCTCTCCACGGGCCGTCTTGCCCGCAGCCGTCGCTGCCTGTAGTGAGGATCCGCTACTTACCCAGCCGCCCAAGTTAAAGCCGACGACGATGGTCGCGACCGCCGTCATCGCACATGCCCACACAAGAATCGCCTTGGAGGGCTGATACGAATTGAAACGCTCGAATATTGATGTCTTGCTGTTCTGTACGGCCATCGGATTCTCCTCATACAGGGGGTCACTGATCCAAATTTTAGAATAAGTGTTACATCATTCCGCCCATGTCAGGCATGCCGGCGCTTGCGCTGTCCTTTCTAGGAAGGTCCGCAATCATGACTTCTGTTGTCACGAGAAGGCCGGCAACGGAAGCCGCATTCTGCAGGGCTGTGCGTACCACCTTGACCGGATCAACGATACCCATGGCGATCATGTCGCCGAACTCAGACGTCTGGGCGTTGTAACCGAAATTGTCGGTGTTACTTTCCAGGATCCGGCCGACCACGATCGAGCCTTCGTCACCAGCATTTTCGGCAATCTGGCGTACCAGCGACTGCAAGGCCTTGCGGATGATGGCGATGCCGGCATTCTGATCGTCGTTTTCCCCCTTGATATTAAGGACGATCGAGGCGCGCAGCAGAGCGGTGCCACCGCCGGGAACGATGCCTTCTTCGACAGCCGCCCGGGTCGCGTTCAGCGCGTCGTCGATGCGGTCCTTCTTTTCCTTGACTTCGATTTCCGTCGAACCGCCGACACGAATTACGGCGACACCGCCGGACAACTTGGCAAGTCGCTCCTGCAGCTTTTCGTTATCGTAGTCAGAAGTGGTTTCTTCAATTTGCGCCTTGATCTGGGCCACACGGCCGTCGATATTCCCCTTCGTGCCAGCGCCATCGACGACGGTCGTCGCTTCCTTGGTGATCGAGAGCTTCTTGGCGCGGCCAAGCATGTCAAGCGTGACGGTTTCCAGCTTGATACCGAGATCCTCGGAGATCACGGTGCCACCGGTCAGAATGGCAAGATCTTCGAGCATCGCCTTGCGACGGTCACCGAAACCCGGAGCCTTGACGGCAGCGATCTTCAGGCCACCGCGCAGCTTGTTGACAACAAGCGTCGCAAGCGCTTCGCCTTCGACGTCCTCGGAGATGATCAGGAGTGGTTTGCCAGTCTGGACGACAGCTTCGAGGATCGGCAGCATAGCCTGGAGATTGGAAAGCTTCTTCTCGTGCAGCAACACGTAGGCATCTTCCAGCTCAGCGACCATCTTTTCGGCATTGGTGACGAAATAGGGGCTGAGATATCCGCGGTCGAACTGCATGCCTTCGACAACTTCGAGTTCGGTCTCGGCGGTTTTGGCTTCCTCGACGGTGATCACACCCTCATTGCCGACCTTCTGCATCGCATCGGCGATATATTGACCAATCTCCTTTTCGCCATTCGCCGAAATAGTACCGACCTGGGCGATTTCCTCTGATGTGTTGATCTTTTTGGCCTTGGCCAGCAGGTCCTCGACGACGGCTGCGACGGCAAGGTCGATGCCGCGCTTCAGATCCATCGGGTTCATGCCAGCCGCAACGGCCTTGCTGCCTTCGCGAACGATAGCTTGAGCAAGAACGGTTGCAGTGGTTGTGCCGTCGCCGGCAACATCGTTGGTTTTTGATGCCACTTCGCGCACCATTTGGGCGCCCATGTTCTCAAGTTTGTCGTCGAGTTCGATTTCCTTGGCGACGGTGACGCCGTCCTTGGTGATGCGCGGCGCGCCGTAGGACTTGTCGATCACCACGTTGCGGCCCTTAGGCCCCAGCGTCACCTTGACCGCGTCGGCAAGAACATCGACGCCACGCAGCAGCTTTTCGCGCGCATCACGGCCGAATATGATTTGTTTGGCAGACATTGAAACACTCCCGGGCTCGTCGCCCTGTGGACTTCATGAAAACGAGAAAGCAATGTGATCGAAAGTCAGGCGACCACGCCCATGACGTCAGCTTCCTTCATGATCAACAGGTCCTCGCCGTTGAACTTGATCTCGGTGCCGGACCACTTTCCGAATATGATGCGGTCGCCGACTTTCACATCAAGCGGGTTGAGGTTGCCACTTTCGTCGCGGGTACCGGACCCCACGGCAACGATTTCGCCTTCAGCTGGCTTTTCCTTGGC
The DNA here is from genome assembly GCF_037199735.1 of Oryzifoliimicrobium ureilyticum. Lineage (NCBI taxonomy): Bacteria > Pseudomonadati > Pseudomonadota > Alphaproteobacteria > Hyphomicrobiales > Rhizobiaceae > Oryzifoliimicrobium > Oryzifoliimicrobium ureilyticum. The sequence continues at coordinate 618 of NZ_JBBBVQ010000052.1, read as the reverse complement.
CGTGTCTGGAATGATAATCCCGCCCTTGGTTTTATCTTTGGCCTCGATGCGACGCACGACGACCCGGTCGTGCAACGGCCGGAAAACAGTAGTTAACATTTTTGGGATCCTTCGACGGGAGCGAAACCCAATGGCCGTTCCCGATAATGTACGTTAGCAGTCTAATGATGAGAGTGCCAGAGAATTCGTATCTGGCGGCCAGCCGAGATGAAGTAACGCGCGGCACGACCGAACTCGACGGAGTTATCGTATTCGTTCCGACCTGAATATTGTGGAATCATATGCGGCAACTCCGCGCCAGCCATAACAGCGAACGCGACGAGGAAGGTCGTCCCTCCTTTAATGAAGCGATCTCCATGAATGACCCATTGCGAACGGCGGTGAGTAGACCGGCGACGGGGCTATCCTGATGGCTTTTCGGTGCCCATGGCCCGAGATCAAGACCCCATGGCTTGGGAATTGTTCTCACACTGGCGCGGTCGATTGTCATGGTTGTACTCCAATGAAAGAACTCAAGGGGCAGAACACCACCATTTGGCGGCTTTTCCTTGGGTTCGGTTATGTTTTGACCGGCAATCGCGCCGATCGGCAAAGTTCTTCTTTCCGCCGGACAGATTG
>NZ_JBBBVQ010000051.1:0-7695 GCF_037199735.1 Oryzifoliimicrobium ureilyticum | reverse complement strand
TATGTTATTTATGCGGCTTCAGCAATGCGAATAGCTATATAATATATGCAAATCCGTATGCGGCTCGATCCAATCACACCTCAACCGGCGAGAACTATCAAAAACCCAAAAACTATCAAAAAACGGGTTTTCATGTATATTTTATTGACATTTTCATATGCAGGTTATACAAATAACATATACACGATGAAGATGGAGACAGCACCGTGAATTACTCTTGCCAAAACTGCTCTCAATCCATCAGCGAAGAGCAACTCCTCCCCATCAAGGATATCTCTCTACGCGTCATGCCGGGAGAAATCATGCCTGCAGGCGAATGCCCTCACTGCGGCGCTCTGTGCCACTCAGAGGCAACCGAAGACAACAACACAAAGGAAATCCTCTTCAACGCGCTCCTCACAGCCTACGGCGCTCTATGCGCCCGTATGGACCCTCATAAACCACCAAGAATGCCCGTGGATTGGAAAACACTCGATCACGCAGCTTGTTAATTATACAAATACCGATATAATGCCTCTATGGGTGATTTGAAACGGCTTGTCTTCCTTGGCGATGCTCTTGAACGGGTTAGAGACTTCCCAAAGTCGGCTCAGAAAGAAGCTGGCGTACAGTTGCACAAGGTGCAACAGGGTATCGAGCCTAGCGACTGGAAGCCAATGACAAGCGTTGGCCTAGGTGTGCGGGAAATTCGCATTCGTGATGAAACCGGAGCGTTTCGGGTGCTCTACATCACCAAAATAGAAGATGCCGTCTATGTGCTCCATGCCTTCCAAAAAAAGACGCAACAGACGGCGAAGCGAGATTTGGAATTAGCTGCTAACCGGTTGCGGCAGATTTAGCGGAGGTACGAGAATGAAACGCCAGAGCTTCGAAAATGTCTGGGACGCATTGGAGGACACGCCGCAGGAAGCGGCAAATATGTCTATGCGCTCCGATCTCCTTATCGCAATTGATCAGCGCGTGCGAAGCTGGAAAATTACGCAGGCAGAAGCAGCAAAACGGCTTGGGATAACGCAGCCTCGACTTAACGACCTGTTGCGCGGTCGGATCACAAATTTCAGCCTGGATACCTTGATTAAGATTGCCAGTCAGGCCGGTCTCACCGTCCGTCTCGACATAGTCGAAGCGGCATGATTGACCACGCTAGCTATGGAAGGAATTCACCAACGCCCTAACCTAGAGCGCCTGGTTCCGCTTTCGGCCCAGAGCGGTAATAAAACCATCAGATTGCGCATGGTATCGCCAGCCAACAATCATGAGGGGATAAGGGATGCTTATCAGGCCCGCGACATCCGGAGACTTTGATGCACTCCGAAATGTAGAACTCGCATCGTTCGAAACTCTGAAAAATGCGGGTGCTGTAAGCGGTGCTCCAGCGGCGAGCACCGATCAGGAGTTGAACGAATATCTCAGACATGGCTTGCTCTATGTGGCTTGCGATCAAAAAAGCGCTGTCGTGGGGTACTGTGGCGGTTATGTCGTGGAAAATCTCCTGCACATAGGTGAAATGGACGTTCATCCTGTTTGCCAGCGAAAGGGTCTAGGCAGGAGCCTGCTGACCACTTTGCTTGATGAAGGCCGCGCAAAGAAGTTGTACGGAGCGACCCTGACAACAGACCGCCTTGCACCCTTTAACGCGCCTTTTTACGCAAAATACGGCTTCAAGCTCCTCGAACAGGAAGCCTGCTCTCCGCGCCTTCGCAGAATTCTCGCGGCTGAAATCGATAAGGGTCTCGACCCTTCTCGGCGTGTTGCCATGTCTTTGTCTTTCTAGACCTACCAAGCAGCTATGACCGCAATTGGCGCATAGTTGCCTTCGCGACCCACCACCGCCCTAGCATCAAATGATGGGGTTCCGGCCCGCGCATATTTCCAATTTCACGCGGCCGAGGTTCTCGAACCTGCGCCGAGATGCTGTGTCACCTGGATCGGCGTAAGAATATAATGCCCAAAATTCGCGCCCGGTAAAATCTGCAGATCTGCAGTGACATCCTACTAAGATCAGGACGGTGGGCGCAGATATGCGCGTCTCTGTCTTTCAAGCTGCAGGGGCAGCGAAACTTAAAGTAAAGGAAATAGCCATTGCCCATCGCGGGACAGAGGCTTTCACATTTCCTTCGATAACGAACTTCATTTTCACCGCGTGTGAAAATCGTGATAGATAGCCTTGGTCTCTAATGACGAAGGCGAAATAGGGTTAGGTTGATGGCTATCGCAGATACAGTTTATCAAAAGAAGCTGCTGCTCGACAGCCTGAAGGTGAAAATCAGGCCTGGCGCATTAGACAACCTGGATGCCGCTCAGCGGATCGACATCACCTACACATCGAATGCGCTTGAAGGAAATACGCTTAGCGCTGGGGAAACCGCTCTCGTTATCGAAAAGGGCATTACCGTCAGCGGAAAGCCTCTCAAAGACCATCTAGAGGCCGTGGATCATGCACAGGCACTAGATTGGGTGATCGACATCGGCATGAACCGCGAAATGACGTTAACTGAGGCAGACATTAGAACTCTGCACCAGCTCGTCGTTGCTCGATCCAAGCCCGATATAGCTGGCCGCTACTGCGATACCGAACGCTTTGTGAACACGAACGCTGGGCTGCACTATTTCCCGTCCCACGTCGAAGTCCCAATGATGATGCGCGACTTCATGCAATGGCTGGCAGGCGCGGAAAATACGCCTGACGTTGCCTTCAAAGCGCATCGGGACTTCGTTGGTATTCATCCGTTCAATGACGGGAATGGCAGAACCGCGCGACTTCTGATGAACCTCATTCTCATTCGAGGCGGATATCCACCTATTGCCATCCGACCCGAAGATCGTCCTGCCTACATTGCCGCTCTGGAAGAAGGGCAAAAGGGCGGCAGCTACCAAGGCTTCGATGACATTATGTATGCACGGCTAGATCAGACGCTCGATCAGTACATCCGTGCAGCAAACGAGATCCTCAGGCCTTCGCAACAGTCCCAGGTCGCACCACCGAGGATGGGGATGTAGAGCTACACGACCAGTTCTTCGAGAGCGGGCAGGAGACGCTAAACCACTACCTGCCCTATCGCCAAGCATGAGCCTGGCCCGGTGATAGGTTGCATGTGATGGTAAATATTCGGTTACATCAGACGTTTGAAGTGCTCGCTTCAGCCATATGGGAAGGTATGTCTCACGGTTTTGATTCACGACTTAGGAAAGCTTCGTCTTTGGCGTGACACCACCCAAAGAAAACTTTAGGAAGATTAGCAAAGCAAGATTGAAACCTACTCAGTAAGAACCGTCGATTCTTAGTAATTCACCCACTTAGTAAAGGCGTCAGCTGCGCTTCTTCGTGCGCCGCTTCAATTCCTTCTCGATCGCTAGCCGGATCAAGTCCAATCGAAACTCATTTTCTTCAAGAAGAGCATCCATTCGCGCTGTCGTGCCTTCAGGCAGAGGAAGCTGCAATCGCTCGGTGAACTGCTTTTTACGCCCTCTCCCCGACCTGCCTTTTTCTTCCGTATGCTTTTTGTCCATTTAGTGCCCGTTTTCGTGTATATTTTATGTACGATTATCATGTATACTTAAATACATCAAGAAAACATAAAATGGTTTAGGATGCCGCTAGAGACAACCTTTTCAAAATTAGCGCTCACAATCAGGAGTGAGAGGTTTTTGCCAGTCGTGCAACAGCTTTGGGATCAGAAGCCTGCTTCTACAGCGCGTCCCAGTCGTCAGGCGGATTGCCGTCGTCCAGCATACCTTTGAAGACTTTGTAGGCGTCCGTCTTGGAACCGTAAGTCCGCATAGTGTGCTCGTCATTTACCCAAGCGAAGATGATGACCTTGCTGGCGCTGTTATAGCGGAAGAAGAGCCGGAAACGATCGTTACCGAACTTAGCGCGAAACCAGTCCTTGCGATCATCTCCAAGCGTGGAACCTTGGCGATAGATCGCCGCTGTCGGGTCTGCCGAGTTTATGAATACGCCATACTTTCTACATTCGGTATCAGGAATGGCTTCGGAAGCCTAAATGACGCCGATTTCAATGTGCTCCGCTCGGCGAGCGGGAGGCGGCCATTCAATTTGCGCAGAACGGCTAGGCTGCCAGCTTTCGTTGGCTTTGCTGATGAGGCGAACCCAAAGACGATCTATGAAATTGACCCTTGGAAACTTGGGGAGCGATTTCCAGGAGTAAAATTTTCCGGGCTTCAAATTGAGATAACAAATGACGCCATTACTCAGAAACTGTGAGAACGCCTGCCTTGGCTGACTAGGTCTGGGCAGGTTTTTGATCGTGATCCGCGCCCGGATGGTGCCATCCTCGCTATCGCCAGCAGAAAGCCGTCAGTTATCTGCACGGTGCACCCTGGCCCGCCGGCGGAAACAGTACGGCTATTCTAGAATTTCACGTCGATGACGTCGATTCAGAGCGCGCACGCATCGACTCCTTCGTGACCGACTGGCTCCAGCAGCCCAAGGATATGCCGTGGGCAACCGCTCGATGCTGTTTTGGGACTCGGATGGCAATCCGATCAATGTCTTCAAACCGGGGGCGTAGCGTTGAATGATGCCGGGTTTCGGATACGCGCGGCGATGGAGGCGCCCGTTTTGGTTCTTGCCCGGTGCCTCGCTGCGGAACTCAGTAGCCGCCAGATCAGTGTCAACGCGATCACCCTGGGCGCCATAGCAGGGGATCGCGGGCGGCGGGACTACGTCGACCTGTGTTTTTCCCTGCATTTTAAGGTTGGAACCAATATCCAAGCCCCTTACGCCTGTGGTGTACCAGCTTTCGTGAGCTGAACAGCCCCAAATTTACCTAGCTAAATCTCGCATTTCATCAGAATGACGAGATAGCCCCGTTTTAAGGACGAAAGGCTGGGGATCACAACATTGCAAACTGTCAGAAAACTGCATATATTTCTGACAGGAGAATTACAATGCAACGACTGACAGCACAGATCATGGCCCAGGCCGAACAGTTGCCGGAAGGAACGGCTCTGTCCGCCAAGGCATTCCTGCATTTGGGAAACCGAGCCGCGGTAGACCAGGCTTTGTCGCGTCTGTATGAGCGCGGCGAGCTCGTTCGCGCCGGTCGGGGAATCTATCTCAAGACGATCAAGAGCCGCTTCGGAAGCCGGCCACCGACGGTCGAGCAGGCCGTCGAAGCCGTTGCCCACCAGCGTGGCGAGGTGATTGTTTCCAATGGTGCTGCGGCTGCAAACGCGTTGGGGCTTTCCACTCAGGTACCGATCCGATCCATCTATTTCACATCCGGCCGCAGCCGAACCATGACTGTCGGTAGCCAGACAGTCGAGTTGAAGCACGTGCCGCGCTGGCAGCTCGCCTTGGCGAACAAGCCTGCCGGTCTGGCTGTGCGCGCGCTGGCATGGCTTGGTCCGGAAAAGGCAGAAGAGGCACTTCCGAGCATCAAGCGGAAGCTTTCAGCCGAAGCGTTCGGCGAACTCGTTGCCGCCGCCCCTCAGTTTCCCAGCTGGCTTGCCCGCAGTGTAGGAAAGGCCGCTCATGGCTGAACAGTTTTTGCAGCTGTCTCGGGACGATCGAAGAGAAGTTCTCGCGGTCGCCGCGGCGAAAGCCGGGCGGCCGATCCATCTTCTGGAAAAGGACGCGTGGGTCGTCTGGGCGCTGCAGACCCTTTATGGAACGGCGCTCGGTGAACACCTCGTCTTCAAAGGCGGCACCTCCCTCTCTAAAGCCTATAATGCTATCCGCAGATTTTCGGAAGATGTCGACCTGACCTACGATATCCGCGAACTCGCTCATGATCTGGTGGGCGAGAACGAGGAAGCGTTGCCGAAAAGCAGAAGCGAGGAAAAGCGATGGTCGAGCGAGGTTCGTAAGCGTCTGCCGATCTGGGTATCGGAAACAGTAAGACCGCTCATTGTAGATGCAATCGACGCCCAGTCGCTTGCGGCCACTGTCCGGGTCGAAGCCGACAAGCTCTTCATCGACTACGAAGCAGTTGCTGACGGATCCGGCTATGTCGCGCCAAGCGTCATGCTGGAATTCGGGGCCCGATCGACGGGAGAACCAGCAAGCGTTCGCGATATATCATGCGACGCTGCGGCCATTGTGAATGACATCGAGTTTCCCAGCGCGAAACCACGGGTCATGCATGCCGAACGGACATTCTGGGAAAAGGCGACGGCAATCCACGTCTTCTGCCTGCAGGAACGGCTCCGCGGAGAGCGCTTTTCACGCCACTGGCACGATATCGTTCGTCTTGACGATATCGACATCGCCGAAAGCGCAATCGCCGATCGCGACCTGGCCACGTCGGTGGCGCAGCACAAGTCGATGTTTTTCGCCGAGAAAGCGGTTGACAGGACGCCGATCGACTATGAAGCGGCCGTGGGCGGAGGACTGCAGCTGACACCCTCCGGCGAAGGGAGGGCGGCTCTCAAACAGGATTACGCCCGGATGCTGGAAGACGGCCTTCTTCTCGATGAGGCCGAGACCTTCGACGAACTGCTCGCACGATGCACGAAAATCCAAAACAAGGCCAATGCCAACGGCTGAGAAAAGCGTCCATGATCGCGGGAAGCCAAATGAGATGACAATTCCCGCGATGGCCGGCCCGTGATTTTCAATCGCTATACCAATACCAGAGCTCTCAACGTCGTGCCGCTCTTGACAGGAATCGTACCTACGACATTCCAGAAACGAGGTCAACTTCTAAGAAATCAAAGAGTTGAGGCATGAGCAATCCCACGGAACTTGCCTATCAACCACCAAAAGCAAGCATTTCGCGTTCGCCAAATCAGATCAAAAGCGTCGGCTTGCTGCCACCTTTGCACCTACCGACTTCTCGCCCTCACCTTCGACGTTCAACAAGAGGCTCGTATCCAGCATCCACAAATCTGCCGTCTGCATAGACACGCCTGCCGTGATCGACCCGAACGCTCCTGAGCCGTCCATGCCGGAAAAACCACCTGTCAATCCAAGTTTCGGAGTGAGTTTCATTCCGCTGTTGAGCGTGAAGGATCTCGCGATTTCAGCACCAAGGCTGACGCGGAACTGCTCCTCATTAAAGCCATCGATCCCGATCGTGTCCCCAGCACTGTTTTTCACAGAATAGTCTTTCACGTCCTCCGAAAAGTAAACAGCGCGAAGCTTCGGGCTGAGCGTCGTATCGTCGCCCATGTTCCACTGTCCCTCTATCGACGTGTCGACAAGAAGGCGTCGCGTACTGAATGTTCCATCCCAGAACTGCGTATCGATGTCGTTTGACGAGCCACCATAAAGGACACTGCCATTCCAGAAGACATTCTTGCCAATCTCGAAGGACGCATAGGGACCAGCTAACCAGCCATTGCCCTTCAAATCTGCATCTTCATCGGTGGGATCGGTCATGTGATCATAGTGGAACGACAGACCGAGCAGCGCTTTTTCGTTTAGCAGATAATCCACGCCTACGTTCAGCATGGCAAAGCTGCCCCACTTACCTCCATTGATGTCCTTGTCGCTATGGGCCAGAAATGCTCCGTCAATCCAGATGTTGAACGGTGACGAATAGCCTCCCGCTACACCATCGGCACTGTCGCGAGCCGATTGAAGCTGTGCAAGGCTCGTTGAGAAACTTGCTGTCATACCCTGATCGGAAGGCATCATCCGAGCGCTTACAGGATCGGTAGCCTCCGCCATCTTACGCCGTTCGAGAAGGCCTGGCACCTTGATCGTCGAGGAGATCAGATCCTGGCGCG
>NZ_JBBBVQ010000050.1:0-9462 GCF_037199735.1 Oryzifoliimicrobium ureilyticum | reverse complement strand
AACGCGCAATCCGGCTCAGGTAAATCTTGGCGGACGCTCGCTTATAACCGAGCGCGAAAAAATGCTCCGCGAGGCGATCCATCTCGCCACCAAGCGCACCACTACGCAGGCGCTTGAGCACTCCACGATACGAAAAATAGAACTCGAGCATGTTGTCCCTCCGAATAGCGGCGCGGGGGATCCCGCACCCATCCAAAGAGGCACGAAATATTATGTGGCGGAGAATTCCAGATTAGACGGGCCTCGGCCGGCGCAGGGACGGATCCGCCACATAATCTCGCCCGACACATAAGAACGGATCGAGACCGCCATCCCGCACCAGCGCCATTAACGAGGCGGCCCCCTTGCGGAAGTCGACTGGCTGGCACGACACATAGACCACCACACCCGAAGCGATCATGCCTTGCGAACCGCCCGTAGAACCCTCACCAGGTGATCGGGCTCAAAATCGCCGCCGACGCGCACGATCATATCCGCAATGACAATATCGACCGAGCCCTTGCTTACCGTTTCAACGCGCGCGAACTTTTGCGCTCCCGTTCCCTCTGTCAGGGGTGCTACCACGCCCGATGCCAGTGCCTTGCGACGCCACCCATAAAGCTGCGAGGGATCCAAGCCTTCAGACCGGGCAACCGCCGAGACATTGGCCCCAGGCTGCAGCGTCGCGGCGACAATCCGCGCCTTTTCGTCATCCGACCAGTCCCGCGGCTTGCGTCGTCTTCGCACGGGCTCCGCGGTCAAAATCTCAAAGGTTCGAGGGTGATTCACACTGTCGCTCATAGAATTCTCCGCATGACTCATGCAGAAAATCGCCGATCAGCAGTCCGAAAGATACGTGGGATGGCCTACGCGCTTACGTTTGATTGCAGCCGGCACGCTGATCTTCAGAAGAAAGAGTTTGCCAGCGAGCAACTTCGAAGATCTCCATTGCTACCCCCGTGCGCTAGAGTTGATTGAAGCAGGTTTCTGGCCCTCGCGACGCTATGTCATCTGCCCTTCATGGTGCAAACGCCCCGTATCGATCTTCTTGTTTTTGTGTCGATACTCAATCAACTCATTGATCGGTGGCTCACTCGTGTTCCAGCGCATTTTCCGGACTTGATTTGAATCATGACGACGGAAAACGCCGCTTTGCGGTCGCTCATTGGCAGGCGGACAATGACATTCGTTTTTGGCGGGACTTCTTTCAGATGAGCGGAATCGAATTACCCAATATGGTAATGGCAGGCTCTTTAACGTTCGTAAAGACCACTACCGATGAGGGCTTGGTGCGGGGCTTTTGATAGGAGTATGAACCGGTGAAAGAGCTGATAAGCACATTGATATTGTCAGAGTAGGATCCCATTGGTTCTCTTGCGCGATCAGTCGAAACTTTCCATTACCGGATCATGCTAACGAACACTTTGCGAGACAGTTCAAAATGGAATGCATGTTCTAGCTGCAATGTTCTCGGCTAGTCTGCCTTATGCCGACTTAGTCCTCGCCGCTAAGAAAGTGGCCTACCGCTGCTAGTGGTCGTATTCCGTCGCAGACGATCTTGGTGATGGCGAGCATCGGAACTGCGAGAATTGCGCCCGGCACACCCCACATCCAGAACCAAAATATCAAAGCGATGATCACAAGCACCGGATTGAGGGTGAAGCGCCGGGCAAGCAACATGGGTGTGACGATCTCTCCCTCGACAATATGAATTCCAAGATAAAGAGCCGCCGGAAGCAGGGCTAACCACAGTGAATCGATCACCAAAAGGCCAGCGAGGAGGAAGCTTCCGACGCCGAGAAGTGGACCCATGATCGGAACGTAGTTTAACAGAAATGCCGCGACACCCCAAAGAATCGGATCACCAAGTCCGGTCAGCCACATGGTCAATCCTGTTGCCAGACCAACGGATGCATTCATCAGCGTGATTGTCACAAGATAGGCAGATATATTTCTTTCAACATCCTGTGAAAGTTCCACAACCTGACGCTTCTCTTTGAAATTCGGCAGGATTTCTACAGCGCGTTTCAGGAAGGTATTGCCGGAGACGAGCAGGAAGAACAAAATAACGATCGTCTCGAAAAAGCTTGCGGCAAAATGGGTCGTGCCTGAGAATAGCGTCGCAGCGATCGTTGATCCGGAACCGTTCGTTGACGCAGATCCGTTCTGCATGAGGCCATCGATCCTGTGCAGAAACGTCTGTAAAGTTTCGATAGGTTCGTTCAGGAATTTTAGACGTTCCTGCAATCTTGGAATCCCCTCGGGCAATTTGGCAGCCCAATCTGACGCGGGGCCTGAAATCGCGGCTCCAACGCCGACAATAGCACCGAAAACCAGTAGGATCAGAACAAGAGCCGCAAGGCTTCTCGGAAGGCGGGCCTTCTCCAGTAATCGCATGGCCGGCTGAAACAGAAGCTTGAGAACCAGGGCCAAAACGATTGGAAGCACTACTTCCGCTGCCAGATACGCTAGGCACAGTGTAGCTAATCCCACCAACATTACCAGCAGCACCACAACTGGATCGGATGGGAGATCGAGGGACATAGGCTTGGTATCCGAGTTCGGCCTTGTCCCTTCAGGCGCAGCGAAATTTGCTTTCACGTCGATGGCCATAAATCTCTCCACGTCAAAAGCCAAAGCCACGTTTCTAAGTGGTTTGGCGCGAATTGCTCTGCTGCAGAACAGATTGTGAGGGCTGCCTATGTGAACAGAATCCGTCGCCAAGAGTTCCGGTCTTTCTCCGCACGTCGAACAATTCCCTTTTTAGCGATCGATCAGCGGCAAAACAAAAGCAACGCGACATCGTGCGCTGCAATCAAGTTCCACCACAGCTGCGACCAAAAGCTCGTCAGCGGCTTTCCAAGGAAACGCGCACCGTCTGGAAGCAACCTAGTGACGTGACAATATTGGAGGCGACGACGACGTAGAAGTCCGACCGGTGCCCCTCGACGTAGCAGCCAATGCGAGAATATCGGCAGTGCACATACGAATGAACTGTTCGGCGTAGACAACCAAGGCAATCGGGCAAGAAAATTGGGTCTGGCATTGCAAGAAGCTTTTCTACCCGGTGTCCTAAAGTGCCGATCGTCTCTACTGGCCCGAAAGGAAATTATAGGTTTTCAGCCTTGCGGCCAGCCGAGACCAGTCCAGTTCCTGGTCGCACAGCATATGCAGTGCAAAGCTGCTTTCAAATACTGGACGTCTGGAGATTTTGTCTGACATCGGCAGCGCAGCAGGCGGTCATCATCAGGAAAGGAGGCGTTCACTTCCTTTTCTCGAAGAAGGAACGATTAGGTGCGAGTCGGGTTCGGTACTGCAGGAGCTGTGAACACAGGTCCGGTACAAGAGGAAACCTCAGTGAAAAATATAATTCTCGCCGCGGCGCTTATCAGCGCGTCCGCCCTATCTGCGCACGCCCAGACGACGCCGGCTGCTGATACGAACGGCAATACACCGGCTGTCGCAACGCAAAATTCCAAAAACGTGACAGCGCCCGTCGAAGGCGCCAACAGCTTCACCCAGGATCAAGCGAAATCCCGCATTGAGAAGGCGGGCTTCTCCGACGTCAAGAACCTGATGAAGGACGACAAGGGCATCTGGATGGCTGCCGGCATGAAGGACGGCAAACCCGTCAATGTCGCGCTCGACTATCAGGGTAATGTCGTCGCCAAATAATTCAACCAATTCAACAGGAAATTTCCATCATGAAAACTGTAACAGGACTTTTCGACGACTATTCCGACGCCAGCGCCGCCGTCAGCGCAATGGAATCCGCTGGCGTGTCTTCCAACGACATCAGCATCGTTTCCAACAATGCTGATGGCCGCTATGCCGATAAGTCAAACGCGGCGAAGGGGGCTGGAACAGGCGCCGGGATTGGCGCAGCAGTCGGCGGCGCCGGCGGCCTTCTCACCGGACTTGGGCTGATGGCCATCCCAGGTGTCGGTCCAGTTGTGGCGGCNCAATGCTGATGGCCGCTATGCCGATAAGTCAAACGCGGCGAAGGGGGCTGGAACAGGCGCCGGGATTGGCGCAGCAGTCGGCGGCGCCGGCGGCCTTCTCACCGGACTTGGGCTGATGGCCATCCCAGGTGTCGGTCCAGTTGTGGCGGCCGGCTGGTTGGCGGCTACTGCAGCGGGTGCTGTTGCGGGTGCCGTTGCAGGTGGCACCACCGGCGGTATCATCGGCGCAATGACGAGCACGGGCGTGTCTGAAGAGGATGCGCATGTCTATGCCGAAGGAGTGCGGCGGGGAGGCTCGCTGGTCACCGCAAAGGTGGACGACGCGCTAGCTCCTGAAGCCGAAGCAATCCTGAAGCGTTCCAACTGGGTCGATCCGGCAGAGCGTCGTGCATCCTATAGAGAGCACGGCTGGACCCGGTTTGACGATACGCTCGATCCTTACAAAGCCAACGAAGTCGAAGAGGAACGCGGCCGTTACCGCAACGCTGCACTCTGATCCAGATCGCGCCCCTAATGGGCGCGACATCTAGCATTCACACAGGTTCAACCTAAGGATACTCGAATGGCTACCGAAAAGACATTGAACGACCTCTTCCTTGACACTCTCAAGGATATCTACTTCGCGGAAAAGCAGATCCTGAAGGCTCTGCCGAAGATGGCGCGAGCGGCTCAGTCGGAAGAAGGCAAGGCTGGTTTCCTCACGCATCGCGACGAAACCCAGGGCCAGATCGAACGTCTCGAACAGATTTTCGAACTTCTCGGCCAGCCGGCACGTGGCAAGACCTGCGAAGCCATCCAGGGCATCCTCGCCGAGGGCGAAGAGATCATGGAAGAATACAAGGGCACAGCCGCGCTCGATGCCGGCCTCATCTCTTCGGCTCAGGCCGTCGAGCACTACGAGATCGCTCGATACGGCACTCTGAAATCATGGGCCAAGCAGCTCGGCATGAAGGAGGCAGTCACCTTGCTGGACGCAACACTGCAGGAAGAGATCGCCACTGACCAGAAGCTGACGGCCCTCGGTGAAGGGACAGCCAATGCCAAGGGCGAAGGCTCGGCCAGCGCCAAACCTGCGCTGAAGAAGGCCAGCTAAACTCCCTCAGAAAATGATCAGGCCGCCTTTCGAGGTGGCCTCTTGCTTTCGAAGTCGCCCATTCCACACCCCTCTCCAGGAGCTTGACCCATGGCCAAAAAACCAGCGACTGCGTCGGCAGAGCCGAAGCTTGTCACCGCGACTATCCACGATCAGAAACTGACGCGCGGTGCAGGTGGGGAGCTTCACCAGATCGCCGAGGGCGACACACCAATAATGACGACGGCTCAAGGCGGCCCAGTCGCCGATGATCAGAACTCGCTTTGTGTGGGCCCACGTGGTCCGCTCGTCGTCGACGACTTCCATTTCCGCGAGAAAATGTTCCATTTCGACCATGAGCGCATTCCCGAACGCGTTGTACACCCGCGGGGATATGGTGCTCATGGCTATTTCGAGACCCATGAATCCTTTGCGAAGTACACCCGCGCGGACTTCCTACAGCGTGCCGGTGAGAAGACGCCTGCTTTCGTGCGATTTTCGACGGTCGCCGGCAACAAGGGCTCAGCGGATTTGGCGCGTGACGTGCGCGGTTTCGCGGTCAAGATCTATACCCAAGAAGGCAATTGGGACCTGGTCGGCAACAACATCCCGGTCTTCTTCATCCAGGATGCGATCAAGTTCCCAGACCTGATCCATGCCGCCAAGCAGGAGCCGGATCGCGCCTTCCCGCAAGCGCAGACCGCTCATGACAATTTTTGGGACTTCATCAGCCTTACGCCGGAAAGTATGAACATGATCATGTGGATCATGTCAGACCGCACGATCCCGCGGTCTCTGCGCTTCATGGAAGGTTTCGGCGTTCATACGTTCCGCCTTATCAACGACAAGGACGAGTCCACTTTCGTCAAGTTCCACTGGAAGCCGAAGCTTGGCCTCCAGTCGGTTGCCTGGAACGAGGCGGTGAAGATCAATGGTGCCGATCCCGATTTTCATCGTCGTGATCTGTGGAACGCCATCCAGTCGGGTAACTTTCCGGAATGGGAATTGCAGGTTCAGCTCTTTGACCAAGCCTTTGCTGACAGTTTCGACTTCGACGTACTTGATCCGACCAAGATCATTCCGGAAGAAATCTTGGCACCAACGCCGGTTGGCCGCCTCGTTCTCGATCGGATGCCAGATAATTTCTTTGCCGAGACCGAACAGGTCGCGTTCATGACCCAGAATGTGCCGCCGGGCATCGACTTTTCCAACGATCCGCTGCTGCAAGGCCGTAACTTCTCCTATCTCGACACGCAGCTGAAACGGCTGGGCGGACCAAACTTCGCACATCTGCCGATCAATGCTCCAAAATGTCCGATGCACAACTTTCAGCAGGACGGTCATATGGCGATGCGAAACCCCGTTGGCCGCACCAATTATCAGCCGAACTCGCACGGAGAAGGCCCACGGGAATCTCCAACACGCGGCTACCGCCACTTCCCGGCGGAAGAACATGGCATCAAGGCGCGACTGCGGCCGGAGAGCTTTGCCGACCATTACAGCCAGGCGCGGCAGTTCTACATCAGCCAGACGGACACAGAGCAACGCCATATCGCGTCCGCTCTTACCTTTGAGCTGAGTAAGGTCGAGGCATTGGTGATCCGCGAACGCATGGTCGCGCATCTTCTCAACATCGATGAAACGTTGGCGACAACTGTTGCCCAGAAGCTCGGCTTGAAGACCATGCCTAAGCCTGCGGATGCGGCCATGCCGACCCGTCAGGATCTCGAGCCTTCGCCCGCACTCAGCATCGTTGAGCGCGGACCCAAACGCTTCGAAGGGCGCAAACTTGGAATTTTGATAACCGATGGTGTAAACGCGAATTTGCTGAAGGGCCTGACCGATGCCATCACTGCGGAAAAAGGTATCGCCGAGCTGATCGCGCCTAAGGTCGGTGGTGTGACAGCGTCCGATGGAAAACTGATCGAAGCTCAACATATGATCGATGGTGGCCCATCGGTGCTGTTCGATGCGGTTGCTTTGTTAACATCCGCGGCCGCGATCGAAGATATCGTCAACGAGGCTGTAGCACGCGACTTCGTCGCCGACGCCTTCCAGCATTGCAAATTCATCGGCTACGACCCATCGGCTCTCCCCCTCCTGGCCAAAGCCGGAATTGCGGACGCGCTGGACGAAGGTGTTGTTGCGCTGCCCGGGGAGGATGGACTTTCCACTTTCGTTGCCGAACTCGGCAAGCTGCGCGTTTGGGGTCGCGAGCCGTCTGTGAAGCTCGGCAAAGCGTCGCCTTCAACAAAGTGAGACGAAACAGGTGCGGTGTCCGTTGCAACTATCGCTTTGAATCACTGAGCGGTCGACGAGAGTCGGCCACTCAGCCCATCACCAAACTTCTCAAACATACGAGCATTGGCTTCCTACGCCGATCCTAAAAGCTGGGGCGTCCATCGACACTGCGAAGTGAGACGTCCAAGCCAAGCGAGAAAATGCAGATCTCGAACAAACCACTCTACCGCCGCCTCAATGCAAAATCTCTATCTGAAATGCGCCGATGTCGATGAGAAGCCTAAAACACTCATGTTGCATATGTTCACGACAGGTGAGACTGTGCATGCCTTGCGGCCCAACTGCGGCCATTCTCGGGAACAGCGGTTCTCGATCGCGCTTTCGTATATCTCGCAGACATGCCTATCCCATGATGGGAAGGATGTTGTGCGCCCGGAGCTACCGATGCCGAAAACCATATACTCGGAGACCTTCCTTGCGAAGGCCGCTGAACTGCTATCCGCCATGGCCAACCACAAGCGAATGCTGATACTCAATATCCTGAGCAAGGAGGAGGTTTCCGTCGGCTCGCTTGCCGTGATGACGGATCCCAGCCAATCGGCGCTTTCGCAACACCTCGGGAAGCTTAGAGGTGCGAGCCTGGTACAGACCAGGAGGGACGCACAAACAATCTTCTACAGATGCGACTCGGTAGCGGTCATACAAGTACTTGGGACGCCTTCGCGCATCTTCGGCAAACCTCAAGAAACACCCGAAATTATCGACATCGCGGACCGGAAACTTTCACCGCTAAGCACTTTATCGCTGCTCCCTGCATGACCTCCCATCAGTCAGTCTACAACCTCATGAGGACGCGATGGGATTAGTCGCAGTCGACTACACAGTGCGTTGGAAGTCCCCCGTATATGTCGGCGTTGGCCCGCTCTTGATCAAGACATTCTTGGGCCCCGCGGCATATGAAAAACCTGAGCCATAAGTCCGGTCCGATATACCGGCGCGCTTTCGATCTCTGTCAGCACGCTCTCACCAACGGTGTTCATCCCGAGATCTCACGGTCCCACTTCATAGCCGTCTGCGGAGGATGCAGATGCGAGACAGCCAGAGGAAGACTGACCCACGTCGTTCAGCAACCTTTCAGCATCAGTCGCACTTGAGTAGAATTGAACTAATGGAGTGGCCAAAATAGGAGGTCCGTACTCCGCGCGCTACGTTGAATCACTTATCCAATCTTCGTGCCCGTGCCGAATCCGTATGACGAAGACTGTCTCATCTTCGGATATGCGATATACAACCAGATGCGCTTTGAAGGGATGAATTCTGACCGGAGGCTCAATCTCAACTCTTTCGCGCGCAATACGCGGATTGTTGCCTAGCAAATGCAGTAAAGCGAAAAGATCATTGTGGTAGCGACGCGCCTGTTGGGCGCCGAACATACGGACCCCTTCCTCGGCGATCGCGATGATGTCTTCTTCCGCCTCGACAGAAAGCCTATAGCTCATGACTTATTGACACGAGCCTCAGCCTCAGCAAACAGCTCATCCTTCGATCGAGTTCCAACCCCGCTCCGGAGCCCGGCGTCAACGAAGCTTTGCATGGCGGCGATCTTGTCATTCCGCGCCTGATCACGTCTGATCAAATCGCGAACATAGTCACTAGCATTGGAATATCGTCCCGTCTTAGCCTGTGCCTCAACCCAGTCTTTCATCGGATCCGGTAGGGATACGTTCATCGTTGCCATTGGCTGACTCCATTCATCGAGACTATAGGCTCTTTTGGCAAAGATTGTCAAAGTTGCTATCACCGGCCTTGACTGGAATCGAACCGTCGCCCCTGCGCGAACGCAATCATCAGCTTAGCGGCAGTTGTTCTGGCCATTCCTGCGCGCCATGGAGTACGCGAAGAATTCGAACTGTTGTCTCGGTGATCGCATAGGCGGCGACGTAAGGCGTACCATTGATGACAAGTTCGCGTGTCCCGGCAATTCTACCCACGCGCCCACTGGCAGGAAAATCGAGCAAGCGACGGGCGGCGGCTACTATCCGTTCATCGATCAGTATGGCTGCCACAGGATTATCTGCCTCGATGTATGTGAAAATAGCATCGCGATCGGACAACGCAAACGCAGCCCAAGTCAGTTTCACGTTTCTGGCACACCAGCTTTAAGGCGGGCCGCCGCTCGACGTGTGGCAAAGTGCGCCTCGACCTCGT
>NZ_JBBBVQ010000049.1:0-10272 GCF_037199735.1 Oryzifoliimicrobium ureilyticum | reverse complement strand
C
Organism: Oryzifoliimicrobium ureilyticum; assembly: GCF_037199735.1. Lineage (NCBI taxonomy): Bacteria > Pseudomonadati > Pseudomonadota > Alphaproteobacteria > Hyphomicrobiales > Rhizobiaceae > Oryzifoliimicrobium > Oryzifoliimicrobium ureilyticum. Next base: position 10,271 of record NZ_JBBBVQ010000049.1, on the reverse strand, counting down.
CATTCCAACATCCTCAGGTCCGCGCTCTGCACGTGCCAAGCCTGGACAGATCCGTCGTCTCTACGAATATGACAGTGCCTTTGCGCCCATCAGCATTGACGACAGCACCTGGGGCAAGCGACAGTTCACCTATGACGATAACGGTCAGCTGACGGATGCCGATGCTGCCTTCGGCTCGGAGCGCTTTCAATACGACGACGCCCGCAATATCGCAGGTGCTTCCTCATCGATCTCGTCCGATCCAGTCCCGACGCCTTATGGCCGCGACTTCGACGAAACCTTCGGTTCAATCATCCCAGCACCGAAGCCGGTCGGCTGGCAGACATCGGCGGGCGGCGTCGTTCAAATCGCCCGCGGCCCGAAGGGTGAACGTATCCAGCTGAAGCATGACGACTGCGGACGCCTGATCGAGCGGAGGGTGGAGCGCGACGGCTTTCGCCCACAACGCTGGCGCTACCGCTGGGACGTGCATGACCGGCTTGTCGGCGTCACGACGCTGGAAGGCGAGGAATGGCTGTTTCGATACGACCCGTTCGGAAGGCGCGTGTCGAAGGTTCGCCGCTTTGCCGAGCAGGAGCGCCACGCTGCCGCGCTTCGTTGGCCAAGCCTTGTGGGCGGCGATGGTGTACCGCTTGCCACGCGGCCGGCGCATGAGAGTGCCACGCCCACCGATGCCGTCCCTACCGTCGGCACGGCTTATCTCTGGGATGGCGATCATATGGCGGCGGAAGCGCCGCTCCATCTCGATGGCCACGTGGCCTGGGATGACGCCACGCACTGGCACNCGGCCGGCGCATGAGAGTGCCACGCCCACCGATGCCGTCCCTACCGTCGGCACGGCTTATCTCTGGGATGGCGATCATATGGCGGCGGAAGCGCCGCTCCATCTCGATGGCCACGTGGCCTGGGATGACGCCACGCACTGGCACTTCGAAGAGAACAGTCATCGACTGCTCGCCAAGCAATTACCCTCCGATGAGATGCTGGCAGTGGTTTGCGATCATCTCGGCACGCCGAAGGAGATGTTCGACGATAAAGGCGATCTCGTCTGGGCCGCCGACCATCATGTTTGGGGTGCAATCCGAACCACGCGGACATTTGGCGCCCTTGCCGTAGCGTCGAGGCAGGAACGCGAGCCAGATGAACTCTTCTGCCCTTGGCGGTTTCCTGGCCAATACGAGGATGCGGAAACCGGGCTCTACTACAACCGGCACCGGCATTATGATGCGCTCAGCGGGCAATATGCGAGCTCCGATCCGATCGGACTAGATGGAGGAGATCGACCACAAGGGTATGTGGATAATCCGGCGGCGTTTTGCGATCTTTTTGGATTATCGGCGGTCGCTGCAGCAAAAGGTTCTGAAACATATTATCGTGTGATGTCGCCGGCGGACTTCGCTGAGCTTCAGAAAACAAATAAGCTTCCGGCGACAAGGGAAACATTCATAGCTACGGATCCTGGATATTATAGCCACAAGCAATATGATGGAATCTTGGTAAAGTTCGAGGCTCGAGCGGGGACTAGATCAAAACTCTACGCGCTATCGGGACGCCATGGTCGTGACGTATCAGCACGTGCATATCCAGATCTGCCTCTCGCGCAAAAATGGACTGAAACAGGCGGGATGTTTAAGGTGGAAAGAGGATTTGAGAATATCGGGTTAGGTCGTGGTCCAGCCCTCGAGACTTTCAACTCTAACATCATCAGGTACGAGCCCGTAAAATGACCCGCGAGCAGATAATAGAATCCATGAACACCGAAAATCTCGGATACGACGAGTACGAATCTAGAATTACAGAATATATGGACAAAGCCGAAACGGTTGACGACGTAAGTCTTCTTCTAGAAATCGCGTGTCAACGTCGAAATGAAGCAATTGTCGATGCGATTACCTCTGTGTTGGGACGCCGTCATACTTTCTCTGACATTGCAGCGCACAGTAAGTCGGCTTCGGTGGACCGTCTACTAAACCTCTTAGCCGAGATGCTCTCGCAAACATGGCACGGTGCCCACGAAGACTTGGTTGCAGAGCTCGAAGAGTTTCCCCATCCTAAAGCGATTGAGACACTCCGGCAGATGGTTGACATAAAACCAACGATCTTGGCCGAGCTAGATGGTGGCGACGCGCTTTCACGGAAGGCTATTTGGGCTCTTGGGAAGATAGCCTCACCCTTGGATGATAGAAAAATAGATCCTGAGATAAAAAGTGCTGCCCTCGACGCTCTAAATGATCTCTTAAACCATCCAGATAAGCTTGTTGTTGAGCGGACGCAGAAACAGCTAGATCGAATTTCGGAAGCTCATCGATAAAACAGCGTTAAATCACTCAACTGGATATGCTCCATAATCCAACAACAGCTACTCTACTAATATTATGGAGGAAATTTTCTCGTCGAAGCGGCGTTAAATGCTTTTTCGTCTAGAAAATGCTAGAACCTTCGGGGAATGGAAGCCCCAAGCTCAAGCGCTATATCTTCTGATATTGGGTATGGCTTTTCTCGGTTAAGCTTAGCTTCTAGCTCTTGAAATTTTCCGTCCATTCGAAGTCTGTTGAGCTTAGCTACTTCATCAGTAATATCACTGATGGACCTGATCCAATCTTGCGAGTAGGCCGCAATCATTGCACCCGACAAACCGATTTGGATGCTCCGGAGGCCCTCGACCACCTCCATGTTGATGTCTCTCTCCGGATCCCACTGCACCCTCACGTCCGATACTTTCAATTTTCTCCTCCACGCCTCGACGCTTGGATGGCAACTTGGGTCGAAACGGCTCAGGCAAGCTCGGCTGAGTGCGACCTGAAAGCATTCTCGCTCCAATTTTATTTCGAGAATTCTGCTCTGATTGACATCCTTCAGACCCCAGTTGCATCTGTACATCATCCAGAAGAATGAGGGCTTAATCCATGTCATCCGGTTGAGGCTAAACGAAGGATGCCTGAGGTTTCCAGTTGCCAGCGCATGGTTTGCAATCTCGTCGTTGAAAGCTTGGTAGACAGTGACAGTACTCTCATCAAAGACCGCACGAATTTCTTTTCTCAACGCAAACACCCGACTTGCTCGGTGGATCGTCCATACGATGTATGTCGTGGGCTATCACGGTGATTTTATGGCAATTTTTCTAAAAGAAATGGTCAACCGCGCTGAGCGGTGTTCCAGCTCCTGCCTGGTGAGGCGCTCTTAGAATATGGGGTCGTTTGCGGGAGGCGTCAGTGAGACCTGTTTTCGTTATAGCCCAAAGCGCAATGCGGATAACGATGCGATCGCCATCTGCTGCTTGGGCTTGTGAAGGTGAAGAAGAGCTGGGGCTTCGGTCTCTGCTTCCTGCATATGCGCAATGTCCAGGGCTATCGCTGGAACCACAAACGCGTCTACTGTCTCTACCGGGAGCTTGAGCTGAACCTGAGGATCAAGCCCCGGCGGCGGCTGAAGCGCGAGAAGCCAGAGGAATTGGCGGTGCCCGATGCGCCAAACGTGGTCTGGTCGATGGACTTCATGGCGGATCGCCTGGCGGACGGTCGCCAGTTCAGGCTTCTGAACGTGTTGGACGATTTCAACCGAGAGGGACTGGGGATCGAGGTTGACTTCTCACTGCCTGCCGAGCGGGTCGTGCGCAGCCTCAACCAGATCATCGAATGGCGGGCAAGCCGCTGGCGATCAGGGTCGATAACGGGCCCGAATACGTAAGTTCGAAGCTGGTCGAATGGGCAGAGAAGTAAGGGATCGCATTGAACCACATCCAGCCCGGCAAGCCCAGCAGAGCGCCTATGTCGAGCGCTACAACCGAACTGTTCGGCATGAATGGCTCGATCTGTATATTTTTGACAGCATAACGGAGGTGCAAGAGATCGCCACGGAATGGCTTTGGACGTATAACCACGAACGGCCCAACATGGGCATTGGCGGCAACACACCCGCTCAGAAACTGAAAATGGCTGCGTGAATTCTACCCCTGAACACTGTTAAAACGGGGAGGATTACCTCTCTCTCCGACCCCCTAATCTAAGGCGGTTGGGTCCGCGTCCGCCGAGCGAAGGCGTCTTGCGTCCGGAGATCAGAATCGAGTTATCGTCGTTCCCGGTCGCGGCTGCCCCGGAAATACCCCCGGTGTCATCGTTCGTGGCGGAGGCAAGGAAGGAGAAGCCGGAAGCCATCGACGTTAAATGTGTGAGGCTGGTGGCAACTGCCGCAGATAAGTTCATCGCTCTCGCGCGTCGCGCCGGGTTCGCGTTTTTCAGTCTTGGCGAGCTTGACCACACGCCTGTCCGACACGGTTACGATCTATCGCGGATGGATGGTAAAGACATGGACACAGCGGTCACGATCCCGCTCGAGACCATGAAGGCGGAAGCCGCCACACGCGCGGGCGATTATCCTGCTTAAAAAGATGATCCCATTGGCGAGACACTCCGCACGTACGAAATCATGGCCAGCCATACGGAATTTGCAGGAGGCTATTCGAAATGACTTGGTGATCTTGTTCACGGCGATATGCCGCAATTCAAGGTCGCCTTCGAGGCGACGCATCATTTCGCTGAGCGACTTCGCACGGCCCAACTTGATGATCGCAGTGCGGTAGGAATCTGATTAATTTCCGAGAGCTTTTTGACCCCAGGTACGGGGTTGCCGTTCGATTCCTGTCAAACTAAGCATTCACATACTTTATCAGGCACACAAGAAATTCGAGGGCATTTGGCTCAGAGGGGTGCTTTACCGAGGCTTCTTTCAAGTATGTCTACGAAGCAGCGCACCTTCGTACCCAACATGCGAGAACTTGGGTAAACGGCATGTATGCCTAAGCTTTTAGTGGCGAAATCGGGCAAAACCTGTTCCAGTCTGCCACTCGCGATATGCTCCCGAAGCAGGAATGTTGGCCCATACACGATGCCGCCGCCGTCCAGGGCCGCCGCCAGCAACATCTGCATGTTGTCAGCTTTCAGGCGTGGTGGTCCAGAAACCGTCACCGTCTTGCCTTTTCGGTCGGTGAAACTCCAGTCTCCTGCGGACGTCGCCTTACTGAAGGCGAGGCAGTCGTAACGCCGAAGGTCAGCCGGATCGTTCGGCCGCCCATGCTTGTCGAGGTAGGAGGGAGCAGCACAGGCTGCCATTCCGCTTTCGCCGAACTTGCGGGAGATCAGACTCGAATCGGGTAGGGTGCCGATACGTATCGCCATATCGAATCCTCCTTCGATGAGATCAACGTAACGATCCTCCAGGCTCATTTCGACGAAGACGTTCGGATAGCGCTTTGTGTATTCTGCAACTGGCTGGCCCAGATAAAGAACGCCGAACGTGGTCGGCGCTGAAACCCTCAGCGTGCCATGCGGTTGGTCCTGCTGCTGTGAGGCGCTGCGGTCAGCCTCGTCCAGAGCGTCGAGGATGAGTCTGCTACGCTGATAATAATCCAGACCGATGTCGGTCAGATGCAGCTTTCGCGTCGTTCGCTGCAAAAGCCGGACACCGAGCTCGGCTTCGATCGCGGCCACATGTTTCCCGGCCATCGCTGGAGTAATGCCGTGCGCTCGTGCTGCAGCGGCCAGACTGCCATTGTCGACGGCGGAGACAAAAACCGATAGTCCGAAAAAGCGGTCCATCAATTCGATCCTCTGGTTATCGAGTGTATCAAATTATTAGTGGATTATCGCTCGCATGGGAACGTCATATCTAGATGATATCGAAGTCACTACTGAGAGGAACGATCAATGGAAATCAAAGCAAATGGCATCAAACTCCATTTCGAGGATCATGGGGCAGGCGAGCAGACGCTAATTTTTCTTCACTACTGGGGAGGAACCTCGCGGACTTGGGACAACACGATCAAGGCGCTGAAGTCGAAGGTTCGCACGGTCGCTTTCGATGCCCGCGGTTGGGGCAAGTCGGATCGTCCGGAAAGCGGTAATGATATTGTTTCAATGGCCAACGACGTCGAAGCCGCGATCGCTGCATTGGAGCTGAACAACTTCATCTTGGTAGGCCACTCGATGGGCGGAAAGGTCGCCCAGCTTCTCGCGTCGAGGCAACTTGCGGGACTGACAGGGCTCGTCCTTGTCGCGCCGTCGCCGGCTCATGGCAAGTCGCTGCCTGAAGACATTCGCGAAGGCATGAAGAGAGCTTATTCGGTCGCCGAGTCGACGGCATGGACCATCGACAACGTCCTCGTGGAGATTCCCCTTTCGCAGGTAGTGCGGGAGCAGGTCATTGAAGATAGCATGGGCGGTGCCAGGCGCCGCGAAGCAATACTGGCCTGCTGCCGCGATCTCGGAAGACGTCAGCGCAGATATCGGCCTCATCGATGTCCCAATCCTTGTGATTGGTGGCGAGAAGGACAAGGTGGACAGCGTCGAGCTGCTGGAAACCGTCGTCGTCCCGTCTCTGCCCGGCGCGCAGCTGACCGTCATTCCCGGTGTCGGCCACTTATCTCCTCTGGAAGCACCACACCATGTTGCATCAAGGATCGATGCCTTCTTAGCCGGCGGAATGGTGAGCGCCCCATATCCAGAAGATGTTGCGACAGCTTTTGACAGCGGGCTTAACAGCGGCAACGTCGATGGCGTCATGACGCTCTTCCATCCGCAGGCCGTTATGCGCACGACCGACGGCTTGGTGGTCGACGGTGGCCCAGGAGCCATCAGGGGTGAAATCAAAAAGTTGGTTTCCTTGAAGCCGATCATTAAGAATACCGTCCGCCTTGTCCTGAAAAGCGGTGATATCGCGCTGCTTCTTCTCGACTGGGAGATCAGGGTCGCGCCTGACGACCATTCCAGCGTTCAGCACGGCACTGCCACCCAGATCGTCGAGCGCTCGGCGACGGGCAATTGGCAAATCCGGGTCTCGAACCCGCTTGGTACCGGATAACCGCCTCAAGCGAAGGCTCCCAATAGTTTGGGCGCATTGAACGTATATTGAACGAACGGCCCCTTGCAGGACGGGCGGTCCTTCCAAGCCCAGTCGGCCACTTGAGTCCTGAGTCCAGCATGGGCAAACAGTCTACTTGCAAAGCTCTGGCCGCCGATAAAGGGAGATGCGTGAGGTCTCCATATTTCCACGTCGGCGGTTCGTACAATTAAGGCGAAAATCACTGGCGTGAGGACTCTACTGGCCTGGATTTCTTCAGGAGGTCGACAGGGCGGCGGTGAGACCTCGAAACGCGATCAGGAGAAGTGCGAATGTCGCCGAGGCATAAAGGAGATTCAGGAAGCGCCTTACTCAATGCCCACAGCCGTGCGGAATTCGCCTCGACCAATCCATTCAAATAAGCGTCTCGCGTAAGACTGATTCGTCGAAACCTTTAACGGACTCATTGAGCCAAGACCTGCAATCGGAAGTGTTGAGCATGAACCAATAGCACATATGTATTAGTTGATTTCCAACCGCTTAGCCGAGTTTGTGACTTTTCGGCGACAACTTTAGATTATTCAAGTTACAGCTTAAATATGCCATTTGATTGCTCGATAAACTGGTGCATGCCCTGGGGTAATTAGGTTGGCGTCATCCGCGCTGCTGACCTTGATTGAGGGCATCGCATGAAAGTTTCATTGTTTCAATTAAAGTCGACAGGCTGGCTTACGGCGCTGTTGTGGCTAGCGATGTCGCAGGTCAGTCTGGCTGCGGGACCATTCTGCACCACTCCTCAGGCCGCGACGGTTAATTCGGGTGGTTCTGTCACCTTCGACGTCAGTAATTGTGACGGTCCGGACAATTTTGGTATGGCCGATCCTGGCGTACCTCCCTCGCATGGCAGCTACGTCCTTACGGGCCAACTCGACGGGGCAGGAACCGAACGTGTGACCTACACAAATAACGGAGATGGCGCGACGTCGGATTCGTTTTATATCGAGGATAACGAAAGCCCCGCTAACAAAATTGTCTTCAACATTACCATCAACCCTTCGCGCACTGCCAGCATCACAGTTTCGCCGTCCAGCGCCAACGAGGATAGCGGTACGGCCTTCGTCTACACGGTGACGCTCAGCGCGACCAGCAGCACGCCGACCACGGTGAATCTGACCCGAAGCGGTACAGCCACGGTCGGCACCGATTACAGCGGCGCGGTTAGCAGCGTCACAGTGCCAGCCAATGTTACTTCCGCCAGCTTCCCCATCACGCCGGTGGCCGATACCACGGTGGAGCCCGACGAGACGGTGATCTACCAGGTGGCCAGCGGTAGCGGCTACTCGATCGGTAGCCCGTCGAGCGCCACCGCGACCATCGTCAACGACGACGCGTATCCAACGTTGTCGATCGGCGACGTCAGCGTCGCCGAAGGCAATAGCGGCACGACCACGGCGACGTTCCCCGTCACCCTCAGCGCGGCGAGCAGCCAGACTGTCACCGTCAACTACGCGACCGCCAACGGCAGTGCCAACGCGGGCAGCGACTACGTCGCCCGCTCAGGCACTCTGACCTTCTCGCCCGGCACCACTACGCAGAACGTGGCAGTCACGGTAAACGGCGATACCACGGTCGAGCCGGACGAGACGTTCACGGTAACGTTGTCCGGCGCCAGCAACGCGACCATTGCCCGCGCCACGGCCACCGGGACCATCCTCAACGACGATGCGACGGTGACGGTGGCGCCGGCGTCGCTGCCGGCAGCGACCGCCGGTGCTGCCTACAGTCAGACCATGCTCGCCAGTGGCGGTACCGCGCCGTATAACTTCTCCGTCACCTCCGGCTCGTTGCCGCCTGGCTTGGTCCTGAGCAGCGCCGGCGTGCTGTCCGGCACGCCGACCGCCAGCGGTAGTTTCAATTTTCAAATCAGCGCCACCGACAGCGGCACCCCCAACTCCGGCAGCCGCAGCTACACGCTGACGGTGGCTGCTCCGACGCTGACGCTGCCGGCGACGACGCTGACCAGCGGCACCGCCGGCCAGGCATACAGCGCGGCGATCACCCCGGCCAGTGGCGGCATCGCGCCTTACGCCTATACGATGAGCGCCGGTGCGTTGCCAGCGGGCATCAGCCTGAACAGCGCCAGCGGCACGCTTAGCGGCACGCCCACCGCGGTTGGCAACTTCAGCTTCACTCTGACCGCCACCGACAGCACCAGCGGAACTCCTGGGCAGGCCAGCCGCAGCTATACGTTGGCGACCGTCGCGCCGACCTTAACCATCACGCCATCGACCTTGCCCGCAGGCATCGCCGGCAGCGCCTACAGCCAGACCCTGAGCGCCAGCGGTGGCACCGCACCTTACAGTTTCGCTGTTTTCGCAGGGGCGTTGCCCGCTGGGCTTAACCTTAACTCCGCCGGCGTCCTCTCCGGGACACCAACCGCCAGCGGCAGCTTCAACTTCACCGTCAGCGTCACCGACGCAGGCGGCTTTGGTGCGACGCAGGCCTACACCCTAGCAATCGCTTCGCCAACGCTGACCATCACGCCGTCGACCTTACCCGCCGGCATCGCCGGCAGCGCGTATAGCCAGACCCTAAGTGCCAGCGGTGGCACCGCGCCTTACAGTTTCGCCGTCTCCGCAGGGGCGTTGCCCGCCGGGCTTACCCTGAACTCCGCCGGCGTCCTCTCCGGGACACCAACCGCCAGCGGCAGCTTCAACTTCACCGTCAGCGTCACCGACACAGGCGGTTTTGGCGCGACGCAGGCCTATACCCTAGCGATCGCTTCGCCAACGCTGACCATCACGCCGTCGACCTTGCCCGCAGGCATCGCCGGCAGCGCGTACAGCCAGACCCTGAGCGCTAGCGGCGGCACCGCGCCTTACAGTTTCGTCGTTTCCGCAGGGGCGTTGCCCGCCGGGATTTCGCTGAACCCGTCAACGGGCGCCATCACCGGAACGCCCAGTGCCAGCGGGAGCTATAACTTCACCATCGAAGCGACGGATGCGAACAACGCGGCAGGAACTGCTCAGTACGCCTTGACGATCGGCGTTCAAGCACCGGTCGCTAATCCGGTAACCTCCACGATTGCCGCAAACTCACATGCAAATCTGATAACGCTCAATATCACCGGCGGCCCGGTAGCATCGGTTGCTGTCGCATCAAATCCGTCTCACGGCACCGCCAGCGTTTCAGGAACGTCAATCGCATACACGCCTGCTGCGGGCTATTCTGGTATCGACAGCTTCACCTACACCGCAACAAACCCCGCTGGCACCAGTGCAGCTGCGACGGTGACAGTCACCGTTACACCGCCAAACTTCGCCTTTACGCCAGCGGCAGGAACTCTACCAACTGGACCGGTAGGCACAGTCTATCGTCAGACAGTTTCTGCAACTGGCGGAACGGCTCCTTACGTTTACGAAACTTCAGCTGGAGCT
>NZ_JBBBVQ010000048.1:0-10920 GCF_037199735.1 Oryzifoliimicrobium ureilyticum | reverse complement strand
GAGATCTGCAAAACCCCAACAGGATAAGCCGAAAGGCTGGAAGTGTGACTGTCCCTCTATCTTCACCTGCATCTCAGTGATCCGTTCTATCGGCGGAGGTGCCTCTTTCATGCCACCTCCTTTAGGCAGTCTTTTGTCTCGCAAAGGCGGCGTCTTAATGACGCGCATCAGGCAATTGATGCCAGTCCTGCTCACCTTTCGACGTTTTGTAAAAGATAGTGCACGCCGCGGCGATTTTACAGTTTGGTTCCATGGGATTTATAGCGGTGTGCCGCGTCCCCCTCACCATAAGTCTTAGCGATCAAGAATATCGTTTTCGGTTGGCACCAGGATCTCACGCTTGCCGGCATGGTTGGCAGGGCCGATGATGCCCTCCTGCTCCATGCGCTCGATTAGGGAAGCAGCGCGGTTGTAGCCAATGCCGAGCCGGCGTTGAACATAGGAAGTCGAAGCCTTGCCGTCCCGCAGCACGATCGCGACCGCCTGATCATAGGGGTCATCCGATTCCCCAAAACTGCCGCCAACGCTCCCGCCGCCGTGCTCGCTTCCCTCATCGTCATCGGCAGTGATGGCATCAAGATATTCCGGCGAACCTTGGCTTTTGAGATGGGACACGATTTCCTCGACCTCTACATCCGAGACAAAGGGACCGTGAACGCGCTGAATGCGTCCGCCGCCTGCCATGTAGAGCATGTCGCCTTGACCAAGCAGTTGTTCGGCGCCCTGTTCTCCTAAGATCGTACGGCTGTCGATCTTGGAGGTCACCTGGAAGGAAATGCGCGTTGGGAAGTTCGCCTTGATCGTACCGGTGATGACATCGACGGACGGACGCTGGGTTGCCATGATCACGTGGATGCCAGCGGCACGGGCCATTTGCGCGAGACGCTGAACCGCGCCTTCGATATCCTTGCCGGCCACCATCATCAGATCTGCCATTTCGTCGATGATGACGACGATGTAAGGCATCGGCTGAAGATCGAATTCCTCCGTCTCGTACATCGCCTCGCCGGTATGACGATCAAATCCGGTCTGGACAGTTCGAGAAATATTTTCGCCCTTGGCAAGGGCTTGCTCGACGCGGCTGTTGAAGCCATCGATGTTGCGAACGCCGATCTTCGACATCTTCTTGTAGCGCTCTTCCATCTCGCGGACAGTCCACTTCAGCGCGACGACGGCTTTCTTGGGATCTGTGACCACCGGCGAAAGCAGATGCGGAATGCCATCATAGACAGATAGTTCGAGCATCTTGGGGTCGATCATGATCAATCGGCACTGCTGCGGCGTCATACGATAGACGAGCGACAGGATCATGGTGTTAATCGCAACGGACTTGCCCGATCCGGTCGTACCCGCAACGAGAAGATGCGGCATCTTTGCAAGGTCGGCCACGACGGCCTCCCCGCCGATCGTCTTGCCGAGTGCGATGGCAAGCCGGGCCTTTGAGCCCTCAAAGTCACGAGATGCCACGAGCTCGCGCAGATAAACCGTTTCCCGCGTTGCATTGGGCAGTTCAATACCGATCACGTTGCGACCTGGGACAACAGCCACGCGAGCGGAGATCGCACTCATCGAGCGGGCGATATCATCGGCAAGGCCAATGACTCGGGACGACTTGATGCCAGGCGCTGGCTCCAATTCGTAAAGCGTAACCACGGGGCCCGGACGCACGTGAATGATTTCGCCGCGCACGCCGAAATCTTCCAAAACACCCTCCAGCATGCGGGCATTCTGCTCAAGCGCATCGGCGGAAAGCGTGGAATCGCGCACGACGCTCTTTGGTTCGGCAAGCAGATGGATCGAAGGAAGCTGGAAACCTTGCGGGCGTATGAAGGAACCTTGCTGCTCCCGCTCGACACGCATCCCAGGCCGCGGCCGGGAAATCTGCGGCGTGATACGCGCCGCCGGACCACGGGAGACGGTCGGCTTTGCGGGCGCATCCATCATCCAATCATCGTCGTCGTCAGGCAGAATATCAGCCGGACGGCGTGGCATGTCGCTCTCAACAAGCGCATCTTCGTCATCATCAAGCGAGATGGAGGGAGCCGATACCACCCGCCGCGCAGACGGCTGCACATCGAGCGACGGCTCCCTGCGTGCGCCTGATACGTTCGCTGATTTGGCAGCGGCCGGTTCATTCAGCGCCGAGAATTCTTCATCGTTGAAGTCGTAGGGGCCGTCAAGGTCGTCGCTGCGGCGAGCACGCGGGCGAAGGCCGAAAAGGCGGCGCATCCGCGCCTGGCTAATGTACCAGGCGTGGGTAAGAGCGCCGAAGGCAAGCCAGCCGCCTTCGTCTTCGCCATCGTCATCTTCACTGACCGAGCGGGCCTTCGAGCGGTGATCGGCATAAGGCACATCTTCAAAATCGTCATCATCCGTATCGGCCTTACCGACGATCCCGGCCGCCAAGAGCATCATCCAGGCAGCCGGACAGGCGGCAAGAGCACCGACGATCATCGCAAAGGTACCGGTCGGATAAGCGCCGACAAAAAGGGCCGGGAAGCGCAAAATCATATCCCCGATGACACCGCCAATGCCGGTGGGAATTGGCCAGGTCAACGGAGGCGGAAAGCATCCGATCGCGGCGGAAGACAGAACGATTCCGGCAACCCAGGACGAAAGCCTGACCGGTATACGGGTGATCCGGCGCCCGGAGATCAGTGAAAGCGACCATGCAACCACGGGCAGCATTGCAAGCACGCTCGCAAGACCGAAGAACTGCATCGCGATATCGGCAAAGGCCGCGCCCGGATATCCAAGCAAATTGGTGGGCTCATTGCTCGTCGCATAAGAGTAGCTGGGATCTGCGACATTCCATGTGGCAAGAGCAGCGACTGCCAATGCGAGCAGGATGAACAGCGCAAAGCCGAATAAGGCTTTGGTCTGCCGGATCACGAATTCGCTGAAGGATACTCGGTCGGAGCGACCGTCCATTGCTGCCGAGGTGACTCTTGCCATCTGTTACCCGCTCAATTCCTGGTCGTGCGAATCATCATGCATGCCGCGCTCGATTGGCCTTATTCGAGCAAACGGACCTGCATTTCATTCAAAGACTTACAGCGACGTCAGTGCATTCAAGAAGACACCCGGCGCTGTAGGCCTTACACAACCGCCCACTGCGTCGACCCTACCTAATCATCTCTGGGTTAAAGCGCCGTTAACCTTGCCAATGCGTAAACGGCCAAGGTCATAAAAAAGGCTCAGCACCGAATGCTGAGCCAAATTTTGCTCCGAGGAGCTAAGAATGGGTTGTTTAAAAGGGTTCATCCGCAAGCCGGATGAACCCCAAGGATTAGGAGTGGTAAGCAGCTTCGCCGTGAGACGAAAGGTCAAGACCTTCACGCTCGGCTTCGACGGTGACACGCAGACCGACAATGACGTCGACGATCTTGAACAGGATCGCAGAGCCGATGCCTGACCACAGGAGCGTCGTGATGACACCCTTCGCCTGCGCCAGCAACTGGGTTGCAACGCCAGGATAGGTTGCGGCGAAATCAGCCGTCGAGTAGTCGACGATACCAGCACCACCAAGACCTGGATTGACCAGGATGCCGGTCATTAAGGCACCGAAAATACCACCGATGCAGTGAACACCGAAGACATCGAGGCTGTCGTCATAGCCAAACTTGTTCTTCACCGCGCCGACGAAGAAGTAGCAGAGTGGCGAAACGAGAAGGCCGAGCACGATCGAGCCTACCGGTCCGGCAAAGCCAGCGGCCGGCGTAACGGCAACGAGGCCAGCAACGACGCCCGATGCAGCACCGAGCATGGAAGCCTTGCCACGAGTCAGGGCTTCAACCAAGCACCAGGACACACCGGCAGCAGCCGTTGCGACAAAGGTGTTGATGAAGGCGAGCGATGCGCCTGCATTGGCTTCAAGATTGGAGCCCGCATTGAAGCCGAACCAGCCAACCCACAGCATGGAAGCGCCAACCATGGTCAGCGTCATGGAGTGAGGTGCCATGATTTCCTTCTGATAGCCGATACGCTTGCCCAACATGATAGCGCCGACGAGACCAGCAATACCGGCATTGATGTGAACGACCGTACCACCGGCAAAATCGATAGCGCCGAAGGAGAAGATCAGACCTGCCGGATCGGTGTAAGCGCTCGGCCCGCCCCAGAACCAAACCATGTGAGCGATCGGGAAGTAGACGAAGGTGACCCAAAGGATCGAGAACAGGATCATCGCCGAGAACTTGATACGTTCTGCAACAGCGCCGACGATGAGGGCCGGCGTAATGCAGGCGAAGGTCATCTGGAAGACGATGAAGGTCAGTTCCGGAATGGCAACGCCCTTCGAGAAAGTCTCAGACAACGAAGCTGGCGTGACCCCCGCCAGGAAAAGCTTCGAGAAGCCGCCGACGAAGCTGTTCAGGCTGCCACCAGCGGTGAAAGCCAGCGAGTAACCGTAAACGATCCAGATCAGAGCGACGACGCAGGCAATAACGAGCACCTGCATGAGCACCGACAGCATGTTCTTGGCACGCACCAGACCGCCGTAGAACAAGGCGAGGCCGGGGACGGTCATGAACAGAACAAGCGCGGCGGAAACCAGCATCCAGGCATTGTCGCCCTTGTTCATGGACATGGCAGGAGCCGCAGCAGCGGCAGCCGGCGCTGCTGCATCCTGGGCGAAAGCGATGGCCGGCGCCAGGAGCGCAGCGGAAGCAACGCCCAGCCGCGCAAAAAGGGACTGGAACTTCAAAACTTGCATAGAAAAAAACTCCCCTCGCTTTTTTACAGCGCTTCTGAATCTGTTTCGCCGGTACGGATGCGCACCGCATGATCGATGGAATAAACGAAGATCTTGCCGTCGCCGATCTGTCCGGTTTTTGCCGATGCCGCGATGGCTTCGACCGCCTTGTCGACAATTTCTGAAGGGACGGCGAGTTCGATCTTCAGCTTTGGCAGAAAGCTGACGGCATATTCGGTGCCGCGATAAATTTCAGTATGCCCCTTTTGGCGACCGTAGCCCTTTACTTCGGTGACGGTCAGGCCCTGAATGCCGATCGCCGTAAGGGCTTCGCGCACCTCATCCAGCTTGAACGGCTTAATAATGGCCATCACAATTTTCATCTGGTTTCCCATCCTTGTTCTTCGGCGCGGCGCCGACTCTCCTTGCCGCTGACGATCGTCTGCAGCGACCGCCACCTTACATTCAAGGCGCGTGCCAACTCGGATGCGAAGGTAAATTACTGAAAAATAAAGATTTTATAGGGAACCAGCCAACAAACAGGCAAATGACGAGCAAATGCGCGCTCAAATTATATGCAAATTGAAAATTATGCACATAAATTACGCATTTGCCTTTTTCCGAATCAATCCTTCCTGCGCCACCGAGGCAATGAGAACACCGGATCTCGTAAAAATATTTCCGCGGGTCAGTCCCCGAGCGCCGGAAGCGGATGGACTGTCCTGCGCATAAAGCAACCAATCGTCGAGCTGGAAGGGCCGATGAAACCACATGGCATGATCGAGGCTTGCAACCTGAAGGCCCTCATCGAAGATGGAGGTGCCATGGGCATAAAGGGATGCATCGAGAAGCGTCATATCGGAAAGGTAGGCGAGCACGGCCGTCTGGATATTGCGATCCTCTGGCACCTCGCCATTGGCGCGGACCCACACATTCTGAATAGGCTCGAGCTTTTCCTTTGAAAAATAATGGGTCAGCGAAACCGGCCGAAGTTCGATCGGCTGCTCGCACATCCAATAGTTCTTGATGGCAGGAGCGGCCTCGCCAAGGAACTGCTGACTGATCTCCTTGATGCTCGGAAGCTGCTCCGGAATAGGGACTTCAGGCAATGCGGACTGATGATCAAACCCAGGCTCATCGACTTGGAACGACGCCGATAAAGCGAAGATCGGCTTCCCATGCTGGATAGCGATGACGCGGCGGGTCGTGAAGCTTCCGCCATCGCGGATGCGCTCGACTTGATAGATGATCGGCACGGACGGGTCGCCGGGGCGCATAAAATAAGAATGCAGCGAATGAACAAACCGGTTGGCTTCAACCGTTCTTTGCGCCGCCGTCAAAGCCTGCGCCACAACCTGACCGCCAAAAACCCGCTGCCAGCCGATCTGAGGACTGCGGCCACGAAAAATATCCACCTCGATCGGCTCAAGATCGAGCGTCTTTAAAAGCCCGGCAAGAGCCTTTGAAGAAAAAGACGACTGAGGTGCTTCTTGCGGCATTATGTCGAGGCCTCCCGGTAGGAACTCTTGTTGCTGTCCTCTATATAGGAGAAGGAATTGAGGACAAAACAGAGGGAGAGGCATAATGGTGGATATGCTGGTTGTGGGCGGAGGCTATGTCGGGCTTTCCGCTGCCGTTGCCGTCAAGCAGGCTGCGCCGCACCTTGATGTCACTGTCCTGGAGGCCGCACCGGAGCATGTCTGGCAGAAGGATACGCGCGCCTCGGCCATTATCGCAGCTGCTACGAAAATGTTGGAAGTTCTGGGCGCTTGGGACGATATTGCGCCGGAAGCTCAGCCGATCAACAAGATGATCGTGACGGATTCGCGCACGTCCGACCCTGTTCGTCCGATATTTCTGACCTTCGACGGCGAGGTTGCCGATGGTAGGCCCTTCGCCCACATGGTCCAGAACGTCACGATGGTGCGGGCGCTGCGCAAGCTTTGCCAATCCTTTGGTATCGAAATTCGTCACGGCCTCGGTGCAACTGGCCTGGTCCAGGGCGATCACGAAGCGACCGTCACGATGTCGGATGGTAGTAAAATAGCCGCTCGGCTCGTCGTGGCATGCGACGGCGTTCGCTCGAAACTGCGCGATCTTGCCGGCATCCGCACGGTTCGCTGGGACTATGGCCAATCCGGAATTGTGACGACGGTCGAGCACGAACGTCCGCATGATGGCTGCGCAGAAGAACATTTTCTTCCGGCCGGTCCCTTTGCTATCCTGCCTTTGTCCGGCAATCGCTCGTCTCTGGTCTGGACGGAGCGAACGGTAGATGCAGAGAGGCTGATTGCTACTGACGATCTGATTTTCGAGGAAGAACTCGAGCGGCGCTTTGGACATAAGCTCGGCGCGCTGAAGCTGGCAGGTGATCGAAAGGCGTTTCCGCTCGGGCTGACGCTCGCGCGGGCCTTCGTCGCCAATCGCGTGGCGCTGGCTGGCGATGCAGCTCACGGCATCCATCCTATTTCAGGTCAAGGCTTGAACCTTGGTTTCAAGGATGTGGCCGCCTTGGCTGAAACCATTGTCGAAGCTGACCGGCTGGGTCTCGATATTGGGTCGCTCGCGACACTTGAGCGATATCAGTCCTGGCGACGCTTCGACACGTTTCGCATGGGTGTGACCACCGACGTGCTCAACCGGTTGTTTTCCAACGATATCACGCCGATCAGAATTGCACGTGATTTGGGCTTGGGCTTGGTCAACCGGATGCCGTCGCTCAAATCGTTCTTCATCGGCCAAGCCGCGGGAACGGTTTCGAACGATAATCCGCGCCTGCTGTCAGGTCAGCCTATATGACTACGCGGCACGGCTGAGATTCAGGTTTCGATCCGTCGCGCTTCCGACACCAGCATAATGGGAATCCCGTCCCGGATGGGATAGGCGAGTTTAGCACGCTCGGAAACCAGCTCGTTTCGGTCTCTGTCAAAGGAAAGACGTCCCTTGCTCAAGGGGCAGACCAGAAGCTCGAGGAGCTTCGGATCAACGCGGCTGATCTTTTCGTCCATCGCCTGGCCTATTGCAGGATCGTATTGGAATCGCTGAAGTTGCTTGCCAACACGATTTCGGTGATGGCGATCAACGTTTCCGCGCGCGTCTTAAGGTCAGGTGCCTCCAGAAGTGCCTGCTTTTCGGCTGGCCCGAAAGGCGACATCATCGCCATGGAGTTTACCAGCGTCATATTGCTGGCGCGCTCGACGCTCTCCCAATCGGCCTCAAGTTTGTTGGCGTCGAGATAAGCGCGCAGAGCTGAAATGAGCGCTGGCCTATCCACCGTGTCTTCTTCGCTCGCGCTGTTGAGATCGGCAATGAAGGGCGCAATCTTGAACGATCTGAACGGATGGGACCCCGTCTTTTCCTCCAGCAGCCGGAACCGGCAAATGCCAGTCAAGGATACGATGTAGCGTCCGTCACCCGTCTCAGCGAACGAGGTGATCCTGCCAAGGCATCCGACGGATGCCAACGGCGCAGAATTGGACGTATTCTCCTGCTCGTTCAGGGCTGGTTGAACCATGCCAATCAAACGGTTTCCCGCGATTGCCTCATCGAACATAGCAAGGTAGCGGGGCTCGAATATGTTGAGCGGCAGCTGACCGGCCGGCAGCAAAAGCACGCCGGTTAGCGGGAATACCGGCACCGTATCCGGCAGATCCTCAGGCTTCAGATATCGCGCATTGCCAACTTGCATTGTGTGTCTGATCCAATCCTGACGTCATTATCGTTCGAAACGCCGCGCTTAAACGCATGACGCGTCACACCAGCATATGAAAGTCTTCGAGAACCACGCATACCATTTGGGCAACGCGTCCTCTCGCTTCCAAGCTTTCAATGTGGGGCCGGATTCAAAAAACGCAAGTCCTGGCGGAGCGAGGGTGCAAATTCCGGACCACGGACGAAATGCCTCGACACAACGCCAGAAAGCTCCCAAGGTTTAGAGGCAGGGACGCATCATCTATCTTCACGCCACCCACCGCGGAATGCGGCAACGTCGCGTAAATCGGTTGACCCTATCCATGGCCGCTTTGCTCAACGAAACCGATTGAGCAGAAGCCGCATCAGGAGAAGAGCATTGTCGACAGCTTGCGGCGGGCGGCAACGGTTGCCGGATCCTTGAAACCCCAAACCTCAAAGAATTCCAGAAGCTGGCGCCGTGCTGCGTCGTCTCCGTAGCTGCGATCCTTGCGCATCACGGTCAGGAGATGCTCGGCTGCCTCTTCGCGGCGGCCCTCGACATTGCGGATCTTTGCAAGGCGAATGCGCGATTCGTGATCATCCGGGTCGCGCGCCAAGCTATCCTCCAGCGCAACAGGATCGCCGAGCTTGCGAGCCTCTTCGATTTGATCGAGCTTCTTCGATACGGCCTGAATGGCGGCATCGGCCGATAGCGCCTCTGGAAGATCGGAGAGAAGCTGGCGGGCGCGCTCCGGCTGATTGGCAGCGATCATGCACTCGCTCATACCCGCAATCGCTTTTGCGTTTTCAGGATCAGCTTGAAGAACCGCGCCGAAAAGCTGCGCCGCTTCAGCGGCGTTGCCAGCGCTCAAGAGCTCATCGGCTTCCGTCAGGATGGCTTCGATTTCCGCTGCCTCGTCGTCAGTGCCTGCAGGTCCGCCAAGACGATCGATGAATTGACGAACCTGGCTTTCAGGCACGGCGCCCATGAAACCATCGGCAGGACGGCCATTGACGAAGGCGATGACAGCCGGAATGGATTGAATGCCAAGTTGACCTGCAATCGACGGGTGATCGTCAATGTTCATCTTCACGAGCTTGACGCGGCCGCGGGCCTCATTGACCACCTTTTCGATCACCGGCGTCAGCTGCCGGCAAGGTCCGCACCAAGGCGCCCAGAAATCAACGAGAACGGGCTGCTTCCGTGATTCCTCCAAGACATCCTTGGTGAAATTGGCAGTCGTCGTTTCCTTGATATGGCCATCAGTCGCAGCCGCAGGCGAACCGAAGCTCGCGCTTGCGGACATCTGTCCGCCAAAGGATGCGCCGTAAGGATTGTCGCTCATGGGTTTCTCCCGCCGATCCGGCAAAGCCATCTTGTTTTGCAATCCTGCCTGGATTGCTTTGGGCTAGAAATCGTATGTCAGGCCGTCACTTTCAAGACAAGCGGCTTGTGACCGGTTGCTTCGAGAAATCGCAGAAGATCGGCGCTGGCGATTGAGGTCGTCGCATCGTTGCGAAGAGGATGGCAATTGATGATGTCCTCCTTCATCAAATGCTCATCGAGAATGAATGTGACATTGCCGCCTGTATCGTTGATCGCACCAAGGGCTGTCACCGAGCCAGGAACGACACCCAAAAACTCCAAGAGCTTTTCAGGCTTTCCGAAAGACAGCTTACTCGCCGCACCGATCACAGTATGCACCGTCTTCAGATCGACGACCGCATTTTCCTCGACGGTCAGAAGAAAAAACTGGTCCTTCTTATCCTTCAAGAAGAGGTTTTTGGTATGACCTCCCGGAATCTCGTCACGCAGCGATACCGATTCCGCGACCGTGAAAACCGGCGGATGTTCTTTAGTGACATGCTTGATGCCGAGACTATCGAGGAAAGCGAACAACTGCTCGCTGGTCTTGGCAGGGCTTTCGATCATCATATCCATCCGTGTTGGCCTTCTCTGCAGTTTGCCATAACCGCTGATCGGGCAAAATCAACTCATAAATGCCCAATGCTAATCCGCCTCTTCTGGGCAATTCGAACATGCAACCCAATAATTATTTGTAGTGGCGAAGACGCTGCAAGGAGCGCGGCGCACGCAGGGGGCGATTGACCGCAAACCGACCACACCCCGCTCTGATTAGAATCGCAAGCCCTAGACTGCAATCACCGCGACGACAGCATTTGTCGCAGTCCCGGCTGACTTGGAGAACCGCGGGATACCATGGGTCGAAAAATTTCTTCGGCCGAACGTCATTTCTCTGTTGCATTTGAAAATCACTTGAGCGATATAGCGCCCGTCGCCGCAAGGCAGCCCCGACGATCCAACGACTACCCCGGATCGACGTGGAAATGAGCGGGTGTAGCTCAGGGGTAGAGCACAACCTTGCCAAGGTTGGGGTCGAGGGTTCGAATCCCTTCGCCCGCTCCATTTTTGAATTGTCCAACCCGGATACATAGGTAACAATCTGTTCCTAAGACATAGGTAACAACCTCGTGCCGAACGGGTTGTCGATGGTTTGCAAAGTCCTCTGTTCCAAGTCGATATATCCGAGATC
>NZ_JBBBVQ010000047.1:0-11633 GCF_037199735.1 Oryzifoliimicrobium ureilyticum | reverse complement strand
CTGACGGATCGTCGCCTTCACGCGTTTGCCGAGCTTGATGTAAAGCTGCACGGCCCTCATGCGGTCTTCGTACGAATACATGAACTATCTCCTGCTCGTCCAAGAATTCGTCCGCACCTCCCACTCGGGTTTGTTGCGGCATTTGTGACCGCTTTGATCGTCGTCCAACAACTACTTGGTTTTGTTTCCAGAAGGGGTACGCGCCCTTTGGGTGGTGGCATCAATGGCGCTCCGGTTCTGACATCGTGAGCGATTGAGCCTGAGGTGACGCCAAGCCGCTTGAGGAGCTGACGGTCGCGAAGCCTCTCACAAGATCAACTTGATCTCCAGGCATGTGAACTGAGATTCGACGCCGGAAGTCGCAAATCAATGATGTCTTGAATCTTTCGCTACGACTGCCTAAGTATAGCTTGCGCCTGCGGTTGGGCGCTCTACGGAGAAAATCATGCCGAACAACGAAACCATCGCCTTTCACGGCGTCGTACAGCACATCTTTGCCCATCGTTTCACGATCTCTACAAATGACGGCGGCTTAATTCTAGCGGATCTCGGCCCCAAAGGGGCGGACGTTTTTCCGCTTAAACAGGGGCTTTCGATCTCAGTCGAGGGAGAGCGTCGGCCTTCCGAGGTTAAGGTTACGCGTATTTCGGCCGAGGGGCTGGAACCGGTGATGATCGAGCATAAGAAGCCGCACCACAAGTCGCGCGGCGTGCATCAATCGAACGCGGTAGATTTAGACATCTTAAAACATGCCTTGGAAACCAAAGGCTGGTCAATCGTCGGTGAAGTGCGACGCAAACCGAAGCATTTTGAAATTCTTGCCCGTCGGAGCGGTCAGGAACTTTTAGAGCTTCATGTCGATTTATCTGGTGAAGTATACAAGCAGAAGCCAGTAAATGAACTTTAGTCCAATGAAAGCTAGCCCACAAGGCGATGGTCACCGAAGCGTTACCGCCGTTGAATGACGCTCGACGTCGTGCGTGTTCTTTGTCTATTTCTCTTTTTTGAGAGATGACCTTCCGCACGATGCTCACGTTCAGTGAGAAAATGCGTACGAAAAACCAATTTGTGCTTCGCAGGATCAATAGTGAGCCTGCGAAGCATAGCGTCGACATCACTATCTGTCGTCGCCGTCGTGGTCGTTTACACCTTTTACCTCACCCTTTTCAGATGTTGCTCCGTGCAGCGACAGTGCAGCGATTGATGCCGGAACGCGCGCTGCAGAGGCGGTGGAAATAGTTCTCACTGCTGCTTGTTGTTGCGGCAGTGCTGTTGCTGCCGCAGTCTTCTGTTGCGCTTGAAGCGACATGGTTGACGAAGCAGCGCTTAGAGAAGAAATTGATGTCATTCAGTAATCTCCAACCTAGTGATAAGTGATTGTGCCCTGGGTCACTCGGGTCGCGTGTTTTCGCCTGAGCACTATTGATAGATGCAGGTCGAAAATTACGGCGGACTTACCCATTTATTTTCAAGTGATTAAGATGACGTCAGCGTGTTTGACGATAGTGTTTCCAAGCCGGCTTTGGCTCCGCTAAGACTTTTTTGAAAACATCAAATGGACGAGGTTTGCCAATCGACTGCGATCGCGGTCCCTAGACAGCTGGTGAGAACAGCATGGTCGCGCGCGCCCCGCCTTCGCTTCGATTCTCGAGTCTCAAAGAACCTCCATGAGCATTCATCGTCTCGCTCACAATTTTCAACCCAAGGCCCAAGCCCTCAGAACCTCCTACCTTAACGCTCTTGTGCAGGCCGGTTTCAAATTGGGAAGGAGGAAAGCCTTGCCCCTCGTCTGAAACGGCAATCCCGAACTCAAAGACGGAGATCGTGATTAAGCCTCCGGGAGGGCTATGTCTTAAGGCGTTCTCGATCAAATTCCGTAATGCTCTGAACACAAAATCCTCAGCGCCATTCACGCGTATCGTCTTGTCGATGGCTTCCAGTGCGACGCTCTTTCCCGATCCAATGATCACTGGCGCCAGAAAGCGGGCACTTCTCGCAGCGATCTGCCCTAGATCCACAAGATCAGTCGGCTCGAAATGGATAGAGCCAATCCTGACGCGGTCGATGATCTGGGTGACGACCCTCTCCATCTCAGCAAAGTCGCTTTCCACGATACGGGCAGTCTCGTCAGGGAGAATAGATACCCGCGCCTTGGCTATCGCCATCGGCGTGCGTAGTTCATGTGCGAGATGACCAGCAAATTCGTCGAGCGCGCGAAAACCTGTCTCCAGTCGATCAAGGGCTCCGTTTACAGATTTGACAAGGGTAAGAATCTCGCCTGGAAGTTCTCGTTCCGTAAGACGGCTTGCAATGCTCGATGGATCGATTTTAGCGACCTCGGCCGATACTGATCTCAACGGCTTCAGCGCGACAGCAAGGACAATTGCGTTGGAAATGAGTAGGAGCGCTACAAAAGGTATCCAAAGCCAAGCGATATCGTCGACGAACTCCTCAAGAAATGTATCGAAGACTACATCCTGTCTAGGGAAGGCAATCTGTACGACATAACTTCGCCCGTCGATCTCCGTCGACCTTGACAGGCCAAGGCGAACACCTTTTGCGCGACCTGCGGGTAAAAGAAAAAAGCTGCTGACCTTGAATGAAAGCGGAAATAGAGGCCCATCTTCGGAGGAGAGTGCATTTAACACCTCGCCTCTATCGTTGAGGAGTGCATACTGCCCATGAAGGCTTTTGATACGAGCAATCAACGCAGCAGATGCTCCTCCCTTCATTTGCGGATCCGAGTGTAGGTCTCGGATCAACTCGTCGGCGAAGGTTGTGAGCGTCTCCTCGCGGAATTGATTGTTCGCGCCTTCGAAGCGCACATAAAGATATGCGGCGCTGACGCATATTTCGATAATCGCAACCGCAGACATTGCAATTAAAAGCCGCTGGAACAGCGATCTGCGCGACCACATCATTGATGTCGATCGGACAACATATATCCGATCCCGCGCATGTTGTGGATCTCCAAGCTTGCGCCTCCCAGATCAAGCTTTTTCCGGAGCCGATGAATTAGGACTTCAATAGCGTTCGAACCTATCTCGTCACCAAACCCATAAAGGGACTCCTCGACTTCAGCCTTCGACATGACACGGTTCGCGCGTCTCAGAAAGAGCTCCAGCGCCGCGTACTCCCGCCGCGTGAGAGAAAGTTCCGTATTTTGTATCTTCGCCGAATGGCGAGCCGGATCGAGTTCCACGTTTCCGATTTTAATCACGGCGTCCTTCACGATAGCACCGCGGCGCAATAGTGCACGGAGCCGGGCAATTAACACTCCCATCACGAACGGTTTCGCCAAATAGTCGTCAGCGCCTTTGTCCAGTGCCTCAATGATCGCATTGGATGCGTCGCGCGCTGTTAAAACCATTAACGGTGTAGCGGGAGAAATCTTCCTGATCGGATCTATCAGATCAAGACCGTCTCGATCTGGAAGTCCGAGATCGAGAATTATGGCGTCATAGTGGATGGTCGATGCTGCCTCTTCGGCATCGCTCGCAGTGCTCATCCAGTCGGCCGTGAAACCATGCGAACAGAAGATATCTTTGATGACGGTTGCGAGCTTAGCATTGTCTTCTACCAGCAGGACCCGCATGAAATTTGATAACCGTTCGTCAAACTTGGCTTCGATACCGTTCTGAAAGCCTGTTTCAACCCAACTTTGTCAGACTTTCGATCGGTGCGTTATATGACCGTCTTTGCTGACGCCTTACTGAATGGGGGAGAGGTTTTTTGTCTTAGCGACCGTCTAAACGGTTGTGTCGCTCATCAAGCGAACCAGTTCCTAAGCAAATTTTATGTGTGCTTCACTTCCATTGGACTTGATGTTTCCGAATGGATTGTCCTAACCACCAGAACCTAATCATGTCGGCGCCCACGCCGCGGATGAGAAAATGTCGGCAGATGCAATCTGACTGAGGTCGTGCTAGCAAAGCCTATCACGAACGACGATGGACTCATGCTATGGCTAGATCAAAATAGCTCTGGTCGGGCGAGGTGCTGACTTACGATAGCGTCAGCCTAGTCCCGTTTCATGGACATCAGAACCTGCCACATATCCGCACCTGCCTCGAATACGTCTGCGTTGGCTGCAAAACTATCTTTGCTTTCGACCAACGTCAGCATATCGGTGCTCGGATCGCTACTCACACTGCTCTGGCCAGGTTGCGTTGATACAGATGCCTGCACGCCAGGAGCGCCTGACAGCGTCGACAGGTTTGCGCGGAGGGTCTTGTACCCTGGCGTACTGGAGTTCGCCATATTGTTGCTTGCCGCAGCAAGTCTCGTTGCTTGGACGGACATGCCCATCGATGCAGTATTCAGCGCGCCAACTATACTCATGGAAAATCTCCCTTAGGAAGGATTCATGTTACGGCAGAGTATGAAAATATTGCTTTCAAAATTCGCTAGATATTTAGTCTTTGGAGAAATTGCGTCGAAAATACAAAAATCTGCTTATGGGCGTAGTAGTCGGTATTCCGAGTCAAATTTCAGCTCCTTGAATAGGTTGTTCGATCCTCTGCATAACAGACGAATTGCTTAATCTCTCTTTGCTAAAACTTCCTCGCTTCGGTGCGGGAGAAAAACGTGAAGACGTCGATCCAGGAACGCTTTTCATACATCGTATTAGTTCAGTTTGCGGTGGTGATGGCCCTGGCGGTTTCAGCTATCGCAAGTCTGATGTCGGTGAATCAAAAGTTTGAGGACGTTGACCAGAAGTGGCTGGCAACAACCGGGATGCTTGGCGAGCTTGCCGATCGGATCTCGGAATTTCGGCTTGCCGAGACCTATCGTGCCCTCGCAAACACTGCCGAAACGCGGGCCGCAGCGGAAAAGCTGGCAAGTGACCAAAGTGCTGCGATCGGCGCTATCCTGCGTGACTACGTTAAACTAAACAGCGCGACGGGCAGCCGCGACGTCGCCGATATCCAGGCGGCCTGGAGCGTGTATCTAAGCAAGCATCGTGAATGGGTGGCGTCGGACGAGACCGGGGCTATCGATGAACCCGCTCTGTACAAAAGTGCATTGCATCAACTTGGGGTCAGAACAAGAGCAGTCCAAAATCGTACGCTAAGGGCGAACGGAATGAGAACTTACGCGGCGTCCCTTAGCCTAGCCGGAAGTCTAAGCGACCGGAAGCCCTCGGGCATCTGATGTTCGGCGTCCCAGGTGTAGATGCCGGTAAGGTTGATATGCTCCCAACTCAGCGGCGATATGTGCTTGAGCAGATGATCCGCAATCTCGCGACCCGCCTTGCGTAAGTGGGTGATGGCCCGTTCGATATAGACCGTATTCCAGTGGACGATCGCACTGACGACAAGGTTGAGACCAGAGGCGCGGAACGCTTGGCTCTCGTACGACCGGTCACGGATCTCGCCCCGCTCATGGAAGAAGACAGCGCGCTTCAGTTTATGGGCGGCCTCGCCCTTGTTGAGACCGGCTTGGCATCTTCGCCGTAGTGCCGGGCTTGAGTACCATTCGATCATGAAGAGCGACCTTTCGATTCGGCCGAGTTCCCGGAGCGCCCTCGCCAGATGGCTTTGCTTTGGAGATGCCGACAGCTTCTTCAAGATCGTAGACGGCACCACGGACCGCGTCGTGATCGACGCCGCGAGATGGAGCAGATCGTCCCAATGGTCGAGAATCAGGGTGGTATTGATCGGCGCCCCGATGTGGTTCGACAGGACCGGATATGCATCGCCCTTCTCAAACGTGTGGAACTTCCGGTCTTTGAGATTGCGCAGTCGCGGTGCGAACCGCTTTCCAATCAAGGTGAATAGCCCGAAGATGTGATCACTCGCCCCGCCCGTATCGGTAAAGTGCTCATGGATGTCGAGGACCGTGTCCTGATCGAATAGTCCGTCAAGCACATAGGCCGCCTCGCTTTCGGTCGGGCTGATGGGCAGAATGCTGAAGTAGCCGTACTGATCTGACAGATGGCTATAGAATTTCGATCCGGGTTCGCTACCGTAATGCAAATTGACGTCGCCGCGCTTTGCGGCTCGGTCGCTCGCACGGAAGAATTGGCCATCTGACGAAGATGTTGTGCCGGTGCCCCAAAGGCGGGAATGCGGATGCCGGGTGTGCGCATCGGTGATGCACGCTTGTGCCGCGCGATAGGTCTCTGACCGAGCATGGAAGGTGCGCATCCAGCCGATCTGGTGAGCGCTGATCCCCTTGGATGCGCCCGCCATTCGCTTCGGGCCGAGGTTGGTCGCATCCGCCAGTACACCGGCGAGCATGGCAGAGACATTTTTCGGGACGTCGCCGGTGCGAACATGCGTGAAGTGATCCGCAAAGCCGGTCCATTCATGCACTTCCCTTAACAAGTCGGGAACCTCGACCAACGGATACATGTCGCTGATCTCGGCATTCAGTTCCTCTGCTTCCACGGGGACTTCGCCGACGGTCGGTGTGACGATCAACGTTCCGGCCTCAAGACGAACTCCTTCGAGCTTTCCGGATCGTGCTCTGTGCGCGAGACGCTGCAGGTTGAACTCGAGCATCTGACAGGCTTCGGCAAGCCACTGTGCGCCGTCACCTTCGACCCCCAAACCGAGACGATCTTCTTCCTTCATCGTGATGAATGTTGACCGCGGCATCAGATGCTCGTCAATCGGCCGGAAAGATCGGCTGCCGTCTACCCAAATGTCCGCAGATCTAAGCCGATCTCGCAAAGCCGCGAGCGTGGCGATCTCGTAGAGACGACGATCAGGTTTCCCTTGTTCAAAGATAAGCCGTCGATCGGTTTGGCTGAGGTGGGTGAGCGGGATGCGATCCGGGAGTGTCCGCCGTTTCTCGGCATAAAGCCGTTTTAGCAGCGCAATTGCCGCCAGAAGCGGGTCGTGGCGATGCGCCGAGCGAAACGTGAAGGCCTGAAGGAATGCACCAATGTATTTGTGGACGGTCGCGTATTGTTCGGCTGCCACGATCAACGGCGGTGCCTCGTTGTCGTCGACCATCGACTCGAGCTCAGGCTTCATCCGGAGCAGCCGGTCCCAGCCGACTCTTTGGTCGAGAACATCCAATGCGTTCCGGCCATAGTCGTTGGCGGACTGCAGTGCGGTGATCGTATCTAGAAACATGCGCAGCGCTTTGGCGGTATTCGCTCGGCAGTCCATCTGTCGCTGCTTCTTTCGATTGTTGGCTTGCGAGAACAACTTGCCCATCAGCTTGATGAACATCGTTACCGCATCGTCCGTGAGCTTTTGGGAAAGCTTGATGACCTGAGCCACGATCAGAGCGTGGCGGCGGCTGGCGTTGAAGTCGTTAGCAAGCCAGGCCGGCGTTGCGTTGCCCTCCCGGATCATCTGGTCCCAACGTCCGGATGATACGCGCGCCTGCAGTTCCGGATCGATCTCCAGCCGTCGCAGAAAAGCTATTCGCTCGGTCAGCCCGACGAGGTTCGAGGCAGCCGGCGCTTCTGGCGCCGAACGCAGCNTCCGGATGATACGCGCGCCTGCAGTTCCGGATCGATCTCCAGCCGTCGCAGAAAAGCTATTCGCTCGGTCAGCCCGACGAGGTTCGAGGCAGCCGGCGCTTCTGGCGCCGAACGCAGCCAATGGAAGCGCGTCTGGCTGATCGACGGGTCAACCTCTAACAGCCTATCCAGTGATTGAAGCCTGTCGAGTGGGATCTCTTCAATCAAAGTTCTTTCTGCCTGGCGCCGGGCTATGGCACGACCGGCAAGGCCGATCCGTTCGATCGTGTCGATCGCAGGCAGAAGAGCTCCGCGTTCACGAAACACGGCGACAACGGAACTGGCTATCGCAGCACCATCGTCGGACATGGTCGCCGCCTGGATTGCAGCCAATAGTGCGGCGCGGCGATCTTGCAGCGTCGCACTTCTCGTATCCAGATACACCATCAAGCGCGCCGTATGATCGCGCCGGGTTTCTTCACGGCGCGCATAGAGGGCAAATGCTTCCGGCGCGGCGCCGATCTGATCAGCAACATACTCCAGCATAGCGCGAGGCGGAATTTCTTCTGCCCCCAGCACTCGACCCGGGTATCGCATTAGACATAGCTGGATGGCAAAGCCGAGCCGATTGTGATTACGTCGCCGTAGTTCGATCTCCAGGCGATCCGCCAATGACAACGAATAGTGTCGGATCAAGCTGTCCTCGTCGATTGGGATATCGACAAGCTTCCGTCGATCTTGATCTTTGAGAAGCTTGCGCTTTGCCATCGCCCGACTCCATTAACGACTAATCTGCGTGAAGCGTTGTCGAGTCGGGCCGGACAGAGAAATCAAAACTGGCGCATGTCGATGGCAATCCACAGAGATAGGATGCTGCAGGTCCGAACTACAACATCGTTCCTGATCCGTTCGGCCTTAGCGTACGATTTCGGACTGCTCTTGTTCTGACCCCTACCATAGACCAATTCGCCCTCGGCGATATTGTCCGAGTTGGCCGTCACTTCCTCGATGAGTTCAAGGTTCTCGCCGATCATGCCGGCGACTTCTTTAAGCGTATAGATGAACCTTGATCGTGCCATCACGCAGCCTCGGACAGGGTTTCACTGGGGTCCAGTGCCACGGCAGCAGCTCTTCAAGGCGATCTGCGGGATGATCCTGAATGCGGGTCAGGACGTCTGTCAGATAGACCTCCGGATTGAGGCCATGGAGTTTGGCTGTCTCGATAATGGTCAGGATATTGGCGATGCGCTCACCGCCCTTATCAGAGCCTGCAAAAAGCCAGTTCTTTCGGCCAATGCCGAGCGGGCGCATCGCCCTTTCGGCAATGTTGTTGTCGATTTCGACACGCCCATCGTCGATGTAAACGCTCAATGCCGACCATCGCGACAGGGCATATCGCATTGCTTCAGCCAGCTTCTGTTTCTGCGGCAAAGTCGAAAGTGTCTCCTCGATCCAGACCTTCAGGTCTCGCAGAATGGGACCAGCGTGCTCTTGTCGCAATGCCTGACGCTCGGTGGCCGTCATGCCGCGAATGCGATCTTCGATACCGTCGCCTCCTACCGCGACACCTTCAAGCTCTTTCTAAGGTTCGCCCACGGCAAGACGGGCAAGGCGCCATCATCCCTGATGCTTGAGGATTTCGACGCAGAGCTCGTGATAGCGTTCCTGGATGACCTCACCGCGGAAAGACGCGCGGGTACCACCACGTACAATCTCAGGCTCACCGCTATTCGAGCGTTCTTTCGGTTCCTTGCATTCGAGGAGCCTGCTTTTAGCCACCAGATTCAACGCGTGCTCGCCATCCCTGGCAAGATCGGCACGAAGCGCGAGGTACAGTTCCTTGTTCGGGATGAGATCAAGGCGCTTCTGGCAGCACCAGACAGGCGGTTATGGATCGGTCGCCGCGACCACTGCATCCTCCTGACGGCAATACAGACGGGCATGCGGCTCTCTGAACTGGTCGGTTTGGATCGTGGCGCTGTCACCTTGGACGCTGGCGCGCATATTCGGTGTTTCGGAAAGGGGCGGAAGGAGCGTGTCACACCGCTCACCAAAATTCTGAGTTCCGCCCTTAAAAAATGGCTGGATGAGCCAAGGCCGGCCCAATCCGACATCCTCTTCCCGACGGTGCATGGATCTCGGATGAGTCCGGACGCCGTCCAGTATTTGCTCGCGAAGTATGTGAAGCAGGCGGCACAGCAATGCCCATCATTACGAGCTAAGCGTATTTCGCCGCACGTTCTTCGTCACAGTGCGGCGATGGAGCTGCTGGATGCTGGCGTCGACAGCACGGTGATTTCGCTATGGCTGGGCCATGAATCCACACGTTCCACCCAAGCCTACCTTCACGCGCACCTTGCGATAAAGGAGGCGGCTCTCGCAAAGGTGAGCCCGCTAAATGAGCAGCCCTTCCGCCGGTTTAAAGCTAACGACAAGCTATTGTCGTTTCTCGACGCCCTGTAGCACTTTAACGCCGCAGGCTCTCCTGCGGCGTCATTGCATCCACCCTTCATACACTTGATGCCCGCGGTGTGGCGCCAGAAGCCAGGGTGAACTAAAACGTGAACTGTCTATCGGAGGCCAGCCAAAAAATCGGCGACCTCAGATCGGCTCGTCAGCCTATATTTTTGCTCGGTATGTTGCTCGTAGAACCAGTGGTGCGCCTCAAAGGAATTCAGGTGGTTCCTTCGGAGGCGGTAACCACGAGTGTACTCCAGCAGCTCTTCGAATTGCTCTGGCGTTCCCCCATCGGTTTGCCCCCGTCGCACCAAATTTGCAATGCATTCGTCGTCGGCTAGATCGAGCCAGATCAATGTCGTTACGCGGGAAAAAATCTGCTTGAGAACTGAACCATATATACCCTCGATGATCCACGAGGCGTTGCCTGCGGCTTCAGCCACGAGTTGATCACGCTCATGGCGTGGACGCTCTCCCGAGAAGCCGGGTAGCCAGTGCAAATCATCCAGATGAGTGACCGGAAACCTAAGCTTGGCCGCCAACTCTTTAGCCAGCCACGACTTGCCGCTTCCGCCATTGCCTACGATAAAAATCCGATCCATAAACATTCTCCCGCCAAGGACTGTTTCTGCCTTTCCACAAGTATGTCCGGCAATGCTCTGGCTGGCGAGATGCCCGTAGGGCCGATTTCCGCACTTTCAGTGCTTGAAATTATGCCGAGCTTGCCAGGCGACTTTACCTGAAATCTCGAGCTTTAGGGAACGGGCTCGGCATAGTCTCCGGCTCGGGATAAACACCAGACCTTCATATCGATACGCTGAAAGTGAAGAACCGGAATTTTCACTGAGAAATGCTCAAACCGAGCGTGTTGAGGGAGCGCATGCACCACCAAAACCGCTTCAATCCTCAGGCGTGGCGACTTGGGATGCGGCGGCCATAGCTTTCGGCGTTGCTTTCGGAAAAGGGTGAGCTGGAACTGGAAGCGAAGCGAGGCGCGCTTCTGTCTCCGGCGAGACATGACAGCGCAGACCTGAGACTGGCCCGACGCCGTACCGGGCAAAGTACGGCCTTATGAGGTCGAAGCCACGCTGGTCGCCTGACTGAAAGTGACGGAAAATCCAGTAGGCGATCAAATCCGCCATCTGAATCAGGCGCGATGCCTTCGAATCGAGAAAAAGCGGAACTTCGGCAAAGTTGCGAAGTTGGCCGCTGGCATGCCCGACGTGCTTGAACACATGAGAGAGGGTTTGGATTTTCTCCTCATAATTGCTTTTGTCGAGGATGACCAAGCCGCGCTGGGGGTTCTTTTTCTTATAAAGCGTCTTCAGATAGCCATCAAAACACGAAGCCACTTCCTCGAAACTACGAGCCAGAATATCGTTAGGACTGAAGAGCTTCTTCTCAATGACGCAGGCGTAGACTTTCAACTGCAGCTGCTTGTCGGCCAGCAGCGACAAGATATCGACGACGGCTTGAACTCTGTCATTAGGGGACACCCCTTTCCACGTGCCGTTGCCTGAGCGCATCGGGTTTCCATGGAACTCTATTTCTCGGGGATTGGTCGAGCTGAAGCGCGCCGCTACAGGATCTATCTGTGCTTCCAGCCAATGCGTTTGGCGCTCGAATATGCTGAACCCGGCAAGGACAAAGAAGTCGGAGCTTGGATCATGCGAGTGACCAGACTCGTCGAGATATAGTAGATGCAACGAATCCCCCTGAAACGAAAAAGCGGACCGCATGCGGTCCGCTCCAATTC
>NZ_JBBBVQ010000046.1:0-12861 GCF_037199735.1 Oryzifoliimicrobium ureilyticum | reverse complement strand
AATCAATACGTGTTTGTACAAGAGCGTTTGCGGCCATGACTATCTCCCACATTCGATGAAAATGTAATGCATTCGCATGACAATTTCTAGACCAGAGTATCGATATTCCGCTCGAAGCGCTCTTAAGCTCTTGAAGGGTGTCAAACGGATGACCCACGATCAGCATTGTGGCACTGACCGGCTCAATGGGCATAGATTGTGGCACCAATTGGTGCTATAAGTATGTCAGCATATCGGAGCTAGTTATGCGATCTACTATTAATCTTGACGATAATCTCCTGGAACGGGCCAAATCCCTTACCGGCACAAAGGAAACAGCGGCGCTCGTCCGTCAAGCACTCGAGACTTTGGTACGTGTCGAATCTGGCAAACGACTGATTGCCCTGGGCGGCACTATGCCCGAGGCCGAGGTAGCGCCTCGCCTTCGGAGCGAAGTGAGCAAGTGATCCTCGTCGATAGCTCAATCTGGATTGATCATTTTCGCCATGGCGACGCGGAGCTAACCAAAATCATCGAAGATGACCGGTTGCTTTGCCACCCCTTCGTTGTCGGCGAACTGGCCCTAGGCAGTCTGCGAGATCGGAGTGCTGTGATCGCCTTTCTCGAAGCTCAACGCGAGGCTACGGTCGCGACCCATGCAGAGGTTATGACCGTCGTTGATCGCTATTCCATATTCAGCATTGGGATCGGCTATACTGATGCGCATCTACTGACTTCAACCCTACTTGATCGACGATCAAGCTTGTGGACTAGGGATAAGCGCCTGGCTGCTGCGGCTCATAAGGTTGGCGTGGCGCTTTATCCGTTTGCAAATACTCCTCACTAGACATCCAGCGGGGAGCATTCGAGTGTTGATAGCCTCGCTCCCGAAAGGATCGGAACTGGCGACACCGCTTTTCACCACACGATAATAACCGATTTATCGACCTTGCGATCAGGTAATCTCGCCTTCGTCCAAAATCATTCGTTCAGGCGACCAGCCAAACGCTTCATGATATCCATTCGTTCATGAAGGATCGCGACGATCAGGGCGGGCGCATCCTCCCGAAGCAGACAAAAGATGTAGTGATGTTCGCATCGCGCCATTCGTAACGCCGGATAAAGCGCGCTCATATCCTTGAAAGGACCTTTGCCCTCGGCAAGGTGTGCGATAACTCGCTCCAAAGTTGAGACGTAGCGACGTGCCTGGGCGGCGCTCCATTGCGCACGCGTGTCGCGGATTACCGAACGCAGATCCGATTCTGCCTCTGCGGTAAGAATGTAGGCCGTCAAACACGACCCTCAGCAATCTCCTCGTCGAGGATCTCACCAACGGTTTTGGTCGACAATTTTCCGGCGAGCCCATCATTGATGCGCGTGTTCATCAACGTCTTCAACTCCTCCCAGGCCCGTTCTCCATCCGTGTCACCGGGAAAGAGGCGCTCGAGTGCATACTGCTTGATTGTCTTGCCCTGCAAAGCCGCCAGCGCCTTTAGGCTTTGATGTTGCTGGTCGGTTATGTCGATCGTCAATCGGCTCATCTAACGTGTTCCTGAACTATAAAAGCCTACATTAACACATATGTGGGTATGTGGCCACCGCCATGCCAATTCCCGACCACACCAGCCCGCTGGTGAACGAGTTCGGAGACATTCGCAAAGACCTTGCTTCACAGTTCGAAGTCATCGTTCTACGTCGCAGCTGGGACCTCATCGAGAACGGATCGACGATAGAGGTCTCTGCCGATGTCGGCGTTGCCACTGCAGGAGATCGCGAGACGAAAATTAGCGAGGTCGAACTTGAACTAAAGGAGGGCGACCCGAAAGATCTCTTCTTCCTCGCCCGAAAGATCGAGGACATTGTGCCCTTCAAGATCGGGGTCCTTTCGAAAGCCAAGCGCGGCTATGGCTTGATCGACACGCTTTCGGTGGTCAACAAGTCAGAACCTATCTTCCTTGACCGCAGGTCGACAGCGGCGAAAGGTCTGCATGCCATCCTAACGTCGTGCTTTAGGGCAATTTCGGTTGAACGAAGCCATTCTTCTGAACTTTCGAAATCCGGAGGCACTCCATCAGGCGCGAGTGGCCATGCGACGGCTTCGATCGGCCCTCTCCCTGTTCAAACCTGTGCTGGGCGACGAGGCACGACGCCTGTCCGGTGAACTTCGCTGGTTGGCCGGCGTCCTTGGGGAAGCCCGAAACCTCGATGTCCTGCTTGCGAAGATTGGTACAGGTAGCCTTGCCGACAGGCTCCGACAGGAGCGCGAGCAAACCTACGACGATGTTGTCGAGGCACTCGAATCATCTCGTGCTCGTGCGCTTATGCTCGACCTCAACGAGTGGCTTCAAACCGGAGATTATCACTTGGGGTCCGGTAATGAGATCACCATCGAGGCCTACGCAGCCGCTGCGCTTGAGAAGATGCGTAAGAAGCATGGAGCGATCTTGCGAAGGTGGATGACGAGCACCGACACCAAGCCCGGAAAGATTCCAAGAAGCTTCGCTACGCGGCGGAATTCTTCTGCTCTCTTTATTCCGACGAAAAGGGCCAGCGGCGACACAGACGCTTTGTGAAGGCGATGGAGGAGCTACAGGATCAACTGAGCGAATTGAACGATCTAGCCACTGGACCGAGCGTTATCGAAAAGTATGGGCTGGAAGGATTCTCGGAAACCCAGGACCTCCTTTCACATGCCAAAAAAGACGATCTTATCAAAAATGCCCAATCCGCCCTCGATGAGGCTTTGGATTCGAAACGCTTCTGGCGATAGCAAGTTTTTAACCCGGAGGTTTTCGACAGGCGCCTGTCGCTCCAGCAAACGTGAGGACGCCAAGCCTCCATATTCGTGTCTTCGCCTGCGAGCCGACTAGTGTCCCTCAGTTTGTGCTTTCACGCGCGATTTCGGACCATAGGTCTTCGGCCGCCGCCATCAGCGACGGCGTGCCGGCAGCGACCCATGGAATGTCACTATCGGCACGTTCACCGATGCGGACGTCCAGTCCCGCTTCTCTTGCCAGAACCACGCCGCCTGCAATGTCCCACATGGTCGTCAGCTTCTGGAGATGACCATCGAAGATGCCGCGCGCGGCAAAGGCGAGCCCGATGGACGTCGAGCGCAAGGATTCGACGACCCACCCCGCATGCCGGAGCCCTACAACGAGGCCCGCCACCTCTGCGGCATCTGCGGCTGCGCTGTCGCCAACGGACATTACCTGCACGGCCTCAAACGGCACATGACGAGAAACTGGTGCGCCGTTCAAGATCAAGCCTGTGCCATCTGCCGCAGCGTAGATATCATTCAAGACCGGTATGGCAACGACGCCGAGACCAGGTCTACCGGCTCTAACGAAGCCAAGAGAGATGCCCCAGAGCGGCGATCCGCGCAGGAAATTGGCAGTGCCGTCAATAGGATCGATGATCCAGTAGGCATCATCCGCCACGCCGCCCATTTCTTCGCCTAGTACGGTCTCACCCGGAAAGCTCGCCGCAAGCCTGTCGCGGACGAGCCTTTCGACTGCCGTATCCGCCTCGGAAACGAAGTCCTGAAAGCCCTTGGTCCGGGCCTCGATGGTTTCACGCGCGCCGAAAAAGACGAGCGCAAGCGCCGCCGCTTCTTTCACGATTCTAACAGCAAGGTCGAGACGCTCGTTCATCGTGCCCACGCCCGCCCCGTTATGCTTGCCCTCGTTTTCAGCCAGCCGGTAAAGGCCTCGACCTCATCCGTCTGGATGGCGCCGACGCCCGCTTCAGCAAGGGTCCCCCACACCTCGTCAGGACGACTGAGCGCGCGGGTATCGTTGTAATCGAGGCAATGGGAGACATCGAGTGTGTTGATCCAGAGCCGGATATCTTGTCGCTCCATCTCC
Source organism: Oryzifoliimicrobium ureilyticum (assembly GCF_037199735.1). Classification (NCBI taxonomy): domain Bacteria; kingdom Pseudomonadati; phylum Pseudomonadota; class Alphaproteobacteria; order Hyphomicrobiales; family Rhizobiaceae; genus Oryzifoliimicrobium; species Oryzifoliimicrobium ureilyticum. Next base: position 9,016 of record NZ_JBBBVQ010000046.1, on the reverse strand, counting down.
TTACGGCCCTCCAAGAGATCAGCGAGATCGTCGAACTTCACCTCGATCATTGGCGCTTTCAATGCTTCTATACGGCGGAGGTCGTCAGCAAACCTGCCCTTCCTCACCCGGAACATTGGCATATGCGGGATCCTGCCGAACCAGTCGGCATCCAGCACTTCAAACTGGCTGGCTTCGGGATCGATGTCGGTCTTTACCAGAACCTGATCCTCGACGCCAAGCCGCAGCACGGTCTCCATTACCTGCGGCAGGTCGCGGGCGAATTTGGTGTCGATGTTCACAGCGACCTTGCCACGTGCCTCTTCAAGCAGCTCTTCCAGCGTCGGCACGCATTCGTGTGTAATTGCAGCAGCATTGCCGCCCGCACCAGCCTTCAACCTTGCAGCGCGAACGACGTCGAAGGGAAGCTCGCTCACCGTTCCGGTGCCGGTCGTCGTGCGATCAAGCGTCTCGTCGTGAATAACGACCAGCCGGCCATCAGCGGTAGCCTGTGTGTCGATTTCGATCATCTCGACACTGGCCGCAACCGCCGCGCCGACGGAGGCAAGCGAGTTTTCGGCCTTGTGGGTCCAAAAACCGCGATGGGCAATAGTCAAGATGGCCGGGTTGCTGCGGGAACAAAGCGTAAGCACATTGCAGGAGTGAGCGGGCGTTTTAACGGCTTTCAGGGTCTGAGGCATTATTTTTTCTTTCGAAGGTTGTAACGAGCAGCGTTGTGCGCCGGATTAGATTTTTCCCATGCCTGCCGCCGTCAGATCGTCGCGAAGTATGCGACCGGCGATGATGAAGACGACAAGGGCGGGCAGGAGCAGGATGAAGGAAACGATGGCGGCAAGGGGCAGCTGCAGCGAGTAAGGGTCGAGATACATGTAGAGCCTGATCGGCAAGGTCTGGACCACCGGCGCACCGACGATAAAGGACTTATCGAATTCCTCGAAGCTGCCAATGAAGGACATCAACCCACCAGCTAGAAGACCGGGCGTGGCCAGCGGCAATATGATGTGAAGCACGATACCGACCGAATTAGCCCCAAGTGAACGGGCTGCGTGGATGAGGTCGTCCGGAATGGTTTCGAGCGTGGCCGACATCAGACGGATCATCAAAGGCAGAGTACCGACGATCTGGACAAGAATGACGCCGGTTAGCGAGTACGCGAGACCGAAGACGAGAAACACCTTCCCTATCCCGACGGCAACCACGAGCCCGGGAATGATGATCGGCGCGAGAATGAAGATTTCCACCAGTCGCTTCAGTCGGAAGGGAAACCGGCCCATGGCCCAGGCGGTCGGCAATGCGATGATGGCCGTGAGGACGGTAACGACGACGGCGATAAAAATGCTGGTGATTGCAGATCGTATGAGGCTGTCGTCGCTCAGGACACTCACCCAGCGCGCTATGGTGTAATCGTGCGGCACGATCAGCGGCGGCGACCAGCCGTCAGCGACACTCCAGAGAAACATCATTATCAGCGGAACGGCAATGGCAAGAGCGAGCGCACTATAAAGGCCGATCGAGACGAAGATCCTGTCTTCCGACGTGAAGGTGCGGCGGTGGACGGGTCCGGTAGCGGTTTCCATTGTTAAAGCCTTCATCATGCATCTCCACGAGTTTGGCCTGGGCCAATACGGGATGTCAGGCTGTAATAGAGAAGCAGCACGCCGATGGCGAAGAGGCTCAGCACCATGCCCATGGCGTAGACTTGGTTGAAACGTCCCTGGTTGAACTCATTGACCATCAGTACCGAAAGCGGTCTTGCTGTGGGGGGCCCAACAATATCGGGAATAGCGTAGGAGCCCATGGAGCCTATGAAGGTCAGCAGAATAGCGGCGGTTATGCCAGGCATGGCAAGCGGCACTTCGACAAAGAGGAAGGTCTTTAGCCGCGATGCGCCAAGGGTGCGCGATGCGTAGCGAATATCCTCTGGTATCGCCGCGAAGGCACTGGTGATGATCAGCGTCATGAACGGAATCTGCTTCCAGACGCTCGCAAGGATGACGCCTATGCCCCAATCGTCCCGCACGATTTTTGGTAGCTTGAGCCCAAGCGGCGTGACCAGCCGGTCGAGGAACCCTCCTCTTTCGAACACGACGATGACCATCAGGCCGACAATGATACCCGGCACTGCCATCGGCAGTTTATAAAGGCCGCTAAACAGTTTTCGTCCAATGAAACTCTTGCGGATCAGGAGAGCTAGCGGCACCGAGACCACAAGCGACACAACGACCGGCATCACGCCATAGTAGATGGAGGTAGTCAGGCCGCGTATCATCGACGGACGAGCGAATATTCGCTCATAGAACATCAGCGTGAAGCTGCCATCCTCTTGCCGGAAGCTGCCGATCAACGCGGAGATGAGCGGTGCGCCGAAGAAGACGAGAAGATACCCGACCCCAGGCGCTAGAAGCAGAAGGAGCTGGAGCCGCCTGTCGCGAAAGACCCATGCCATCATGCTGCCTCCGCCGAACACACGTCGTTGAGCAGATGCACAGGACCTAAAAAGTCCAGTGTGACCTGCGCTCCAGCCTCAATCAGACTTTCGACGCCCGACTGGCTGACGCGAACATGGTATTTGCCGATTTCGACCGAGTAGAGCGCATTGGCTCCCATGAAGTAAACGGTACTGACCGTACCGGCCCCTGCTCTGTCGGTGCGGATGCCGATGTTTTCAGGGCGAACCGAAACCTGCACATTGCCGGACGCTGCGCGATCCAAGCTCACTGGCGTCCCCCAGGGCAGACACCCTTGAACCCCTTCAGCAACCACGGGCAGAAGATTGGTCTGCCCCAGAAAACCAGCGGTAAAGGCGTTTTTGGGGGCACGATAAAGCTCAAGCGGCGTGCCGATCTCCACCACTTTACCGGCATTCATGACGACAATCCGGTCGGACATCGCCATGGCTTCGGCCTGATCATGCGTTACATAGAGACTGGTTGCACCGATCCGGCGGTGCAGCTCGGTCAATTCGTGACGCAGCGTATCGCGAAGCTTGGCATCGAGATTGGACAGCGGCTCGTCAAAGAGTAGTAGGCTCGGCTGCATGACGATGGCGCGCGCTAACGCCACACGCTGCTGCTGCCCGCCCGAGAGCTGCCGCGGCATGCGATCCACAAGACCCGCCAGATTACAGATATCCAGCGCATGAGCGATGCGTCTTGCCCGCTCATCCCTCGCCACTTTCTTCATGCGCAGACCAAAGCCAAGGTTCTTGGCCACCGACATATGGGGAAAGAGCGCGTAGGATTGGAACACCATGGCAATATCGCGTGCTTCCGGGGGCGTCTGGTCGATGCGCTTGCCACCGAGCCAAATTTCTCCGCCAGATGGCTGGCTGATACCAGTCAGGATACGCAAAAGCGTGGACTTGCCGCAGCCCGAAGGACCGAGAATGGTCACGAACTCACCCCGCTCGACGGTGAGCGATATGGGATGAAGCGCGCGGCTCGATCCATAGTCTTTTGTGATATTGCTGATATCAAGTTCACTCATCGCGAGGCACCCTCACTTTATGCGACGAAGGGGTCTGCGAACCGAGGAAGATGCAATCTTCCCCGGTCCGATAATGGCGTGCCGTCACTGATTCAGGACTTTTTCTTCGAGCGCTTCCGAAATTGCCATGGCCATGTCCCAGAAGGCGGGCAGTGAAAGGCGCGGATAGACGCTCGACGGTAGAACATGCTCCTGCACATTTCGAGGGATCAGATCGCTGTTAATATCGATCCGCGGTGAGCGGGATGCCTTATGTTCCAACTTCCAGGTTTGAAATTCCTTGCTCATCGCCATGTCAATCAATAACAACGCTGCGGCGACGTGCTTGGCATTGGCGGGCACGAACATGGCATCGCCTGAGCCGACCTGACCCTTTTCTAGAAGCGTGAGACGGAACGTGTCCGGCAACTGCTTGGTACCGAGGAAGCTCATGACCTGATCTTCCCAAACCGTTCCCATGTAGAGCTGCTGGTTGTTGATGAGGTTCAGCGTATCCGCGTTGCCGTTGGTTAATTCTGCAACCTTGAAAAGACGACGATAGTAATCCCAAACTGGGTCGAGGCACTCAGTTTCGATAGCCCAATCCTCGGCCTGCTGCAGCGTCTTGCTATAGTCGGTCAGCTCCTTCCGGCAATCGCCAGTCAGGTAATTCAGCGCAACCGAGTAGATGAAACCGCTGCCCGAACCGCCCTTGGCTGGCAGGGTAACGCCGAGACGTTTTGGGTTCTTCTCGGCCCATGCCAGCAACTCGTCAAAGGTCCTTGGCACATCCCCAGGTTTAACAAAGGCAGAGTCGTAACCAATAGCCGTCTGATTGAGATGCACGAGCGGGAAAGTGCCGCCATGCTGCTTGCCGAACACGGTCTCGGCCAAGTCGGGATTGTAGTTGGCCATGTTCGGCAAGATCTTCGTCAGCGCAATATTGCCGACAACGCCCTTTGAAGACAACAGTGGATAGCCGCCGCCGCCGGCAAAATAGACATCGACGGGCGAATCCTCACCTGCCGCCTGCACGGCAATAAGCTGCTGGTTAGCCTGATCGCCATTCACATCGCTATAGTTGACCTTGATGCCGTATTTTGACTCGAACCGCTTGATCAGTTCATTCCAGGTATCGGCGAAACTCCCTGCAAAATTGTACATCGTGACAGAGCCTTCCGCTTTCGCTGCTGGCACGACGAGGTCATAGAAATTGTCACGCGTCACTTTGGAGAGGTCGACGTCGAGATTCTTCATATCGCCGCTCGCCGATAGGCACGGCGATCCCGTTATCGCCAGCGCAAGCGCTGCGATCGCAAAAGATTTGATACGCATTCACTGGTTTCCTCCAAAGGATCGTTTTTGAACAACTCCCTATTACTACACCTTAGGTGTAATATTTGTGACGGTCTAGTGAAAAATGTCAGCGGCCCGTCTGGCACCTTGTTGCGGCCATATCGTCGAGTCGCTATCCAGAGCTATGACCGACGCCCAACAGCCCAACCTTACGCTCAACCGCCAACCGATCGCCTCCGATAACGAGCGCCTTATTCTCGACATTGTGCGCCGCCACGGCCCGATTGCACGTTCGTCGATCACTGGGCATACAAACCTGACGCAGCAATCCGTGCACAGATTGACCGAGGGTCTCATGGAGCGCGGGATGTTGCGCGCCGGCGCTGCACAAAAAGGGACACGCGGTCAGCCCAGTCCTACGATCGAGCTCGTTCCTGAAGCTGCGTACGCTCTTGGTATCTCGATCAATACGGATTCCGTTGTGTTATGCCTCGCCAACTTCCGTTGTGTGGTTGTGTTTGAAGAGAAGCTGGATATCCTGCCGGAACACCGAGAGAAGACTCTCGCGGCCTTGTCAGACCGCCTGGAGCAGTTGCTTGTGCAGTATAACGTGTCCCGCGAGCGGCTTCTGGGTCTAGGCTTTTCCATGTCGGGGTTCTTCGTCTCTGAAGACAGGGCCTTCAATGCACCTGAGCCTTTGCGCGATTGGTCGTTGATGGATCTGAAACCCATTCTAGAGAAAAGATTCATGCTTCCTGCTTGGCTGGAGAACAACGCAACCACTGGTGCAATCGGCGAAAGCCTGCGCGGCGTGGGCTCGTGGTGTGAGACCTTCGCCTATCTCTCTTTCAATTACGGCTTTGGCGGAGGGCTGATCCTGAACGGGCAGCCTTTCTACGGCTTCCACGGCAATGCCGGGGAGTTCAGCGGTATCTATAATCCTGATGAGGCGGCAAAGCGACCTGCACTCCAGTATTTGATGAAGGCGTTGCAGGAGAACGGCATCGCTGTAAAATCTATCGACACGCTCTATCGCGAATTCGATCCCAAATGGCCAGGCGTCGAGGAATGGCTATCGGCAACCATGCCGCAAATCGATCGCCTGGTTGCGACGCTGATTTCGGTGATTGACCCCCAGGCGATCGTCTTTGGAGGACAGCTTCCCCCCGAGCTCGGCCGGATGATGATTGAGCGCGCCCGCCTCCCCTCACAGCGAGACCACCGCTACGGAATTGGCCCTAAGGAGGCGAAGCTCGTCTTGAGCGAAGCCGAAGGTGATGCCTCTGCCATTGGCGCGGCACTACTGCCGCTTCGTCTGCGCTGTTTTCGATGAATACATATCCGGTTCAGCTACTTCATATCGTAATCAAGATGTCGCAGGCACCGAATAGCATCTGAATTAATGCATGTCGCAAGAATGCTCTAACAGAGGAAGCTCTCATGCCGATCGCTGGATATTCTCTCCTACGAGGCCAAGTTGCCGACGTTCGTTCCGGCTCGGGTAACCAGCCTCACTACCAAATGTTGGTTATAGACGATCAGAATAAGTATCGCGTCGCTATCAATGTGCAGTCACAGGATGGCAGCGAGGTGTTCTTCGTCGACAAGCCACACTTCACCCATCCCATTCTCGACGTTTTGATCGAAAAGCCCAAAGGTCTGACGTCGGTTCCGTCCGTACCCGGCGATGTCGCGCTCGATTTCATTCGCGGTAATCTGTTCCAGCCGCAAGAGATGGTCTCTTTGCCGATATCAGCGAACGGCCCCGACAACGATTTGAATGAAAAGATAGGACAGTATGCGCAGCGCGCCATGTCTGACGAGCGCGCCGAGGTTTTCGCGCTGGGCCAGTCCTGGGGACCTGAGAACGATAAGCAGGATCGGTACTTTCACTTTCTTCCGGGCCGCGGCATTCACGACATCCATATGAATCAAGGCAATCCACCAGGAAAATTCGAAAAGGATAATGGTCCGTATCAGGACGGTGGACTCTTCTTCCATTACCCTGCGCAAAACCAGTGGGTCGCCATTTTCATGAAGTTCAAGACGCAATCCTGGCACACCGACGATCACACCGGGAACGTCATACCAAGCCCCGATAGCGGCGCTCCGGCGGACGCAGACGTTGGCAATTCCGGCGTCATCGGCCAAGCACATCAGCCGACGGTCAACCAGCCGGATGGTCAGGTGAGGATCGTGGCAGCCTTGGTGAACGATATACGGACCCCGGAGCATGAAACCGTCACTTTGCTCAATACGACGCATCAACCGGTAGATTTAACCGGTTGGCAGCTTAAGGACAAGCAAAAGCAAGCCACGCCGCTGAGCGGTCAGATAGCTCCCGGAGAAACGTTGAAAGTAACTGTAACGCCACCGATGTCGCTCTCTAACAAGGGAGGCATCATCAGCCTCATCAATGCTCAAGGGCTGAAGGTGCACGGTGTGTCTTATAGTCGTGAGCTTGCATCTCAGCCGGGACAGACGCTGACTTTTTGAAATCAGCATTTCGCTGTCCGGATTTGTCTGCTAAACCAACAAGGATAGCGTCGCCACCTCCCCTAACTGGAACCTCATTTCGCTAGAACATCTGGCACCGGAGCGTTTTTATAACTCAGCCTTTTGTTTTACGGTGCAGCAGCGACGACAGAGCGCATCACTGTTGACATGCTCGTCGATGCCTGTTGAGGTCCGAGTTCCATTGGCGCTACGACGCTATGTGAGATGATCGCACTGTCAGATATCATCGAAAATAGAGCGCATCCATCGGCCTGAAGAAGTCAATCAATCTTGCGGGATTGAGTTCGGATTGTCGCTGACCCGCGCCCCTTGGTGAGCGCGGGCTTTTTGTGGGGTGATTGTATTAGAAGCTCCGCTGCAGGCGCAGGAAACCTTGGACCTGATCGGGCGCATTGTCGGGATCGTAATATTGGACGCTAAGCTTGGCGGCGAGGTCCTTGACGATCTTGTAGTCGACGGTCAGACCGGCGCGCCAGGCATCGCCGCCCGTGAAGTCGCCAACAGAGTTCAGCGCTATGTGCCGGAAGAACTGATAGCCGGGCGTGATCGACCACTTGTCGCCGAGCTTGACATAGTACTGCGCGCCGACCGTCCATTCGGACTCTTCGTAGTAGTAGTTTGCCCCGCTCGCCCAGATGCCGTAAAGGCCGAGCTGGCCGGGACCGAGATCAGCAAACATAATGCCGCGGATTGCAGCTTCCTGGGTATCGGTGTCGTAACCGGCCAGCAGGTAGGCGCTGACAGGCCCGGCTTTGCCAAACAGCTGGCCTTCAATGCCGATATTGTTCGGCTTTTCGCCGGGCTTGGTCCGATAGCTCTCTTCCAACTCGTCCACCATGATGCCGGCGCTGAAGTCTGGCTTTTCGTAGACGTAGCGAATGGCGTTGTGGGTCGTTTGATTGCTGGAGATCACGTCGGTTTCGCCCGTGCCGATGCTGCGATCGTTATCCCACCAGGAATATTGCATGCCGACGCGCAGATTGGCGATATCGATATAGGCCTCCTGCGCGAAAGCGGTGCGTGAATTGCTGTTTTCCACGTTGTCGCGCAGCGTGATGACGCCGGTCAGCGTGCCATATTCCGTTTCGCTCTTGGACGAAAAGGTCGTTTGTGCTCTCATCCAGGAATTCCAGTCCGAACCCTGCACTAGATGACGGCCAAAGCGTTCTTCGACGCGGATATAGCCTTCGATCTTCAAGCAGGTTTCCGTGCCTGGGATATAGAAATAGCCAGTGCCGTAGGCGTCGCAGACACGAACATATTCGGCCGGCTCTGGTTCAGCCGCAACGACGGCGTCCGCGGCGCTCGCTCGCGCTGTAATGGGAAGCAGCAGAACTAGAGATAGTAAAGCAGATTTCATTTTAGAGCACGTCCTTTGAACATTGAATCGGATTGGGATTCCTTTTCTGCGTGAACTCTGATTCCTTGCCCTAGCAGTGATTTGTCGGGAGCGAAGAATGGCAAGGGCATTGAGCGACGACCTGCGTAGCCGGGTTTTGGCTGCGGCGGAAAGCGGTATGTCGGCGCGGTCGGCGGCGGCGCGATTTGAGGTTGGGATTTCGACGTCGATCCGGTGGATCGCGCAGGCTGGTCAAGGTCGCTTGACGGCTGCCAAGCAAGGACGGCGTGGCGGTTCTCGCTTGGATGCGCATGAAGACTTCATTCTCGGTATGATCGAGGAGCAGAAGGACATCACGCTCAACGAAATGGTTCAGCGTCTTTCCGACGAGAAATTCGT
>NZ_JBBBVQ010000045.1:0-14367 GCF_037199735.1 Oryzifoliimicrobium ureilyticum | reverse complement strand
TCCAGGACACGCCAGACGTCGTGCAGCAGCACTACGGGCGCTTTCTGCCGCAGGACAAAGCAGCACTGGCGGCGCGGATCCTCAATCAGGTGTGGGAGGCCGCATAGTGTGGTGGCTGCCTCCCTAAGCCCATTGCAGGCATACCTGCAAAATGTGCGCGTCCGTCGTCTCGCTCTTGAACCATGTTGAACCAGACGCGGGCATTTTTGGATCTCGATAGATTTGATTTCCACGTACAATTCGGCCTCAGCGAAGGATCGCGGCAGCGCCAATCAGCCCCTACAATATTAGTGGCACGGTTCCGTATCGCAGCCGTGCCCGAAGCCCATAAGGTAACTCCATGCATGCAATGGCGGCTTCTCGCCGTTGAGGAAGTATTTCCCGAGGATGGAGTATTTTCCGCGAACCGGGTCATGAAGCGCATAGGTTCGGGCATCGGCGCCAATGCCGATTCAGTCTGTGCTCGGCTGGCGTCGGTCGCATGTGAGCGAGCTCAACCAGCTTATGGGTAGCCTAGATGGCGATCTCCGTGGAGAGTACCTCGCCACAGTCTGTCAACCTGCATCGAACATGCGCCCCATCCAAAGCGGCCTAGTTTAGGCGCCAAAGCAACGACCTTTGGCACTACTGCTAGAAGCTGGTCAACAGACGGAGGTTAAAGCGGTTTGGCGAATTGCCTTGGCTGTCCTCACCGCGCGCATATTCTAGCGACAAGCTAGCTGCCTTGTCTGAGCTACTCTGTGCCAGAGCGGTTTGGATGCCAAGACCATAGCTTGCCGCGCGTATCGTTCCGGATTCCGCAGCGGTCGGACTTTCCAGTTTGATAACGCCGCCAGCAGCGAAAAGATAAGGCGCAAAGACCACGGTGAAACCTTTATCTGTCAGTTGGGTGGTGCCGGTGAGCGGGTAGGCGACCTCCAGCCGCGCCAGAGCGCCTGCATCACCGTCCAGTTTGCCGGACGCGTAAGAGGACAAGCCGTCAAAGCCGCCAAGGGACATCTGTTCTGATGATACCAACGTTTGTCCGAAAGAGGTTTGCACACGACCGCTCAACGTGAATTGAAGCTTATCGTTGGCAAAAGGCTGGATATAGCGCCAATTCGCATCCAGCTTTTGAAAATCAGGCTCAGCCCCATCGCGCGACAACGGCAGCGCGCCCGTTCCTTCGCGTGCACCCAAAGCGCTCAGTCCAAAAGAGCCGGTCAGGCTGGCGGTGAAGACGCCGCCCCAGTCGTTCTGCCAGTTGAGAGACTGGCTCAGACGCAAAACCCGCAATCGATCTTCGGTGAAAGGAAGATCGCCGCCCGGTAGAACGACCGTCTGGCGCTCGCGCGTCACGTCGAAGATCAGATTGGTGGCAAGATCAAGATCGCGGCCGCGCCACCAGTCATAGTTCAGCCGGGTCGAAAAACGTTGAAAATGATCGGCTAGCGTGAAACCGGCGTCAGATTCTGGATGGGTTCTCGCATCTGTTCCCTCAAGGTTGAGGCTCAGTCCATCGATATCGAATGGAACAATGATGCCGGCGGCAAGCAGCCGGTTGCGGGGATCGCTGCTGAAAAATCCGTCGTCGCCGCCATGCGGATAGCCGTTGGCGCGAAGGTAGATTTGCTCGCCAAGCCCAAGCATATTGTTGAATTGAACGCCTGAGCCGACGCTGACGCGACCAAGTTCCTTCGATACGCCGTCATCGACCGAAAGGGTGGCCGATACCGCGTCAAAGCGCCCGTTCAGAACCAAGATCGTAGAGCCTGTGGTTGAACCGGCGCGGAGCGTGGATCGCAAGGTAACACCCGGTATGTCGCCGGCAAGCAGCACGCGGCGCTCGATCTCCCTTTTTTGAAGATGGCGCTTGCCGATCAACGGTGCGAGCAGTTTCTCAACACGTGGGCGGATCGACGTATCGAAGGCTGATGCGTCGATTGCCTCGATATAGCCGTCGGTGACGACGAGCTTGATCTTGCTGCCATTGCTGATGGTTTGTGGTGGCACGCTGACCCGCGCCAGAATATAGCCGGCATTGGCATAGGCCTGTTCAAGGTCGCGGGCGGCGGCAAAGATCTCCGCCCCTGAAATCTTGCGTCGCATTAGCCGCTGTTCGACATTTGCGTTTAGCTCGCGGAGTTCGGGAAAAGCGCCATCGATCTCGACTCCGGAGGGAGTGACGAAAAGCTTTTCCGCGCCGGCGGGCGCATTCAAACCTTGTGTTGCCGGGAGTTGAATTCGGCCCCTGCTGTTGACAAGGGGTTGCGGAGCAAAGGTTGGCGGTGTGATCTGGCTGGCCGTCTGGGCAAAGGCGGCAGGCTCCGATGACACAAACATCGGAATAGCGAGCAAGGCAGCAAAGGTCAGGTGAGACGTGTAACGGATGCGCATTATGAAGAAGTCCCTCACCTTACTGGCCCAATTCTTGCTCTAGAGTAGAGGTCGGATCGCTTGCAGGATTTGACGGTGCGGGCGTCGAAGTTGTCGAGGTCTTTTTGTCGGAATTGTTCTTCGCCACATGGAATGGGTCGGTTTCCTCACCAGGATCGTTTGTTTCGGTTGTGACGACTTGTGATTGTTGGGTGGTTATGAATTGCGTGATGATCGCTGTCGGGCTGGGTTCGCTTGTCGCCGGCGGTGGCGTAGGTGTCGCTTTCGTATCTCCTACGACCGCCAGCTTGCCGGGGGTGAAGCTGAAGCTATAGTCGCTCGGCGACCTCAACGTGCCTTGGCCGATGTCGTAAACTCCGGCCGGCGAACTGGCGTTAGCTGCTGATTGTGGACTTCCCAAAAGCTGGTCGCCGTTAACGAGGTTGCCGCTGGTGATCTTATAGCTGAAGGCAGGATTGGCTGCTCCGGGTGCGCGCGTGGCATCGTCGGCTTTGACCGCCAGTGCGCGTGGCACGATGGTTAGTTTACCGGGCTGGAAGCTGAGGCTGTAGTTCGACGAAAGCGACAGGCTTCCCGCGCCTATCTCGTAGCTGCCGATATGCGATGTTTTCGTGGCCGAAGAAGACAGAGCGCCTGTAGGCGTATCGCCATTGACCAGTCCCGAACCGCCCACTGTGTAGGCAAGGTTCGGCGTGTCATCGCCATAGACCTTGGAGCTGTTTGCCGCGGTAATGGTGACGGGCCGCCTTGTTACGGTCAGGATGCCGCCGAGATAGTTGACCTTGTAATTTGCGGAAGCACCAAGAGTGCCTTGGCCGATTGCATAGCTGCCGACATTGGAGGTGCTTGTTGCGGCCGTGGCAAGTTTGCCGCTCAGGCTATCGCCGTTGACGAGACCGTTCGCGATATAGGTGAAGGCCGGATTGGCGTCACCGTAGACGCGAGACAGATTGCTAGCAGTCACGGTGAGCGTTCGGGGCGTGATGGTCAAAAGGCCGCCGAGATAGCTGATGTTGTAATTGCTGTTGGCGAGACTGCCTTGGGTGATGACATAGGTGCCGACATCGGAGGAGCCTGTTGCGGCAGTGGTGAGGCTGCCTGTCAGGCTATCTCCGTTCACAAGACCGCTTGCTGTGTAACCAAGCGTTGGATTGGCATTGCCGTAAATGCGCGACACGTTATTGCCGGTCACGGTGAGCGTTCGGGGCGTGACGGTCAAAAGGCCGCCGAGATAGCTGATGTTGTAATTGCTGTTGGCGAGACTGCCTTGGGTGATGACATAGGTGCCGACATCGGAGGAGCCTGTTGCGGCAGTGGTGAGGCTGCCTGTCAGGCTATCTCCGTTCACAAGACCGCTTGCTGTGTAACCAAGCGTTGGATTGGCATTGCCGTAAATGCGCGACACGTTATTGCCGGTCACGGTGAGCGTTCGGGGCGTGACGGTCAAAAGGCCGCCGAGATAGCTGATGTTGTAATTGCTGTTGGCGAGGCTGCCTTGGGTGATGGCATAGCTGCCGACATTGGAGGAACCTGTCGCAGCTGTTGTAAGGTTGCCGGAAAGGCTATCGCCGTTCACGAGACCGTTTGCGGTATAGGTGAAGGTCGGATTGGAGTCGCCGTAAACGCGTGACAGATTGTTGGTTGCAACCGTGAGCGCTCGAGGCGTCACGGTCAAAATACCGCCGACATAGTTCAGATTGTAATTTGCGGATGCGCCGAGCGTGCCTTGGCTGATCGCATAGCTGCCGACATTGGACGCCCCTGTTGCGGCAGTGGCGAGGCTGCCGGTGAGGCTATCGCCGTTCACGAGGCCGCTTGCCGTATAGGTGAAGGTCGGATTGGAGTCGCCGTAAACGCGTGACAGATTGTTGGCTGCAACCGTGAGCATTCGAGGCGTCACGGTCAAAATACCGCCGACATAGTTCAGATTGTAATTTGCGGAGGCGCTGAGCGTGCCTTGGCCGACCGCATAGCTGCCGACATTGGAGGAGCTTGTTGCGGCAGTGGTGAGGCCGCCGGTCAGGCTGTCCCCATTCACAAGGCCGTTTGCGGTGTAGGTGAGGGCCGGATTAGCATCACCATAAATGCGTGACAGGTTATTGCCGGTAACAGTCAGCGTCCGAGGCGTAACGCTCAAGACGCCGCCCACATAGCTGATGTTGTAATTGCTGTTGGCTAAGCTGCCTTGGGTGATGGCATAGCTGCCGACACCAGAGGAAGTCGTCGCGGCGGTGGTAAGGCTGCCGGTAAGGCTATCACCGTTTACAAGACCAGTTGCCGTATAGTTGAACGTCGGGTTTGTGTTGCCGTAAGCTCTGGACATGTTATTCGCGGTGATCGTCATCGTCTTCGGCGTGACGGAGAGCGTGCCGCCGATATAGCTGATGTCGTAGTTGCTGTTGCCCAGACTGCCCAGAGTAATCCCATAACTGCCGACGCCGGAGGCATTTGTCGCGGCAGTGGCAAGGCTGCCGCTTAACAGGTCTCCATTGATTAAGCTCCCGCCGTTAATCGTGTAGGAGAAAGCCGGGTTGGCGGAGCCATAGACCTTGCTCTTGTCGTCCGCCGTAACGGTAATTTTGCGCCGATCGATATAGGCGCCATTATCCACGAAGCGAATGGGTGTGCCGGCTGCTGTCACGCCGCGGAAGCTGGAAAGGCCGATGCTTGCATAGCTTCCGGCAGCCGACGAACTGGTTAATCCGCCTGTTGATTGAATCGTGTAGGAACCAAAGCCGCCGTCATAATACGTGGTATTCGGCGTTTGGCCGTAAGTCCCTGATTGAGACACTCCGATAACACCGGAAACCCCGTAAAGCTCTGCATAGTGATTGGCATCCGGACGTGCCCAGCTAGAACTTTGAAACTGCCAGATGAAATTCGGGTCTCTCATCTGTGCTGTCGTCAGGCCATCGTAATCCGAAGAGCCGAATGAGTGACTTTGGCCGGTCGCTTCCTTGTCCCAGACCGAGTCGAAAATACGTGACGAATTGGATGTATCATATTTTGTGCCGACGAGACCGCCAGCGATACTGCCGGAAACAACAGATCCTGCAGCATAGGTGCGCATCAACGTGTCGTCGTAAATCATTCCGATCAAGCCGCCGGCGATCCAGGCAGCGCTGACATTGCCTGTCGCATAGCTGTCGCTGATGTTGTCTTCTTCGCTGTCTCCGATCAGCCCTCCGCTGATGCTACCTCCATCAAATCCCAATACATTCGCGGTCGAGTAGCTTTTGGAAATATTGCTCTGCGAACTATATGCAAAAAGGCCCCCGACACTGCCGTGCCCCGAAACGCCACCCGTCGTAAAGACACCTTCGATCGTTGCGTTAAATGCCGCACTTGCGAGGATGCCAGAATCGTATGCCGCATTGACGGTCGCATTGGTAATTCCGAGGTTGCGCACAACAGAGCCGGCATTGAGAACGTAGAACAAGCCGGCGCTATCTTGCACTTCCGGAGAGACGCGGTCTATCGACAGTCCATCGATAACATGTCCCAAGCCATTCAGTTTGCCAGAGAAGAAATGGGAGTTATCGCCAATGGGATCAAAGCCTACACCGCCGTTCCAGCTGGAGCTTGTCGTGGCGTCAACGTTGCGCCCGAGCGCGTAGTTGCCGGAGAGGTTGTTTTGAATGTTTTGCAGGTCGTAGACCGTGTTGACCAACATATAGCTGGTCAACGATGTATTGCTTCCGATGAAAGCCGAATAGTCCATCGGGGTAGTAAAGCTGGCTGCGTTGACAGTCGAAGCATCATTGCCGCTCGGATTGTAGAAGAGATTAACTCCGCCGGGCGCGGTGGCTTTGACGCCGCCGGCGAAGCTGACAGTGCCTGCCCCGGTGCCGCTGTTGTCTGCACGGAGCGCGATAGACGATCCGTTGCCACCCGTTAGGTTCGCATCGACAGAAACGTTGCGATAGGCCGACAATGTAAGGCTTGAGCGACTATTCCAGGTCACAGGATCAACCACCGTGATATCACCGGCCTGCGTGCCTGCCGATCCGGCTGCGCCTGTGGTGATGGTGACATTGGCCTTCGATAGCGCGTCCGTCAGGGTCGCGGTGCCGATCACGCTGTCATTGCCGGTGGCGGTAAGGCCTGAGGAATTCTGCGCCGGAGCATTGGCGATGGTGACGTTATAGGGATCGAGTAGAAGATTACCGAAGCGACCGCTGTCTGACGTCAGGTCGACGCTGCCCTCATAATCGAGTCTTGCCTTGCCGGAGACCTCCGCTTCGCCGCCCGAGCCCTGTCCTGCCCCTCGGGCCGAGATGGCGCCATCGAAGCCGGTGATAAGGTCGGACCAGATCACCACATCGCCGCCATTGCCGTTGATCGTGGCATCAGCTTTGATCGTTGAACCTGTATCGACTTCGGTTGTTTCCGCCGTCTGCGTCGCGCCACGGCCTTGGCGCGCCCCGCCGATGAGAATCGTGCCGCCGCCGGCCGAACCGGATGCGTCGACCTGCGCTTTGTTAAGGGCGATGCTTTGCCCGGTAATGGTGATCTTCCCGCCTTTGCCGCGTGAGGCCGTTGCCTTCACCTTACCGGAAACGGTAACCTTGCCGCCGTCACCGCCGCCAATGACGATCCTGCCCTGGGTGCCGCCAATTGTCGTGGCCTCCACCGATCCCGGCAGATTGATTGCATGGCGCGCTGCATTGCGCGCGGTCGCCGCCGACATGACCACCTGACCGCCGGTTGCGGAAATCTTGCCGCGGTTTTCCATCAGGGTTTTGTCGTCTGTCCTGTTTGTTGGGGCAGCGACCTGAAGGAATCCGTCGCCGGACAGATCGAGTGTTGCTTCCTCGCCCGACCCAAGTCCAATTTTGCCGGTCTCCACCTCGATCAGTCCATCATTGGCGACCGCTCCGCCAATCAGCGCCCCATAGCCGCCGCGCCCGATACGGATCGTACCCGCATTTGTCACGTCAGCGGATGCGCCGTTGCCCTTGAACTTACGCTTGCCCGACAGGAAGTCCTGATCGCTCGTGTCGAGGCTGGAAGCGACGAAACCACCGCCGACGCTCACGCTGCCGCTTGCCGTAATCGCGATTCCATTTGGATTGATGAGATAAACCTGGCCATTGGCTTTAAGAGAACCGGCGATGGTCGACTTTGTCGATCCGGTCACCCGGTTAAGAATGGCCGAAGAGGCACTGGGTTGAAGAAACTCGACTATGTGGTCCTTGCCTATCGAGAAGCTGTTCCAGTTGACGATGGCGTTTTGAGACCCTTGCGTGATCGCCATGGATGTGCTGGTGGAGCCGATAGATGCGCTGCCCGCCGCAATACTCGCTCCGCTTGGGAGGTCACCGGCAAGCGCCGGAGACATTGACAGAAGCGTCGACGTAAAAACCAACGCGGTAGTCGACTCAAGGTGACGGCGCAACCTGAAAGCGCGGTATCGTAGCATGCAAAAGCCCCTCGGATATCAATGCCCCCGCTCGCGCTTCCCTCGTAAGTTTGCAAAAATCGAATGCTGCCTATCTGGTCGCGAGCGAGGAATATCTGGAGGCTATTGGAGAAGGCGTAAAGCACAAAATTTGCACCTATTTTTCTGACCATCATAGTGCCCTATTAGGGCGCACGCTTACGGGACGCCCGGCTAAGTTTCCATAGATAAACTAGAAGAATCCCAAAATGATTATGATTGAATATCAATAACTTGACCCTTCACGCTTCGTATTGCCGGAAAAACGAAGAAGGATTTGTTCTTCGCTGCCAGGCATCAAAGACGGTCCTGTGAGACTGCAAATTCGGCGAAATCATCCCAAAAATGGTGGCGAATAGATTTGTGGCTATGTGCTCAACCTAATCCAGTTTCAGTAGCTTCAACCACCTACGCTGTAACATTCCATGAGATGTCGGTGACTGTCATTCTCGCAGTATTGGGAACAGAGAAAAGAGGATGCTTTGGAAGGATTCCCTGGCCTGTATGAAGGTGTTGCTAACTTTGCGAACATCGAAGTCTGGAAGCGCGCGCGGTCTCTCCTCAACGATCCACGGCTCCGGACCGTTATCCTTGCCTACTGTCGCGATATGAGCATTCCATCACCAATCAGCTGGCCATCGCACAAAATATTCGGCCAAAAATTCCGCTATCTCACATCGTTCATTTTAATTGGGAACTATGTGCGGTGGCTCGATCATGCAGAGCGCCTTCCAACCCTGACTGCGCTTCAAGAAAGTGTACCTGCAAGTCCGCGGCAGGTGGCGGATCTCATCAAGGATCTTCGCCTCGGCGGTTATGTGCAGGCCATCCCGTCACGGCATGATCGCAGAGCCACTCTTCTAGCTCCGACCCCTGCCCTGCTTTTGGAGGTCGCTCAATCGCCTTTGGCGTGTCTGGCGGCAGCAGAAGCGCTAGGACAAGCGCATCCTGGAACAGGGGCTAAACTTCGCGCGGAACCACACTTGCTTGCAAGGTGGATAGGCGAATCCGTCAAAGATTATCTGATTGCCGATACACTCTTCATGCCGTTCCCGACGATCGTAAGCTTCAGCGAGCGGGATGCCGGCTATATGATCTTAACGGCGGTGATGGGTTCCCATCATGCCGATCTCTCACCAGAGGAGGCTTGGGAGCTAAACCTGAAGCGCGAACCTCTTGCCCGACGTTTCCATGTGTCTCCCCAGCATATAGGAAATATATTCAATGAAGCGAAGGCAGATGGTCTTTTTGAGGTTCGTCGAAGTAAGGTCGCCAAGATGAACGCCGATCTGCGGACCGAGTTCAACACCTTCGTGTTGGGGCAGATCATTCATTACGCCCTTGTTGCGGGTCGTATCAACGATATGTGCCCCATGTCTGACGATCGACTGACTAGCTTTTCGTGTTGAGGTCCGGCTTCATATAATGCGGGGCAGGCAGCGTTGATTGAATGTTAATGGCGCTGGCAACAAGCAAACCCATAGAACCTGAATCGTGAATCTCACCGTCCGGCTCGAAGCAGTGACATTGTGAGCAAGTAAGGGCGTGCTAAGCGTGCATCAACTTCGGGCTTCCCCCCGGCTGATGTGTCGTGGCTTTCCCACGGTCATCAAGTAGGAATAGTCGGTAAAGCCTGCAAGAAGATCCTTGTCCGCACGCGTCAAATCGGTAAGGCTTTTCGAAATATGCTGGGAGTAGGCGTGTGGATCCGTTAAGCGCGAAGACCCGATTGCTCTTCCCACCACTGTGCAGGATAACTGACGCTCAGTCAGCCACCGTCGTTGTGGAGATCAGCTCATGGAAGGGTTCGTCGGAGAGCGACTGGTTCGAACCCAGCTCTTGAAGGGATGTGAACCTTCCGCCCCGCAATGTGTCTCAGCTAGTTTGCCCCTGCATTTATGTCAAGTCCGATGACACTTGCAGAAGAGTACGGCTCCCGCTACATTACTGGCTATATATCCGGAGGATCCGATGGCTAGTTCTCAGACACGTGCAATTCAGAAATATAGGAGCCGCCTGGGCGACCGCGGCCTTGCTCGTTTCGAGGTGCTTGGACGGGATAGTGACCGGAGCCTGATCAGATCGTTAGCGCGCAGGTTAGCAGAAGATGGCCCGGAAGCAGCTAGTTTGCGTGCTATTGTAAGCGAAACGCTTGCCGGAGAGCCGCCTAAAAGAGGTGGTATCCTTGCAGCTCTCCGCCGATCGCCCCTCGTTGGAGCAGACCTCAAAATCTCACGTTCACACGAAGAAGGTCGAGAAATCGATTTGTAATGCGTTATCTGCTCGACACGAACATTCTCAGCAACATTACAAAGCCCAAACCGTCAGCGTCACTATTAACGTGGATGGCTGAGCAAGCTGACGCTGACTTATACATCGCATCGCTCACCATCGCTGAAATACACCGCGGAATTCTGGAGAAGCCGGCGGGCAAGAAGCGTGTCGCTCTAGAAGCCTGGTTTGCCGGTAATGAGGGGCCACGCGCACTCTTTGCCGGCCGCATACTTTCGTTCGACGAAAATGCAGCGCTCATCTGGGGCGAGTTGATGGCACAAGGGAAGGCGGCAGGCCGCCCAAGAAGTGCGTTGGACATGATTGTCGCGGCCATTGCCCAATCCAATAGCTGTATTGTTGTGACCGACAATGAGCGAGATTTCCACGGAGTCGAAATCATCAATCCCCTCCGGCAAAGCGCAACCTAAAACCGCCGGCAGTTTTAAGCTCTTGATGGAACGTGAACCTGCGGTCCGCCGAGTAATTGAAGCTAAAGCGTTGAAATGAAGACAAGATGTTGTCAGTGGCATTCAGTGGCGGCGTCCTGTGTGAAATCGCTGCTGATAGCCTCTAAGCTATGCGGTCGAAGACCGGCGATGAAAACGTGATCTCTCCAACAGATTCCACCGTTCGGTAAAATGCAGGATGGCCTGTTCCTCGCTGGTAAGCCCCAGCACTGCATCGACAACGCAAAGGCATAACCCGCTCCCGCCAGAGCATCAGACCGTGCGGTCGTATCTGGCTGCGGGAAATCTTGTGGCTAAGCTCAGGATTCAATACGGACCAAAGCTACCATCGCAAAATCGGCGCAACCAGAGGCGATAAAGCCATCGGCCTTTACGGCTTATATGCCGCTAAAGGTGCCGAATGGAATTGTATCCCACCTTTCTTCCACCTTCCCTCCAGAAATTACATACAAGCCGTCCATGCTTTGCAAAACCGCCTCGCTCTGTGTTGGCCGAAAGAAAGCAAAGTCATCTACTTTGTCGGTACTGTGCTTATGCAAGGCCATCATCTGCTGGTTTGAGGATTTGCCCCAAAGCCAATTTTCCTTCATACTGGCTGGATAAACTGGCTCTGCCATCCAATTGCCTCCGTAAAGGAAGCAACTGCGTTTCGGGAAAAGACGAAGTCTCTGCATAGTGGCAGTAAGGACCGACGGGCCGGGTAGGTGCGCGTCGCCAATCTTCAAAATAGGTGTAGCTATGAAAGCTGCGGGTTGGAGCGACGAAAGGTTAGCGACGTCGAAGTCGGCCGGTTTAACGAAGGCTGAGCCTATGGATACCTCTGTGGCAACACCCTGCGGATGATGGCTGAAAGCAGTTTTGCTACCGCCCGTGTTGATGATTCGACGGGCATTCTGCGGCAAAATCTTCACAAACTCCGCAAGCCTAGCATCCACGAACGATCTTTCCCGCGCACGACCGGCAAAAACAGGAAGCTGGGGGATATGTGCGTCATATGCCATCAGCCCTTCAATTTTCAATTCAGGCATGAGCGATACTCGTTCCACAGCAGAAGCCAGCATCTTAGTATTCCTGAATCCGCCTCTGTGCATGCCCACATCGACTTCGAAAGCGATACGGACAGAAAGACCAGACTGCGAAGCCAAATTTGAATATTGCTCCAGTCTGGTGAAGGTATCGATCAAAAAGACCGAGCGGCGGAATAGATCTTGAATCACATATGCCGTCGCCGTGCGTAAGCAAGATGACAGAGCGGCTACGGGCATTGGTTTGCCAAAAAGAATATCCACTTGCGGGAACGCTTCCAAAACTGAAAGCGCCATGGGCAAGTGAAAGCTCATTACACGCGCCGTCTGGCATCCAGCCATGATGTGCCGCATCAGCGGGACCGAAGGCAATGACTTATCAACAATCCTGAGTGCCGGGCCCTTTGCCAATCCCTTTAGAATGACATCGATGTTGTCGTCCAGTTTATCGCGGTCGATGAACAGGAGGGGGTGATGGAGGCCGGCTTCCCGAAGCGCAGCCGTTGCTCGCTGGAAATAGTCCTTGTTCATCAAAGCGCTATTCCAAGGAGTTTCGACAGATAGGGCGAGACGAAGCGGCCTTCAGGGTCCATTTCACGGCGCACCTCCATCGCATCGTTGAAGCGCGGATAGACGGCAGCAAGATCCGCCGCTGTCATGGTATGGAGCTTGCCCCAATGTGGGCGTCCGCCGCGGCGACGAAAAATAGCTTCGGCAGCACGGAAGAAAGCGGAATAGTCTTCACCGGCGCCATGGTGCACAGCAATGGAGCAGGTATCGCGGCCATAAAACGGGCTGAGCCAAAAATCGTCGCGTTTGACGGTGCGAACTTCAATTGGGAAGTAAATTTGTCGGAAGCGCGTTTCAATGAGTTTGATTATTTCCGTAAGCGCTAATGCTCCCTCCTCAAAAGGAAGGTGGTATTCAGTCTCGTTGAATTTCGATTGTCGATCCGTAACGTAAATCTTCATCCACTCGCCGACATGCTCCTCATCGGACAGCTTTGCCATTGCGTGGCTGATTAACATTCGTCTGATGGTCGGAAACGATTTCAAATAGTTACGCAACGTTTTCAGTGTCGCGATACCAGCCTCGTCCTCTGCTGTGGCTGAGTAATCCCCGAGGTTGTCCGTCTTGTCGAGCATCTGCACCAGCGCATGCCTGGCAAAGGGAACGATAAAAATCTCGGTTGAGCGATGTCTCGACATCAGGCTCTCGAAACTGTCGAGCGTTGCGGTGATCGGCAGCATCGTCCGCTTCCGGCGCAAATTATAGCTTGGCACATTTTGCATCGTCACAGCAGTGACCGCGCCGAAGATACCAAGCCCTACTCCCGTTGCATTGATCATTTCCTGATCGCGCGACGCTTCAAATACCCGTTTTTTGCCGCATCCATCCACAAAGTGAATGGCGCGGAGCTGGGTATGATAGGCGCCCAGAGTTAGGCCGGAACCATGCGTTGCGGTGGCCAATGCCCCCGCCACAGATTGCTGGTCGATGTCTCCCATATTAGGTAGCGCCTGCCCTAGCCCTGCCAGCATCCGAGTAAGATCGCAAAGCTTGGTGCCGGCTCCGATAGTGGCCGTGCATTCGGCCTCATTGTGATCGATCAAGCCTGAAAAGGCTGACAGATCAAGAATGGTGCCGGTTGTTGCAACGAGTGGTGTGAAAGAATGCCCTGATCCCACAGGCCTCAAGGGCGCTGGCGCATTGAGAACTGCATTGCCTAACTGCTCTTCAGTTAAAGGACGTGGTATCTGCTCGACCTTGGATTCGACTGTACCTGCCCAGTTGCGCCAAACCTGCGGGCCTTCGATCGGCTGGAAATCGGTAAGCAATCTTTTCGGACCACGTAGCACTGTCGTCTCCTCTCGCCGCTGCTGGCCTGCGGACTAGCTTCGTCCAAGCAGGTTCATCAGAATTTTTATGGTGAAGCCGTAAGGTGGCACGGCAAGCCATGCTGGATTGAACAGTCGTACCTTCGTAACACCACATGCACGCGAGAAACGCTTAAAGCTGTCATGGCCTTGGTAGGCACCAAGCCCGCTTGGCCCCATGCGACCGAAAGGTACGTCATTCTGCACAGGGTGGAAAAACGCTCCGTGGACGGAGACGCATACGATGTTTTCGAGCACAGAGGGCTCGCTGACCTGTCCTCTGCGAAGAGATTGAGCCCAAAGGACCGGAAGTCTCTCGTTGAAACTGACTGCGCCGCGAAAACTTCACTCCGATATACCCGATTTTACCATGCTCGGGAGGTTGCGGTGTAGATGACCGAATACCATGACCGCACAGACTGCAGCCAGTGATAGAGGCAAGAGGCATGAGTAGGAAAAGGCTGCAGCACCGGCCGCGGAGAAAATCGGGCCCGCCACAGCGGTCCCAACCGTCGCACCGATGATGGCGATCACCAGGATGCGCGACATAAACGAACCGTCTGGATCATTCTCTGTCAGCACGCCAGTGACGAAGGGCGTCACGATGTAAAAGCCGATATTCACCAGCACCTGCGTCACCAGAAAGACGCTGGCTGTGAAAATATGAAACAGATAGTAGATCGAGACCGCCATCATCAGGAAGCCGAGCATCACGCAGGCCAGGCGCTTTGCTTTATCCTGTGTCATTGCGGGGATGACGGCCCCGATGAAACCCGCAAGCGAAGACATCGCCAGATAAAGTCCGGCCTTAGCATTATCGAGCCCGATGCGCTCTGCGACATAGCCGCAGATCGCCCATTGCCCTGCCTGTACCGCATACACCATGAACACGATGATCATCGCTAAAA
>NZ_JBBBVQ010000044.1:0-15091 GCF_037199735.1 Oryzifoliimicrobium ureilyticum | reverse complement strand
AACGCGCAATCCGGCTCAGGTAAATCTTGGCGGACGCTCGCTTATAACCGAGCGCGAAAAAATGCTCCGCGAGGCGATCCATCTCGCCACCAAGCGCACCACTACGCAGGCGCTTGAGCACCCCACGATACGAAAAATAGAACTCGAGCATGTTGTCCCTCCGAATAGCGGCGCGGGGGGATCCCGCACCCATCCAAAGAGGCACGAAATATTATGTGGCGGAGAATTCCAGATTAGACGGGCCTCGCCCGGCGCAGGAACGGATCCGCCACATAATCTCGCCCGACACATAAGAACGGTTATGTGGCGCGCCACATAACCGTTCAGTGGCGCCCTCTATGTGTTCCGCTCCAAGCGGACGGACCGTGTCCGCATCGTGTGGTGGGATGGCAGCGGGGTCTGCCTTTATTCGAAAATCCTCGAGGAGAATGGCTTCTGCTGGCCGGCAGCGGCGGCTGCGCGTATTCGTCTCGACCATGCTCAGCTCATGGCGCTTTTGGCCGGTTTGGATTGGAAGAAAATCCGTCCAGCGACAATCAGGAGGCCGCTCTCGACAGGCTGAATGGCCGCTCAAAAATTGATTTATGTCGCTGTAAATGCTAGGAAAAGTCCACGATCTGTGGTCTACTTCCCTCTATGGCTTTCTCTGCTTCGGACCTTCCTGATGACGTGGATGCACTCAAGGCGATGATCGTCGCCATGAGTGCCGAGGGTGCGGCTGCGAGGGCGCAGATCGCCCGGCTTGAGGCGCTGAAGAAGGATACGGATGAGCGGATCGCCACCCTCACAGCGATTGTGAAAGTGCTGGAGCGGGCCCAGAAAGGCACCCGCTCGGAACGGCTGCGGCTGGGGATCAACGACGATCAGATCGATTTTGCCTTCGAGGAAGTCGAGACCGGCCTGGCGGCGATCGACAGCGAGCTCGATCAGTCACGGAAAGACAAGCCAAAGCGGGAAGCACGCCCACGCAAAGGCTTTGCCGCCCACCTCGAACGCATCGAGGAGGTCATTGAGCCTGAAATCCCTGAAGAGTGTCAGGGCTTAGAGAAGGTTCTGATCGGCGAAGACCGATCCGAGCGGCTCGATGTCATCCCACCGAAGTTCAGGGTGATCGTTACCCGTAGGCCTAAATATGCCTTCAGAGGCCGTGACGGCGTGCTGCAGGCTCTGGCGCCGGCCCATATCGTCGAGGCTGGTCTGCCGAGCGAACGGCTGCTGGCCTACATTGCCGTATCGAAATACGCCGACGGCCTTGGTAATCCCCCCGCAAAATAACGGACTTCAAAAGTAGAATTTTCTCGGGCTTTATGATCGAGGAGATTTTGATGAAGACGAGCAGATTTAGCGAGCCGCAGATATTGGCCATCCTCCGCCAGGCGGAAGGCGGCGTCCCTGTCCCCGAGCTTTGCCGGGAACATGGAATGAGCACGGCGTCATTTTACAAGTGGCGATCCAAATACGGCGGCATGGACGCGTCGATGATCAGCCAGATGAAGGCTCTGGAGGATGAGAACCGTCGGCTGAAGAAGATGTATGCCGAGATGAGCATGCAGGCGGAACTGCTGAAGGAGGCTCTGGGAAAAAAATGACACGGCCATCTCAACGCCGAGAGATGGCCGGGAAAGCAGTGGCATTGCGCGGGGTGAGCATTGCGCTTGCCTGCCGCACCTTCACGGTCAGCGAGACCTGCTATCGTTACAGCGCCAAGCTGAACGACGAGAACGAGCAGATCGCTGATCTTCTCATCGGGCTGACGCGGGCAAAGAAGACCTGGGGCTTCGGCCTGTGCTTCCTTTACCTGCGTAATGTCCGGGGGCATCGCTGGAACCACATGGCGTAATCAGAGAGGCAGCCCTCGTGCTAAATTGCTGCTTTCATCAGCAAGGAGGAGAAGATGAAGCATTTTGTGGGACTCGACGTGTCGATGAAGGAAACGGCTGTCTGTGTTGTTGACGAGGCTGGCAAGAAGATTTGGGAGGGCACTGTGCGCAGTTGTCCTGACAAGATCGCAGCGATCATCGGTGAGAAAGCGCCAGATCTGGTCCGGGTGGGTATGGAGACTGGTCCCCAGGCTGTATGGCTGTGGCATGCTCTGCGGGAGTGCGGCGTCCAAGTCGATTGCATCCACGCGCGGCGGGCTGCGGCGGCATTGAAGTTGCAAGCCAATAAAACGGATCGCAACGATGCCTATGGGCTCGCTCGTTTGGTGCTCAGTGGTTGGTATGAGCCGGTGTCGATAAAGTCGTTTGACCGATACCGCATTCGGGCGGTGCTCACGGCGCGGGAACGCATCGTCCGGATGTGCACGACCATGATCAATCAGATCCGAGGCCTGGCAAAGACCTTCGGCTTGAGTTTGTCGGCGGGAAAGGGACAGGTGTTTGAACAGTCAGTTCGTCGAGCCCTGCCAGACGATGTTATCTTGCGCGAACTGTTCGAGAGGCTGTTGTTGGTGCTATCCGGTCTTAAGGATCAGCGCAGAGCTTTTGACCGACAGCTTGCTCGCTTCGCACGGGAAGACCAGACTTGTCGGCTGGTCTCAAGCGCACCTGGGGTAGGCAGCCTTGCAGCGATCGCATTCGTAACTGCCGTCGATGATCCGACGCGGTTTCGGGCTGCCGATGACGTCGGCGCATATCTTGGGCTGACACCGAAGCGATATCAATCTGGCGAAGTTGACATTGGCGGCCGTATTTCGAAGACGGGAGACCGTTTAACAAGGAAACTTCTTTTCGAGGCGGCCACGGTGATCCTGTATCGTGCATCTCCGGCGATAGCATTGAAGCAATGGGGCTTACGCCTGAGTGCTCGATGCGGAAGCTGGAAGGCGCGCGTTGCACTGGCCCGCAAGTTGGCAGTGACGCTTCTCACGATGTGGAAGACCAACACCATGTTCGAGAACCGCAGTTTCGCCGGATAACCTGGCAAGCATAAACAAAGAATGCCAGGCACGTTCCAGGTCTGGCCAAAGTCATCTCGAGACTCGCTTTGCTGCACGCATCATGACAAGCGCTGACAGCGTGAATCACATCGAGAGACTTTAAAGCATGGCGCCATTGTGAGGCAGTTATGAACAGCTGACCTCGAAGACGACAACGCCTTGGCTTAACAGCGACAAAGAAGACCTGGAAAAGACCTTGAACGATTAGACGATAAACGCGTCTATCGCATCTACCGTGAGCTGGAGTTGAACCTCAGGATCAAGCCACGCAAGCGTTTGAAGCGGGACAAACCAGATGCCCTGACCGTGCCGGATGCGCCGAACCTGGTCTGGTCCATGGATTTCATGGCGGATCGTTTGGAGGATGGTCGGCAATTCCGACTGTTGAATGTCTTGGACGACTTCAACCGCGAGGGGCTGGGCATCGAGGTAGACTTTTCGCTGTCTGCCGAACGCGTTGTTCGTAGTCTGAACCAAATCATCGAGTGGCGTGGCAAGCCGTGCACCATTCGTGTCGACAACGGGCCAGAATATGTCAGCGGCAAGCTCATGGAGTGGGCCGAGAAACAGGGGATCGCCTTGAACCACATCCAACCGGGTAAGCCGCAGCAGAATGCCTATGTCGAGCGCTACAACCGCACCGTCCGGCATGAATGGCTCGACCAGAACATCATCGAAAGCATCGAGGAGGCACAGGAATTCGCCACACAGTGGCTATGGACCTACAACAACGAACGGCCCAATATGGGCATCGGCGGCATCACACCCGCACAGAAACTGAAAATGGCCGCGTGAATTCTACTGCAGAGCCCCGTTAAAAACGGGGGGATTACCCCTTCCGCTCTACCGTCAGCAGGCGATCTACCTGCGTGATAGCGTGGCGCTGAGCCGCTCGTTGATGGCCCAATGGATGGGCCACCTCGGCTTCGAGCTCAAGATCCTGGCGGATTACATCCTGGAAAAGATCAAGGCGGGTGAAAGGGTCTTTGCCGACGAAACGACATTGCCAACCCTGGTGCCTGGTTCGGGAAAGACAATGACGGCGTGGTTATGGGCCTACGCGCGTGATGATCGGCCGTTCGGTGGATCAGGACCGCCAATGGTCGCCTATCGGTTCGAAGACAGCCGGGGTGCGCGCTGTGTTGCGCGGCATCTGAGCGGCTTCACCGGCATCCTCCAGGTTGATGGACACGGCGCCTATACGAGCATGGTCAAGGAGCAGGTTAAGGCCGGTAGCAATGAGACCATCACTCTGGCCGGGTGCTGGTCGCATGTCAGGCGCAAATTTTACGAACTCCATGTCGGCGGCATCAATCAGGCTGCCACGGCGTCAGTGACAGCGATGGCGGAGCTTTGGAGGGTTGAAGACGAGATCCGCGGCAAGGATGCCAACACCCGTGCTCTCCTACGACAGGAGAGGTCTGCGGCCATTGTCGCCAGGCTTTTTGAAATCTGGGAAAAAGAGCTGGCGAAGGTCTCCGGGAAGTCCAAGACTGCGGAAGCGATCCGCTACGCAATGACCCGCCGAGAGTCTCTGGAGCGCTTTCTCACCGACGGCCGCATCGAGATTGACTCCAACATCGTCGAGCGGGCAATCCGGCCCCAAACAATTATGAGAAAGAACAGTCTATTCGCCGGAAGCCAAGGCGGCGGCAATACATGGGCAACGATCGCGACCCTGTTGCAAACAGCAAAGATGAACGACGTCGACCCACTTGCCTGGCTCACACAGACGTTGGTTCGCATGGCGAACCGATGGCCCGCCCAAGATATCGAAGCTCTCATGCCGTGGAACTTCAAGCCGGACGTTGGCGGCTAACCGCTTACCTTGCAGCTATTGGAGCATAAGGCAGCGCTATCTCCGAAGAGTTCATCCTTCTGATTCATTTGTTGGGAACTAAAACAAAAAGAACATCTAGTAGATGTCATCAAAACCGCAAGTCTGAGCGTTATCGGTTCGTTGAAGCTAAAACCAGAAGCCGTGGTTCAACATCTTCAAGACTTTGGAACGGCTACGCCTGAAAAGCCTTAAGATCGCGAGAGGTAAAATCTACCGACAATAGAGCAAAGTGAGCAACGACCAGATAAGCCAGGTCGTTGCTCTGAAACAGCAATTATCTAATTCCGACCAAACTCATCGACGATCCGGATGATGTCATCCTCTCCAAGATAAGACCCAGTCTGAACTTCAATCATTTCTAAGAGAATTTTTCCCGGATTTGCCAAGCGATGTACCTCTCCCTGCGGAATGTACACGGACTCGTTCTCGCGAACAGTCTGCGTAGTTTCGCCAATCGTCACCTCAGCAGTGCCTCTGACACAAATCCAATGTTCAGACCGGTGGTGGTGCTTCTGTAGTGACAGTTTCTTGCCAGGCGTGACAAACAATCGTTTTACCTGGAAACGGTCTCCGTTGAAGATCGAGGTATAGCCGCCCCACGGACGATATGACGTCGGATGCGTTTCCGTTAGCGCCGCGGTTTTTTTAAAGGAAGACAAGTGTTTGACGATTTGGCCGACATTTTGACTGTCCTCAAGGCGTCCAACGTAAACCGCGTCCTCAGATGCGATGACTGCAACTCCATCCAGGCCCTGGACCGCGACATGACTGTGGCGAGACATTGCAAACGAATTTTTCGTATTCAACAAAGTGGCATTACCGGAGGCGACGTTTCCACTTTCATCCTTCGCGCCGAGCTTCCACATGGCGTCCCAGCTTCCGAGATCAGACCAAGCAAAGGAAGCCGTCACAACCGCGGCGTTGCCGGTTTTTTCCATGACCGCGTAATCCATTGAAATATCGGGAGACCTGGAGAAAGCCGTTTCGTCCAAGCGGAAGAAATCTAAGTCCTGCTTTCCGTCATTGATTGCAGCTCTTGCGGCCTCTTCCACTTCGGGCGCTAGCTGGGAAAGTTCGGAAAGTATCTGCTCCACGCGGAACATGAAAATGCCGGAGTTCCACAGAAAATTGCCAGAACTTACCATCTTCTCTGCATTTGCCCGGTCCGGCTTTTCAACGAACCGCTTAACAAGTGAAACTCCTGTCGGCAAAGCCTTTCCAACTTCAATATAGCCGTAGCCAGTTGCTGGTTCAGTAGGCGTGATGCCAAAGGTTACAATCTTTCCAGCCCCCGCAGCCGCGCGTGCCGTTTTGATTGCCGAAAAATATTCGTCTATGTCAGTTATTTCGTGATCGGCGGCCAAAACCTGAACAATTGCATCTGTGCCAAACCGCGAAGCGGCATAAATTGTGGCTGCGGCTACGGCCGGGGCTGTATTGCGTGCTACTGGTTCAAGAATGACGCCGGAAAGAGCGATATCGAGCTCCCTAGCTTGCTCAGCGACGAGAAAGCGGAATTCTTCGTTGGTTATGACGATCGGCGCTTCATAAACATCGGTATCGGATACTCGTGATAATGTCGCTTGGAATAATGTACGGTTACCGGCGAACTGGATGAACTGCTTCGGTGCGGAGGCGCGTGACAACGGCCATAGGCGTGTCCCCTTTCCTCCAGCAATTATAACTGGAATGATTTTGCCTATCATTTGTTGCTCCAAAGTTGAATTCTGAAATTTGCGAACGGCTTATTCTGAACCCCTTCAACTTTCAATATTGAATGCGTACCTTTAGCTCTTTTGAGACGTTTAATGCATTTTAATGCCGTAGATCTCAAATAGCACAGCGCAGAGGTGCTTTATTGGTTCTCGTGCTTTCATCGGTCTGCAATATTTAAGACGATTTCCCGCAGATATGCCCCGTAGGCGCTCTTGCCATATTCCTGGGCAAGGCGGGTGAGGGCAGCGCGGTCGATGAAGCCCTGGCGATAGGCGATCTCTTCCGGGCAAGAGATCTTGACGTCCTGACGCCGCTCCAGCGTTGCAACGAATTCGGCCGCGTTGAGGAGACTGTCGGGCGTTCCGGTGTCAAACCATGCAAAACCGCGTCCGAGCGTCTCGACATTCATCCGGCCGCGCTTCAGATACTCCTTGTTGACGTCGGTGATCTCAAGCTCGCCGCGCGGCGATGGCTTCAGATTGGCAGCAATCTCGACGACATCCTTGTCGTAAAAGTAAAGGCCAGTCACGGCATAGCTCGATTTCGGCTTTTCGGGTTTTTCCTCAATGGAGATGGCTTTGCGCGTCTCGTCGAACTCGACGACACCATATCGTTCCGGATCGGCAACCCGATAGGCAAAGACGGTTGCGCCTTGCAGGTTGTCGATGGCGCGGCGGAAGGTATCGGTCACCCCATGGCCGTAGAAGATGTTGTCGCCAAGGATGAGGCAGGACGGGCTGTCGCCGATGAAGTCGGCGCCGATAATATAGGCCTGGGCAAGACCGCCGGGATGCGGCTGGACGGCATAGCTGAGCTTGACGCCCCACTGCGATCCATCGCCAAGGAGGCGCTCGAAGAGCGGCATGTCGAGCGGTGTCGAGATAATCAGGATCTCGCGGATGCCTGCGAGCATCAGCGTCGACAGCGGATAATAGATCATGGGCTTGTCATAGACCGGCATCAACTGCTTCGAGATAACCCTCGTCATCGGATGAAGTCGCGTGCCGCTACCGCCAGCAAGAATAATGCCCTTCATGATCGATCTACCTTTAAACTCATGCCGTTGATCTCGCGTATCTCAGTGCTTCTCATTGAGAAGCCCGAGGCGATCGCCGGCATATCCCTTGCGCAGTGGTTCCCACCACCACTGATTTTCCAGATACCAACGGACGGTCTTTTCGATGCCGCTGTCGAAGTTCTCCTGCGCGCGCCAGCCGAGCTCGTTCTCCAGCTTGTCGGCATCGATCGCATAGCGGGCGTCATGGCCTGGACGATCATCCACATAGGTGATGAGACGCTTGTGGCTGTCTGCCTGCGGACGGATCGCATCCATCAGTTCGCAGATGCGTGTGACGACGTCGATATTGCGCCGCTCGTTGCGTCCGCCGACATTGTAGGTCTCGCCGATGCGGCCGCGCTCGGCAATCAGGTCAAGTGCGCGCGCATGATCTTCGACATAAAGCCAGTCGCGGATATTGGCGCCATTTCCGTAAACCGGCAGCGGCTTGCCCTCCAGCGCATTGAGGATCATCAGCGGGATCAGCTTCTCGGGGAAGTGATAGGGCCCGTAATTGTTCGAGCAGTTCGACACGACGACCGGCAGGCCATATGTCCGCGTCCAGGCTTTGGCCAGATGATCGGAGGATGCCTTCGAGGCCGAGTAGGGAGAGCTCGNAGCAGTTCGACACGACGACCGGCAGGCCATATGTCCGCGTCCAGGCTTTGGCCAGATGATCGGAGGATGCCTTCGAGGCCGAGTAGGGAGAGCTCGGATCGTAGGGCGTTTCCTCGGTAAAGAGACCGTCTTCGCCAAGCGAGCCGTAGACCTCATCTGTCGACACATGCAGGAAACGGAAGGCCTATTTCTCGGCAGGCTGCAGCGTCATCCAGTAGTGACGGGCGCATTCCAGCATGTTGAAGGTGCCGATGACGTTGGTCTCGATGAAGTCCCGGGCGCCGGTGATAGAGCGATCGACATGGCTTTCTGCCGCCAGATGCATGATGCGATCGGGACGGAAGGACGAAAGCGCCGAAGAGACGGCCGCCTGATCGCAGTCGGCCTTCAGAAAGCGATAGCCAGGCCGATCCTTGACGGCGGTGAGCGATGTCTCTGTCCCCGCATAGGTCAGCTTGTCGACATTGAGGACGTCATAGCCCTTGTCCAGAACAAGATGGCGAACAACGGCAGAACCGATAAAACCTGCTCCACCCGTGACGAGAACCCGCATTCAAAACCCTCTGCTTCAATTCGGCCGCCACACTAGCGAGCGCGCGGCAATGTCCACTCTGTCCGCGACGATAAGAAAATACCTCACCGAGAACAGCCAGAAGAGGCTGACGCTCATCCTTGTCGGATAAACGCCTTTGACGATCCAATATGTGAGCCAGCCCGTGCCGGCATGCATTGTCTGATCCTCTTGCTGCTGAACACACGACCTGTGCCTGAAAAGAAATTATTCGCGACATTAACATTCCTGGCATCAACGGTCCCATCGTTCTCGCTCTGTATCTCGAGAAACTTGGTCTCATTCGAGGTTGTTCCGGTAGCAGGTTCTAGCTCCCAGCCAACTCAGACCGGCTGAAATCCGACAATTGAGTTGCGGACGCTCCATACTCCGGATATTGGCTACCGCAAATAAGTTGACATTGCACTTATACCGCGTGACTCGCAGAATTCACAGGAGTCGAACTTGAAGAGCGTAACGGGACAGGCGTATGTGATCGCTAGAAATTTTCTGGTTCTAATCTATGAACCAACTCTTGATTTACAATTTCCGTTGTCGGCTGATACCAACGTCTGTAAGTTGATCGGCTGGGAGATCATCGATCATACGAGCTCGGGCCTACCAACATATATTTTGCTGCTTGCTCTGAATTACGACCCGTCACTCGATGATTACGCAATCCGCAGAGATTTTAAGATTTTTACACAATTTGGGGTGACCAACGTAGAAGTTAATCAAATTCACGAATTTGCAAGATGTCCGGACATCTTTAAGATTTTTTCGTGCAAAATTGTCCTCCGCTCACTGGCCAACATGTCAATTGGTCAAATGGATGTTCTTTTGGAAGCTTTAGCCGAGAACATCAGTAATGAGCGTGCGGGATTTCCATTATTGAGCGCGTCCCTTGTGGCCGGAAATCAGATTGAGATAGATGGTGTGCATCGAATTGAGTTTGCTGCATTTCTTGATCACAGCAAGTGGCGAATAACACGCGTGATCGAGTCAACTTTAGAGACCATTGGCGTTGCGCGTACACATCTGCGATTTGAGAAAGACTTGTCTCTTGCCGGCCTACTATTGTTAGGTGACGGTCAATATGGATTTGCTGAAACAAGGTCAGCGTGAGAATGAAAAAGCCAGTAATACTCGTTGTTGCGCCGATGCCGCTTTTTCCAAACGGCGCTGGAAATCGTAGAAGGCTTCTTGCGAGCTGCGAATTCTTGAAGGCTCAAGGCTTTGAGGTCGATTTCGTGTACTTGGCTCACGAAGATCAAATCTACAGAAGGTTTGGTCAGAATCCGCCGACAGACATGCAAGCGATGATGGCCTATTTTCGAAAGGTGTGGATGGTTGAGCTTGTAAAACCCATCCGCCTCAAAGCGGGGGGGCACCATTTTCAGCTAGACGACTGGTACCCTGAGGAGCTTAGCGAATTTATAAAATGGTATTTCAAGACACACACCAGCACCAGCGCTATCTTTGTAAATTACGTGTTCTTGTCCAAGTGTTTGCTACATGTTCCTGAAAATATACTCACGATTATCGATACTCATGATCGTTTCTCGAATAGGCGACGACAATACGATCCGTTTAGACTTGAGCCAAACTTTTTTTACACTGACAAAATAAGTGAAAAGAGGGGTCTCAATAGGGCTAAGGTGATTGTTGCCATTCAGCCAGAAGAGCAGTTGTACTTCAGCGACCTTCTAGAACGAGAGGTTGCTCTTCTCATGCCCGATATAAAATCGATCAAATCTTTTGCACCTCCGAAGTCGCTAAGATCGTTCGGGTTTCTAGGCCACGGGAACGATGCAAATTTACTGTCTATTAGCAAGATGGCTTATGCGTGGAAAGCGCAATGGGAGCCAGGGATGCCGACTCTCAGGGTGGCAGGGGAGATCTGCAATAGCCTTCCTAAAGATCTTGGACCGGGTATCGATATACTAGGATATGTTGACTCGCTTGAGGAGTTCTATGCAAATGTCGACATTATCGTTGCCCCAATGCTTATGGGGACGGGGCTAAAATTAAAAGTTATTGAGGCGTTGGCATTTGGAAAGCCGGTTCTTGGAACCGCAATAGGTTTCGAAGGTTTCAATCCTGTGTCGGGCGATCATCGTTTAAAATCGATAGATGAAATTGTTGAGCGAGTGCTAGTTCTTTCTTCGTCTCCTAGTGGACTAGCCAAGCTAACGAGTGAGTCTGAACAAATCTTTCTAAGTTATCACCAGCGAGCATCTTCATCATCTGCGCAACTAGCGTCGATACTAACACAGCATTGCACGACAGGTTCCGAAATAACAGAAGTCGAGAACCCAGAGCTAAAGTATAATTCAGTCCTGAGATCTGACTACCTTGTTATTGAAGGAGAGGCCGCTTCGGGCGATAAGCCGAAGCAAGTCGGAGACGCTGAGATATTTGGAACGGAATTTCTGGGCCTGAGCTCAAAAAGTCTAAGCTGGGAGTCGGCTGCAGCTCCCGTCAGGAGGACGTGGTGGGTCAGCAGAGGAAAGTCTGGAAATGCTCTCATAGCTAAAGAGAACGGGTTATTGTCTGGTAGTCGGATCAGCTTAGGTTCTCTGATGTTCAATGAACCCAGCAATGAAGAGCAGGAACTTCTGGCTATGTCGGCCGCGCAAGAATTATCCTTCGCGGTGCCCGACTGGCATACCAAAATTCATACTGTCCTCACCGAAGAGGATAATTTTTCCGCGTCGTTCGTAGGCCCATCTTTTCTTTATCGGCGTCGATCACCTCAGCAGGTGTACTTGATGCTGGATGATGGGTCCTGTGGCGCGCGCCTGCATGAACTCAGCTTTAGTTTACTGTCCTATCCCATGCATGCGCAATGTGAGATCACCGAGAGGTGCGGTTGTGCTACACTCCTTCCGGTTTTATTGCGCGGAAAGCTCACACGACCGATCGAAGCTAATAAAGTGGAGAAACTTCTTTTGGCTTCCGACGGAGTCTGCGGTCAGATATTTGCGTGAGCTACAAAATTTTCGTTGTCCACAAATGGATCGTGAGTGATTAATTCAACCGCAGACGGAGCCCGTCATGTCTAACATCATCAACTCAAAAGGCTCTGTGGACGCCGGTGTCGGACGACAGTCAGCCCTTATGACGGCAAAGCTGCTTGTTCAGACAATTGGCCTCAACAAGTTAAGAATTAGATTTAAACGTGAAGATGATCCGATAATTAGCGTTGTCATTGTGTCATACAACGCTCCCACTCTGCTGGCGATGACATTATGGAATTTGGCTGCTCACGTTGTTAGTAGCCAAGCCACATTCGAGGTGATCATTGTCGACAACGCTTCCGAGAAGCCTACGCGAGAAATTCTCGATCTCGTTGATAATGCCAAGATTATTCTAAACGACAAAAATGAAGGATTCGGACCTGCGTGTAACAGAGGAGTATCCGCCTCGCGAGGCAGGTACCTTTTGATGTTAAACCCGGATGTTGATTTGCTACCGGGTTGCCTCGACGCTATGGTCGCCGCTTTTGGCTTGTTCGATAACACCGGCATAGTTGGCGCAAGGCTTGTATTCCCCGGAGGAATTTTGCAGGAGGCCGGGGCATCATTTATTGACGACCGTCAACTTACCCATCCCTATCTGCGTGGAGTCGAAGACGCGAGCATTCCCGAAGCGCTTTTCGCACGCGAAACTAGTTACGTTTCAGGGGCCGTTCTAATGATTGAGAGCAGGCTTTTCGAAGCGCTCGGTGGTTTCGACGATATATTTGCGCCCGCTTACTTTGAAGATACTGATTTGTGCCTACGTGCAGCACAAATCGGGAAAAAAGTTGTTTATCAGCCGCGAGCTGTGGCGCTGCATTATGAGAATGCAACGTCGCCAAATAGAGAAGACGTTGAACGTCTGCTAAATCAGCACCGAACAAAACTATTAGATCGACATCGAAACTGGCTGTTTGGTTCAGGGGTTCACCCAGATGGCTTCATGTTGCGTGAACCTGACCGGAACCGTTTTCGGGTGCTATACGTCGACGACCAAACCCCACATATTGATAAAGGTGCAGGTCTACCGAGGGCAAACACCATAATTCAACAGATGGTTTCGCTTGGATACTTCGTAACAGTACTTCCACTATACCACAGCGACCCCGATCCTATCCAAACATATCGCGACATCGATCAGCGCGTGGAGGTTCTAGATGCCGCCGGCGTCGATCAAATCGAAAGGATCATAGTTGAGCGGAGAGGTTATTATGATCTATTATGGATTAGTCGCCCGCATAATGTCGACTTAATTGTCAGATGTTTTAAAGGAGCAGGCATCAGCGTCAAGGACTGGGTGAAGCGGCGGGTTATATTCGATACAGAGGCCCTTTTTTCAGTACGAGATGCGGTCCTGGCATTCAAAAACGGCGCGTCAATAGACAACTCTAGGTTGGTTGAGGCGGTGAAAAACGAGGTTCGCTTCTCAAGCATGGCTGATGCAGTTGTCTGTGTCTCCAGAAGTGAAGAGAGGTTACTGAAAGATCTGGGTGGTGTTGTGAACACACGCATACTCGGCCACACGCTGCCTCTCAACGCAGGCTCGGCGTCTTTTTCCGAACGAAAGGGTATATTGTTCATTGGCCCGCTGACGGTTGACGGTAGCCCAAACGTCGACTCGGTCGATTGGTTCTTGAACGAGTGCTGGAAAGACGTACGAAACGCCCTCTCTCCGGAGGTTGAACTTCATTTGGTGGGCGAAATCTCAGAAGAAATAAGAGCCAGATTTGATATCCCTGGTGTTCGTATCTATGGTCGGGTTGATAATCCCAGCTTGATTTTCAACGCGGTGCGCCTTTCGATCGCTCCGACAAGATTCGCTGCCGGTATTCCTCAGAAAGTTCATAACTGCGTGTCGCATGGAGTGCCGATGGTTGTCTCTCCATTGCTTCTCTCCCAGCTTGATTGGGAAGAGGGCGAGGGGTGTACCACCGCACCATGGACTGATCCAAGTGGCTTCTCGCAAGCAGTTATTGCTCTGCACGAAAATAGTGTCTTGTGGCAAGATATTAGGGCTCGTGGGCTGGAAAAAATCGAGGAGGAATGCAGCGAAATCACATTTAGACAAACCATCAGGCAAATCTGCGAAGAGGATACCTGGGTATGAGTACATCTTGGGGAACGAAATTACAGAACGGTTTCGGACTATCGAGGCTATTTGATCGTGGCCGCGACCTCTTCGATGCTCATTACTACGCTTCAAACTATCCAGATGTAAGATCTTCAGGAATGGATCTCTACACTCACTTTCTGCGGTTTGGTGTAAGGGAGAACAGGGCGCCTAATGCGTTTTTTTCTCCGAGCTTTTACGTCTCTCAGGTAGGATCAGAAATCCATAACCCACTAAGTCATTATCTTAGAATAGGCGCCCGTGAAGGGCTTGATCCACATCCACATTTTTCCACCAACTGGTATTTAGATACATTTCCTGACGTGGGTGCCGCCAAACTCAACCCGCTCTATCACTATTTAAGATTTGGAGTTAATGAAGGTCGACCTACAGAGCCGCACTACAGGAAGATATTCGGCGAATATCTCGCTGCGTCCCTCGGCTACAAAATACCAAAGTTCAATGTGATCACGTCTAAAGCACCCGCATCTTTGCCTGGTAAGATATACACAAAATTCGCTCTTCCACTTTACTTGGACCCTATCGCAGCGGGTGTTCTCATGGGTAGGTTCGAGCTGTTTTCACGGGCTGGGATCATTCATACACTGAAGGCACGATATGCTGAAGCAGCAAACGAGAGCTTCGTAATCGTGTTTAATCATTGCTACGTAAGATCCAGCAACGATACCTTCGGCGTTAGCTATGACGAGGCGGAGCTTTATCGGAGTGAACGGGGTAATGTAAGCTTTTTGTCAATTTACGGTAAAGCGAACCTCACGTTCACAATGGAAAGATAACCTTCGAGTGGTATCGCAATGAGCGAACTGACGAGTTAAATCATTTCGCGAAGTGACACCTTCTCGATATTCCGATGTCTTGCCGGGCCACAGGCTGCTCATGTTACCCTAAGGCAAAAACCGTCTTTAGCAAGACTGACCAAAAGACAGAAGTGCGCGCCTCCTGAAAGCAGATTAGGATTGATGGTGTGCAGTTTAATACGCGTCCTCATTGATCAGAACCCATTGGCCCATTCTCTGCGTCCGATGGTCATGATGCGCCATGGCTGGCTTTCGAGCTTTCGCCAAGCATCGCAGCAGTGGGCAACGATATCATCATAGGGTAATCATCCCATTTTTAGTGGGTTTCGCAACTGGACCTCAGGCGGCTGTTTTTAATTTCATCGCGGGCGTAATGCCGCCGATGGCCATGTTGGGCCTCTCATTGTTGTATGTCCATAGC
>NZ_JBBBVQ010000043.1:0-16170 GCF_037199735.1 Oryzifoliimicrobium ureilyticum | reverse complement strand
GGGCACCGAGCTGAGCCGTCGTCAGAGCGCCGACCTGTGTAGACTTGAGACCTGCGATCTGATCCGTCGTTAGAGCAACCACATCATCGGTCGTCAGTGCAGCAACCTGCTTGGCGGACAGTGCGTTCAGCTGTTCGGTCTTCAGAGCCGCAGTCTGGGCAGTCGTCAGAGAACCGATCTGAGCAGTGCTGAGGACGGCAACCTGCGTCGACTTCAGAGCCACAAGTTGATCGGTTTTCAGCGCAACGATGGTGTTCGTTGACAGTCCGGCAACTTGCGTGCTTGTCAGCGCAACAAGCTGCGACGTCTGGAGAGCAGCGACCTGCCCGCTTTGGAGCGCGTTGATCTGTGCAGTCGTCAATGCGGTCAGCTGCGACGTCTTCAGAGCGGCAACCTGGTCTGTGCTCAACGAGCCAATCGCATCCGTCTTAAGACCAGATAGAGACTTCGTGGCGATAGCCGCAATATCATCGGTGGAGAATGCAGCGAGATCGTCCGTGGACATCGCACCGAGACCAGCGGAGGTCAGCGCCGCAACTTGGGCCGAACTTAACGCACCCGCCTGCGATGTCGTGAATGCTTCAATCTGGCTGGAATACATAGCAGCAATCTGGGTGCTTGATAGCCCCTGGATCTGGCCGGTCGACAGGACACCCAGTTGGTCCATATTAAGACCGACAATTGCCTGTGACGAAATCGCGCTCAGCTGCGTGGACTTCAGCGCCACAAAGTCGGTGGTAGTGATCGCGCCGATTTGCGCCGATGACATGGCGCTGATCTGCGTAGATGTCAACGCGGCGATATCATCGGTCGTCAGCTTCGAAATCGTTGTTGTCGTCAGCGATTTGATCTGCGTGGCCGTCAATGAAGAAATAATCGATGTCATTAGGTGCGCCCCAGGTATTGATTGATCACGTTCGCATTCTCATGTCCACGGCCTCGCGAAAGAGCACACACCCCTTCATTTGACCTCAGGCGCAGTTACGCGCCCGCCGGAAGCGCCAGCCGTGATCTGCGCCAACGCGCCACGAGACAGGAGTCATTCCGGATCAAACAATGTTAAGAAATACATGGCTCGCACGAGCCTGAGCATTGGAAGGGCCTCATGCTATCAGAGCTGCTAGACTAGCTCTGCCCCCCACGCCAATCTGCGCGAAATTCGATGCAAACCATTTCCAAGAGCGTTTCTGACGCCGATAGAGAGCGATTCGTAGACCTTCAATTCGCGATCACAAAATGTTTAGCGGGAGACAATTTAATTTTCAGTAAAGGGGTTCGCTCAGAACACATTTACTTGGCAATTACAGTGTCAAACTTTCATGACACTACCAGCTAGCCTTGTTTTGCACTGATACCTAAAAAGAAGTCGCGACAAAATCATCGCCATTCGGGCTCCGGCACTTCAGTGAAACTTGCTGAGCGTCGATCTCAACAAGCTCGACTGAACCGGTCTCCTCCCAAACAAGCATGAGAGCATCCGACCGCCCGTTCAATTTTCGCCAATGCCCTGCCGGCAGCCGGTTCTTTATCAAAAGACCGCCGGCCTGAAAGCAGACTTCGGCGCCGCCTCGCCACCGCCACGACCGTCCGCCAAATATATCTGAAACGTCATCCGCATGGCTGGCCTCGCTTGATACGACCGAAAGCAGGAACTGATTCATCGTGTGTAAATGGCCGACATGGGCACGAAGATCTCGTGTTTGGGCGCGGGTAAAGTCATTCG
Source organism: Oryzifoliimicrobium ureilyticum (assembly GCF_037199735.1). Lineage (NCBI taxonomy): Bacteria > Pseudomonadati > Pseudomonadota > Alphaproteobacteria > Hyphomicrobiales > Rhizobiaceae > Oryzifoliimicrobium > Oryzifoliimicrobium ureilyticum. The sequence continues at coordinate 14,447 of NZ_JBBBVQ010000043.1, read as the reverse complement.
GGCGAGCCTTGTGAGGCGCATAACCCCACCAAACGTCATGCAGTTCCCGCAACTGGTTCGGGCGCATGGTTCGGGCCGAGTCTCGCCATCCAAGCGGCATGAGCTGAAAGATAGCGTTCCAGTACCTCTCGTCCAAAAATGTATCGAAGGTAATCTGGTAGTAGCCCGGCTCAATATCCTCCGCTTCCTCAGGTAAAAACAGCGGGCAGACTGGCGGAAGCAATGATACCGAACGCTTGCCGAAGAAGGCAGCCTCCTGCAGCAGGCCCGACGAAATTCCTAGAAAGGTTGCCGGCATGTCGGAGCAAAGAATATCGTAGCTATTCGCCTGCGATATCTCGAAAGACCGAGATACAGCAGCCAAAATACCCGCTTCCCGCCTGATATGATCTATATCAGCGGATGGATGACGCAGATATATGACATCGTGCCCGCTTAGCTTCTCGCGCAGGACCGACAGTGCATTCTCGATCCTGAAATAGCTCTGGCCCACAATGATGCTTGCATCCGTTGCCGTTTGCCCGACGAAGTAGATCGTCTCGGTTTGAGCGGCATTGATGGGCGTACGGTAACGGTCGTAATGGCGATAAGAGGCGCCAAGCAAAAGCGCCTCGCTTTCTATATCGGCCTTAGACATTGATGTCAGGGACATCACAGCATTGATTTCCCTGGAATTGCTCCTCATCGCAATCATAACGTCAGGAAGAAAGCGGACCGGCGATATGCGAATGTCGATGTAAGTGATCCCAATCTCATCCAGAAAGGACAAGAGGCCCGGCGACCCTTCATAACAGATGTAAAGGCATTCGGGGTCGATATACTGCGCAAGAGCAAGTCTGCTCTCGGCGCTAAGGCTGGTGTATTCTTGGATCCATTTATGCTCTTCGTGGGACGGAAGAGGAAGAACGGACGGCGGCGTCAAAAGACCGTCTTTCCACATTTGCTGCCGAACACTGGCGCGCGGCGGCTCAGTGAGCAACCGCGAGAAAGGCACCTTCAAAAGATCGTAGAAGAACTCCTTCGCCGGCCAGAATGCGTGCCTGAAGACATCATCAATGAAGGCAACCTTGCGATCGATCCCTCCGGCAATGTCAGCCGTTATGGCTTGCGAAATGCTGTTCATACGGTTTCCTTTACGGCCCTGCGGCCGTCATGTGGAGAAAGATCAGTGAACGATGCCAAAGGAAGCTTTCCTTGGGCTGGCCATCCAAAAGGTGGATGGCGCGGCCTTGCAGGTGCCAGCGCCACTGCAACCGCGAACCTTTGTCCCGGTCAGACAGCGCCCGCCGCGAGCACACGACCGGAAGAAAGTCCACGTTGCGCGTCACCAGCGGCGGGAGACTGGCTCCGCTGATCGGCACCATGCGATGCCAGAGGAACCCTCAACAGTTCAAAGCTCGCTCCGAAGAAATGCAACCACATCCGCTCGAGGACATAGCCGTAGACGGGAAGGCCTTTGCTCGCCTGGATCATAATGGCGATGCTTTCGCTCGGCAGTTGAGCAACGAGGTGGTTCCTCACCGCAAACATTGCCCCGTAGCAGAAAATGCCCATCGCGTGCACGCTTGCCTGGGCGGCTAGGTCATTGAGCCCGGCCATACGCAGGAAATGCGCGGCAATATTGGTTCCTTCAGGCAGATTGCCGTGAAATGCGCGATAGTCGATGCTGGTTCTCAAAGCACCGGTATCGATAAAATCCAGCGGACCCCATGTAGAAAGGGAAAACCGCTCCGCCCTCACCCTCAATCGCCCACCCAAATGACGTTCATAATCTTCCAAAACCACCGCCGGCGGCACATTTGCCTCACCACGCCACTGCCACGTGAGAGGCTGCAGGTCAGGCCACAGGTTCCAGCTCGCCAGCAGTTCCAGGAAATCTGGGCTGTGCTCAAAGGGATCACCCTGGCAGAAGACGGTAAAGTCACGATCTGTGCGCCGATGCGTGAGCATGTGATGGAGATACGTCTCCGACTCGCGCCCTGCATTTGGCCGATCGATGACATGATCCGCCTTCTCGAGGATCCGAGGATCAACGATCGCGTCGCCCTTGTTATAAATGAAAATTTCGAAGTCCGAGGGGATCTTGAGAACCCACGCCAAGTCTTCCTTATATCGCGCAATAACGATTGAGTTCATGTGGAGGTCCCCGATCCTGACGTTCCCATAGTGGGATCTTGCTAGATCGTGAGGCTTGCGCTGAACTGGAGGTTGCTATGCCGCAACCTGTGTAGGAGCGCATTTCCTCGTCGCAATTGACAAGATAGCCTGCCTGGCCGGTCGTTCGATCGCTTGGAAGGTCATGGTGGCAAAAGCGATAGAGAGACCGACGCAAAGGCCGACCTGTGCAATCATCGGAATCGCGGTCGGCAAAACAAGCGACAGGAGAAACATCACCGGCATGTGGAATAGATAAAGCGAAAAGCTGATTCTGCCCAAAAATCGCAAAGGACGAGAGCTCAATAATGCGGCACTTGGCGGAGCATTGAAGGCAACGAGTGTCACCGCCACCGTTGCTGACAATGCGGATGTCATTCCCCAATAAATGTCGCCGTCAAGAAACACCTTGTAAAGAACGAAGTGGAGGATGACGGCAAGTAGCGCCGCCACACCCACTACCGTCCCGTGTCTGCGGAAGGGCAGCAGGCCGAAGAGCCTGCCAGCCACCGCCCCCATCAAAAAATATTCCATCTTAGAAGGTAGCAATATCCCCGGCCCGGGAAAACCCAATATCCAATCAAAGACAAAGGCCGCCGCTATGGCCAGGCCGATGAAGGCGCGCGATACCGGTCGATCAAACCAGAACCACAGCAAAAGGAACAGGAAATAGAACTGAATTTCCGGGGGAATTGACCAGAAAACCCCGGTCGAACCAAGCATTGTCAGATGCCGCGCAATTTCCTTGGCGCCCAGAAGCAGCGCCGGGAAGTGATACGGGAGCAGAGAGACGAGCGCAGTGAAAACAACGGCAACGAAATAGATTGGATAGATGCGTGCGAAACGGTGCAAAAGATAGTCAAGGGCGGCGCCTTGGGAAAATGGCTTTCCTCCGTAGAGGTAGGCCATCAGAAACCCTGAAAGGCTGAAGAACAGCGAAACGGCCTCCCCCCCGGCCGTCATTCTTGCAAGATAAGGAGATTGAGGAAAAATAAGCGGCAGATGCGTGAAGACGACGGCAAGGGCCGCAACCCCTCTGAGGCCATCGAGGCTCTCAATATGACGCTGCTTCTCCATCCCGACAGTCAGTGCTCCTTCTTCTCTCGCGACATCATATAGCGCTTAGGGGTAGCTGAAGGTCAATCTGGCCCCTGGAAAAGCTGCCTGCTTGGTTAAAGCGTTCGTTTTGAACGAAAAGCCATTGGCTGCCCGCCTTAGTGGAGACCTTTTTGCTTAGCCACATCAGGTTGGCACTCGAACCGGTGGCGCAAATCCCCTCGCCAGTCTGGTAAGATATCGCCGTACTGGTTCATCGACATATCGGATCACCAGATAGCTTGCGACAACTGTGGCGCTAAAAACAAGCGCGCCCTCGACGACGAGGCTTCTGTGCTTGGTTAACTGCTGAAAGATCCCGTTCGTCCAACAGAAAATCGGATAATGCAGCGCATAGAAGGGATAAGAGAGGGCACCGATGAAGACCGATGCGCGATGCGCCTTCTTTGGCAATCTGACACTCGAGCCGGAAAAAACGAGCAACGGAGCAAGGACGGCCTTCCATAGCATCCGCATTTCGAGACTGAGCTCAACGGGCATCAAAAAGATAATCAACATTATCAAGAGTAAGGCGAAGAATAGGTAATTCAAAACTGTCCTGCGTCCGATCATCAAACTCACATGGTATGCAAAGACGCCGATGAAGAACGACGAGCCGACATGATAGAAGCCGGCGACGAAGGTATCGGCGGTATCCCCGCCGATACCGACGATGCAAACGAGCACGGTACAAATGACATAAAGCGCAAAGGACAGGTAAAGCGGGTTTAAAAACCTCAGCATCCACCAGAAAAAATTGACGACGATCTCGAGAAACAGAGAAAACTGCGGGCCGTTCAAGGGAAATATTTGGGGTCCGCCAATCTGGCTCGGCGCATGAAAATAAGGCAAATGCACCGAGCCCAAAAGAACAGCAATGATAATGGGATAGATATAGCTCTCACCACCGCTCATCGAATTTTTCGCCAAGGCATAGGAAGCGCTGATAAGAAGAGCCAAGATGATGACAGGTGTCAGTCGGATCAGTCTGATGAGCATGAATGTCTTCATTGACATTGTTGCAGCGCGCCGCGTGTAAGCGCGGGCCAATACAAATCCGCTGAGGGTGAAGAAAGTATCGACAGACAGTCCACCATTTGGTGCGATGGATTGCACCTCAAGCCAATGCCCCAGATGAAAAAGCAGAACTGAGACCGCCGCTATCCCTCTGACAGCGTCCAGTGCGGCATAGTGATCATCGTCATGCGGAGAAGTTTTCATGAAAAACACCGCTCAAGAACAAAAGAACATATGGCAGTATTGATAGGCGGGATTTTTCCCTATTATATTAGCTCAGCGTCCTATTTGTATAGATTAGTTTCCCGGGTGCAATAGTGTTTGAGACATCCAAAAACGTATCGATTGTCATCGCCACTTATAATGGCGCTGCTTTCATAGTGCCACAACTTGAAAGTATCTTGGAGCAAAGCTTTCGGCCAAAGGAAATTATCCTGTCCGATGACGCCTCCACGGATAACACTTTATCCCTTGTAAGCTCCATTGCCTCCAAGTCCGACATTCCCGTCAAAATCATCAGGAATGAAACGCCGCTCGGTTTTAGAGATAATTTCCTGCACGCCGCAAGCCACGCAACCGGTGATTTCATCGCTTTCTGTGATCAGGACGACATATGGGAGCGCGACAAACTCGAACGCTGCGCCGCTTATTTTGATGACCGACATGTTTCACTGATTGTTCACCAGGCTCTCAGTTTCGATAGCGCCTCAGGCCGCAGCTGGCTGTTTTCCCAGGGGATTGGCAATACGAGAACAAGGCCGCCGCTAAGCTACGACCCATGGATGACATTCTTTGGATTTTCGATCGTTTTCCGCCGGGAACTTCTTCTACTCGCGGATTTTGAAGCTCGCTTCAAAGATTTCATAGCACCCGCTCATAAGATTGCTCATGATCGATGGATTATGTTCCTCGGCCAGATGGTTGGTGAAACTGTCGAGATTGGCGCTCCTCTGGTCAGATACCGCCAACATGGCGCTAATCTGTTTGGGGACGGCAAGAACAAGAAGAGGAATCAGGCGGGAAACCTGGTTTCGATGTCCGAAGATTACATCATTGCAACCGAGGGCATGATTGCTGCGGTTGAATCCTTCCCAGAAGAGGCAAAAGCTCTCTTTCCTCTGTTTGATAAGCTAAAAGCCATTTCTTTCCTGGAAGCGGCTTTACGTCAGCTTAAAAATCGCAAAGACGTTTACACATCGACGACGCGACTGGCATCTTTCCGACAGATTGTCGGAAATGCAGCGTCAGGCACCTACGTTGGGGTACACAACCACGCTATCCGGTGGCGCTCATTAGCCAAAGACGTCAGTTACCTGGTGAAAAGGGACGAGCCCTCACAAGCAGATTCCCGTCACTAAATGCCTTCTCCTTTGTTCACATGGCTGTGGCAAGCGAGTTTAAAGCAAGCCCATTGCACGGAAAGCTTTTACACCTTGGTTGAGCTAAACGTGCTGACCGCCATTGATGTGAATTTCAGCGCCGTTCATGTAGGATGATCGTTCCGTGCATAGGAAGTAAACCGTTTCTGCGACCTCTCTTGGATCGCCGAGACGTCCGAGTGGAACTTCTGCAGCCACGAGCGCATCCGTCCCCGGTGAAAGAATTGACGTTTCAATCTCTCCGGGCGCAATCGCGTTTGCGCGCACCCCACGACGCCCGAACTCATGCGCCATCTCACGGGTCAATGCTGCAAGAGCCGCCTTTGAAGCAGCATAGGCAACGCCAGCAAAGGGATGCACTTTAGAGCCGGCTATCGAAGTGACGTTGACAATCGAGCCTTTCGCACGCTCCAGTTCCGGAAGCATAGCCCGAGCCAGCAAGGCTGTTGAAACAAGATTGACATTGAGCACCTGCGTCCAAACGTCGGCAGATGTTTCAAGCACGCCCAAACGACCGCGGTTTGGCCCTTTGGGGGAAATACCGGCGTTGTTGACGAGAGCCTGTAACCGACCATGGGGCAAACGCTCGCGCACTTCATCTGCCAACCGATCGATCTGCCCGATGTCTGCGAGATCCGCCTGGATATGGCTTTCACGTGCGGAGGGCCAGGCGCATTCTTCTGAGAATGGCTGCCGGGAAACCGTTAGAATCCGCCAACCACGCTCCTGAAATAGCTTGACGGTAGCGTGGCCAATCCCACGGCTTGCGCCCGTCAAAAGCATGTAGTTTCGCTCGTCCGTCATATCGCGCCCTCAAACCTAAACACCGTCTGTCAGCAGAAACCGTCAGGATTTACCCACTGCCGTAACATGCGAAGATAAAGTCATCTGACAAACCACGATGGGCCGGCCAAATCGATCCATTTGCCTACAGTCTCGTCACGTAGTTTCTTCCCGACGCACGCAGTTGAGATGCTTAGCCGCGCGAGCAGCAGAAGGCGAGGCCCTTCAAGAAGATTGTTGATGAGCACCAAGTGGGTAGTCAGTCGTACCCACACATCTCTCATTCGACCGAGGCAAGCGTACGTCGACACTCCTACTATTGGGAAAGGATAGAGTAGGGTCGGCGATGGATCTCCAAAGACGAGTGCCTCCAAGCGAAGGCATGGAGGCATTCAAAGAAAAATTCACATCATTCAAGTTCGTATTGCTAGAGCTTCAGCGGCCCATGCTCACCTTGGCATTGTCTCCCATATCCGGGCGAACATCGGTCACGGCAGCTGCAGCCATCTTTACGTAGCTCATGATGGTTCCAGGGCTGTCCCAATACTCAGCAAAGCTCGGCGTTATTTTCAGGATCCGGATTGACGGGTCTTCGGGACTATCCCACCACGCCTTTGCTGGCGTTGCCCAAAGATCTCGGATCTTCGCTCTGTCATTCTGAACTTCAGCGGTTCCTGACATCGAAACGTATTTCTGGCCTTTAGAATCTGCGAAAGCCAAGCAGACGTTAGGATATCGGGAGATTTCCTCATCCTTATGGCTTGCCACATCGGTGAGGAAGTAGACGGCATTATTCTCTGGCTCTGCATAAGCCGACATGGGACGCGCTCGAATATCTTTCCCGGTCTGCGTCGTCAGCATGCAAAACCCAATCTTCTCGACAAGCCCCCAGACCTGGCCCTGATCATTGCTGTCAGTCATCGGACACTCCTTCCTTGTTACAGGAAGAACTCGCGAAACCAGGCGCCGTTCCAAAAGATCTTGCTTGGTTGGCTGCGCATGGATCGGAATTTCGGCTTATTAAGCCTGTCCGGACTTCCCCTTGACAGCACGCTTCAACGCGGCTCTCAGTTCTGCTTGACTGAACGGTTTCATCAGCACGGGAAACTCAATCTTTACGCCTTGCTCCAGTTGATCGCTAAACCCCGTCATGAGAAGGATTATTATGTCCTCCGATAAGCGCGCGGTCTCGCGGGCGAGCTCGATTCCAGACATTCCTGGCATCATAATATCACTGAGCAACAGGTCGATATTCCTATCTTGCGCTAAAATTCGTAGTGCTTCTGGTCCGCTTCCGGCTGTTAAAATCTCGATATCTTCTTCCTCAAGGGAGAGCCGAGCTGATATAAGAGAGGACGGCGTGTCATCAACAATCAATATACGTTTAGGAAGCGCCGCAGAAGCGGTGTCGGGCGGTTCTTCTTCAACTTCTTTCTGAGATCGCGGGAGATAGAGCGTCACCGCAGTACCAACATCTTCAACGCTGACCAACTTGGCTGTGCCTCCGGAGCGCTCGGCGAAGGTGAGGACTTGCGTCAGACCCAAACCAGCCGCACCTGGCCCTTTCGTCGAAAAAAGGGGGTCGAATGCTTTTGACGTCAATGTGGGTTTCATGCCAGAGCCCGTGTCGGAAATGGCGATCGCAACGAAAGCGCCTGTCAATCCTTCCACTTCCCTAGAGACATTCGTTATATTCGAAGCACGCACGGTAACAACGCCACCGCTCGGCATTGCTTCACGGGCATTGGTCACCAAATTGACCATCGCGATCTCTAGTGCCTTAGGATCGGCGACCACGGGCCATAAACGAGGATCGATCTCATATTCCAAAACGACACTGTCATTGGCGAGTTGACGAAGTAGCGGCTCGAGGTCACGCAGAGCACGAACCAGATCGAGGGGCTTGCTGCCTTGGTCTGAGCGCCTTGAGAAAGATAGTAGACGTTGAGTCATCTCTTTGCCGCGGGCCACGCCGTCGAACATAGAGTCAAAAATCAGCTTGAGTCGTTCGTCCTGATTTCCAAGACGCCTTGAGATGGCATTGGTACCGGCCTGAAAGACCATCAGCAAATTGTTAAAGTCATGCGCCACTTGACCCGTCAGCTTGCCAAGGGCTTGCAGACGCTGGCTGCTTTCAAACGCAGCTTCCTGGCGCCGCCTCGTTTCGAGTTCACGCTGGAAAAGATAAATTCCAATGACCGAGAGCATCAGCGTTGCAACAAGAGTGACCGCGAAAAGCGAGTAGGCTTTCCATGACAAGATACGGTAATCGGAAAGCGGCATTGCCACGTGGACGGTCCAGGAGGACGCCTCGATCGTCGCGTCTGCCACGCGCACGTCCAGTCCCTGAGACAGCACACCCGAGCGAATCGCCCCTCCGCTTTGCTCTGCGTATTGGATGAAATCCGTTCTCGCTTTGCTGATGAATTGCGGATCGGATGAAGCGACAACTTGATCTTTGCCGTCCGTGATCCACGCCGTCCAATTCTCCGGCAAGCCACCACGCCTTAAAACGGCATCGAGTGCCGAAGACTGGATAACGACCGACAGAATTGAGATGGTCCTTTCACCACGAATGACCGGAACCCTTACGGCAAAGGCAAGGTTGCCAGCGGGTCCCTTGACCATGTCGCCCACTGTGGGTTTCCCTGTATTTACAACCTTGTCATGGCTGCCGATATCGACCACACGCGCTCCTGGCGCCATATTCGTGGGAGGAACGCTAACGAGAATTGTTCCGTTGAGATCTGAGACGCGAATGATGTTCCAAAGCGGAAGACGCGCTTGAAGACGACGCGTCACTTCCGAAAATCCCTGCACAGAGACAGGCGGATCAAGACGAGGAGTTTCGGACAATATCGCTAGAAGATTGATTTGCGTTTCCAGTTCTCGCGACAGCGCCATCGCAAGCGTCATGGCCTTGTCTTGAAAAACTTTATCCAACTCCACCCGCTGTTCACGCACAAAATGCAGGGCAATGACACCGCACAGCAAGATGATTGGGATCAAAGCGCTCAGCGCGAGCAGGATTACCGGCCTCATCTGGTTATAAATTGCATCGACTGCGCGCATTAATGGTCCGTTATGCTCCGGGGGCGGCCGCGTAAAGAGATAGGTTAACCTCTCAGAAATCCCACCTGCACTTGGTACATTCGTGCACCGCGTGCGTGTTTTCAGGATTAAGCAATATACGGCGTTGGTAAAGTCTCCTTGTACTGCAAAAAGAATGTTCGCTTAGAGATAAAGATTGCTTACTTTATTGGCGGCTAATGTAATAAGAGCGTGGTTTCTCTACGGCAATTTCTGCCCAGGCACCGCTTATAGGGAGACAATCCTCATCAACGATCGAAGACATGCAAACGCCTCTAGCGAGCATCCATATGGCATTGGGGGCCGCAAACAATATCCGTACCGTCAAGACGGGCGAGCACGCCCAACCGCGCGCTTTATTACAGGCATTTCCGATCTAATCCGCACTCCGCAACTATGGAGCGAAAAACATTAGATCATCTTACCGAGTTTAGCTGAGTGAGGTACCTATCTTGGCCTTTCTTTCATCAAGACATCTGTCATCTTCTTGAATAGTGCGTGATGCTCCCATGCCTCGATGGGAATAGAGATTTTGCGCCTCCAGTTGTGATCGGCAGCGGTTCCTGGAATATTTGTCGCCTCCATCTCTCCCATGAGATCGGCCAGCCGGACCGCAAGCAGCATTGACGGCGATCGAGCAAGCAGAGCATGAATGTCGCAGATGAGATCGTCTGTAAGTGGGGCATCGGCCTTATAGGCCTTCAGCGAAAGGTTCTCACGGTTAATGGCATTGAGAAGAACTTCCTTTCTCAGAAGCCGATCCTGTGTCTCCAGCTCGCCCGAAGCCGAGCTGAAAAGTCCGAGTTCCACACGCCGCTCGATATCGATCCCATTCCACCATCCTTTCAGCGGATAAAGATCATGCGTCGACGCACAGATGAGACTTAAGGCAGGAAAGTCCGCGATCGTCTGCTGAACAAGGTCCTCAAAATAGAGAACACGATAGCTCAGGATTTTTGCTGACTGCATTAATTCACGAAATCCGGGCGGAACGTTGCCCAGATCTTCGCCTATGACGACAGTGCCATTACGTCGTGAAGATTCGGCGAGCAGGTTAAGCATGTCGTCGATATGGTAACGAAGATAAGCGCCCTCTATGGCAGGCTTGCCGATCGGGACAAGGAAAAGTTGCCACAAACCCATGGCGTGATCGAGGCGGAACATGCCGCCCAACTCCATGACACGATCGAACTGCTCCATAATTCTTTGCCGGGAGGGTCCTGATGGGGGGATCGGCGAAGGGACGCTAAGGCCCCAGTCTTGGCCAGCCTCGCTGAAGGGATCTGGTGGAGCACCGATGGAGAAGCCAGCGAGATAGTCCGATGGATTTGACCAGGTGGCAGATCCGTCAGGATCTTCCCCGACCGCATAATCGAAGTAGAGACCAAAAGTCAGGCCAGCGCGCTTTCCTCTTTCAGCCGCGTTCTGAAGCTGCGTTGACGCGATCCACTGAAGCCAGAGGTGAAACTCGACCTCATCTGAATTCTCTCGAAGAAAATCATCTACGTCCGGTAAGCTTCGTCTCCTGTAGCCCTCGGGCCAGTTCTTCCAGCCACTCCCATATCCCGCGGCTGCCATGTGTAATGACAAAGCTTCAAACAGGGCATGTGAAAGAAGATCTTCGTTGCCCTTTTTCTTGAAGGCCCGGTATTGCTGCTTTTCAGCTAGCCACTCCCCCTCTTTCCATGAGGTCCACTGCTCCCGCAACGCGGCTAACTTCACACGGGCAACTTGTTCGTAATCAACCAACTCCGCATTCCTTAGCGCGGGAAGCTGCTCCTTGGCACTGTGTGATGCAGAAGCATAAGCAAGTTGATCCACCGCAATGTAGATGGGATTCAGAAAACGCCGATTTGATGGGGAATAAGGACTGCATCTATTTGGATCGGCAAGAAATAGGGCGTGGAGCGGCGTTAATCCGACAAAGCTAGCGCCAGAAGCGGCTGCCAACTCGCAAACGCGCGCAAGGTCTTCTAAATCGCCTATTCCCCAATTGCGCGAAGAGCAAAGCTCATAGAGCTGCAGCGATATACCCCAAGCGCGCGTCGTTCCAACCGCTCCCGGAAAGTAGCACTTTGCGGCCGTGCTTGCAGGCGGAGCATCGGGCGGCAGAACCAGCGGCTGGTCGGCAAGAGCTTCCTGCAGAGACGCTAAAAGCGCTTGCTTGGTAGCAGTCGGCACTTCAAACTCGACACCTCCGACGCCCTCATAGACAACCGGGACACCATACTGCCTTAGCGCCTCATCCACCGGATTAGGTACTACCTCGGTCTTAGACCTTGATACGAGAGACATGACCTTTTTTCCCTTCATGAGCGGCGGAGACCTGGCGACCCCCTCAATCTTGCGTCTTTCGGTTAGGCAATCGTCGTTAAGACCGGCGCAAACTGCTGCTCTCAGCCAGTGTCAACTTTTTGGGTTCTTCTATGTTCCCTGACCCGAGGTCGCCGCGACGCGTACTTTTTGATGGACCAGCGCATTCTTCAGTTTGAAACATGTCCCTTCGCAGGTATCGACAGGTGTATGACTTCCTTAAGTTTCCACTGTTATGACTGTAATTTCAAAGGCACGAGCTCAAGCACCGCACATTGTCGTTGCGACCATGGCGGCACCTCGCACCTACGGGCGATTTCGGCCGTATCTATCAAATGAGAGATCTTTCATGACCGCCTGTGACGGCTGTAAGAACGGAAGAGAGTTCGATCTTCCTTTTTCCATGGCTTTTCAGCCTATCATCGATATCGATCGACAAAAGCCATACGCGTTCGAAGCACTTGCCCGCGGTATAGCAGGAGAAGGCGCAGGGACCGTGCTCTCTCGTGTTACTGACGTGAATCGCTATGCCTTCGATCAGCAGTGTCGCAAGCGAGCGATCGAGCTTGCATCAGGACTGAGACCGGTCTCGCCCGAAGCTTTGCTATCAATCAACTTCATGCCGAATGCCGTTTATGAACCGCGCGCCTGTATCCGGCTTACCTTGGACGTCGCCAAGCGCCTGAGCTTTCCACTCGATCAGATCATCTTCGAATTTACGGAGGGCGAGCAGATGGATGTTTCTCATGTGACGAACATCCTGCGCAGCTATAAAGATATCGGCTTCAAGACCGCAATTGACGACTTCGGCGCTGGCTATTCGGGCCTGAACCTGCTCACGCAAATTCAACCTGACATCGTCAAGCTCGACATGCATCTCATCCGGGGGATCGATCAGAACGATCGCAAGCAGAAGATTGTCAGGCATATCTTTGCGATGCTGACTGATCTTGGCATCGAGTGCATCTGCGAGGGCGTCGAAACGCGGCAGGAACTGGCCGTCTTGCAAGACATCGGTATTCGATTGGTGCAAGGGTACATCTTCGGACGCCCTTCATTCGAGACCTACGATTTCGATATCGGACCTCTGAAATTAAGCAGCTAAAGGCGCTATACGCAAATGGGACGATGCGCCTCGATGAAGTCTTTCAAGCAACACTCTGCTGACGCCCGCTCCTGATCAAGCCCGCAGTTCCATTTCGCCGCGTGCCTCCAAATACCATTCCACAAAAGCACGAACGCCCACCGAAAGGGTCGTCTCCGGCTTGTAGCCGGTAAGAGCTCTTAGGAGATCGGGACTTGCAAATGTCCTTGGCACGTCGCCTTTCTGCATGGGCAACATCATACGCTTCGCCGGTTGGCCAAGCGCTGCCTCTACCGTCTCGACAAAATCCATCAGGCTGACAGGTTGGCCTCCGCCGATATTGACAATGCGGAACGGTGCCTGATGCGAAAGCGTCTCGACGGTTTCATCTGGCACGCGATTGGATTCTGCAGGCGCCACGGCAGATAGCCTCACGATCGCCTCGACAAGATCGTCGATATAGGTGAAATCGCGGCTCATCTTGCCTTCGCCGTAGATTTCGATCGGTTGGTCTTCCAGCATATTCTTCACGAACTTGAAGAGCGCCATATCTGGTCTGCCCCACGGTCCGTATACCGTGAAAAAGCGAAATGCCGTGACAGGCAATTTGTAAAGATGCGAATAGCTATGCGCCATCAATTCCATCGACTTCTTCGTCGCGGCATAAATGGTCAACGGTTCGTCCGCCTTATCGGTCTCCCGGAAGGGCACATGCGGATTTGCACCGTAAATAGACGAGGTCGAGGCGAGCATCAGATGCTGCACCTTGTGTTGGCCCGCAAGTTCCAGAATATTCCATGAACCGTCAACGTTCGACGCAAGATAGGAGCGGGGGTTCTCCAAACTGTATCGAACGCCAGCCTGCGCGGCGAGGTGCACGATCACTTCAGGAGCCGCTTTTTCCATGGCAGCTTCGAGCGCTTTGCGATCCTCGAGCATAGCGATCTCGGGCGTGAAGCCAGGGAACTGCGCGAGAGCAGCATGACGCATATGCTTCAGTTTGACGTTGTAATAAGGCGTCAGACCATCAAAGCCAGTGACCTCATGGCCGTCCTGCAAAAGACGCCGTGCAAGATGAAACCCGATGAAGCCGGCAGTGCCGGTGATGAAGTAGCGCATCGTTGAACCTCCGCTTAATCAGGAAGCCATACGCTTCTTGCCGATCGGGAAGTATGTGAAGCCGTGTTTGGTGACATCTGCATTGCTGTAGATGTTTCTGAGATCGACGATAACGGGGTTCTTCATGGTTTTCTTCAGCCGCGGCAGATCGAGCGCGCGGAACTGATCCCATTCCGTGACGATCACGACAGCATCAGCCCCATCGGCAATATCGTAGGCGTCCTTGCCGTAAGTCACATCGCCCAGCATGCCCTTGGACGCTTCCATGCCCTCTGGATCGAAGACATGCACAGAGGCGCCGCCATCGAGCAGAGCCTGGATGATCGTGATCGAGGGCGCATCGCGCATATCGTCGGTATTGGGCTTGAACGTCAGTCCAAGCACGGCAATCTTCTTGCCCCGCACGCTGCCCT
>NZ_JBBBVQ010000042.1:0-17125 GCF_037199735.1 Oryzifoliimicrobium ureilyticum | reverse complement strand
TGGCGGAGGATGGCCAATATCTGCGGCTCGCTAAATCTGCTCGTCTTCATCAAAATCTCCTCGATCATAAAGCCCGAGAAAATTCTACTTTTGAAGTCCGTTATTTTGCGGGGGGATTACCCGTCGAGCACTCGCAATAGATACTTTGTTCCCACCAACGCCATTGACCGGCGCAGGTTCTCCAGCCAGTGATGCTTTCCTTCGTCTCGATCGGAACGCGTGTGGGATTCACGTGGCGCTCACCCATTTGCCAAAATTGATGTAAAGCCCCACGATCCGAGGTGTGTCGGAATAGGAATACATGAACTACCTCCTGGTAGTCCAAGTTTTCATCCGCCCCTTCCTGTCGACTCGTTCCATCTCTCATGAATACGGCTTTTTGAAACTCCCTACGATGTATGGTTCGCGGAAATCGAGGGGGCCGTTCACCGCTTGAACGTGGACCTTCGCAGCTTCAAGATCAAGGTCGGAATTCAGCGGCGAAATCCCGGTCGGTGTTTCCAAAGAATCTACTGTAAATCCCGCATCCTCGAATAAATCAGTTAATTCCTTGACTGTGTAATCGCCTAGATGCGCTCGATCAACTGTAGGAGGTAGACCACTTGCGATACGAGCCATCGCAAGATATGACGCCGCATTGCGAGCAGTGCAAATGATCACGCCACCTGGCTTCAATACTCTATACATATCGCCAACTATTCCTTTGGCGCTAGGAAAGTATACGTCCTCCGATATTTCTCGATCTTCTTGAATACTAAGCCCTTGTAAGACATCAAAACACAAAACGGCGTCAATGCTATCCAGGCCTAACTCCTCAATTTCATCGTGACTTTGCGTCTTAACCCCATGCACGGAGCAGCCTTTACCCCTGAGAAAATGTCCAAATATGGACAATCCGCCAAGCTCGAGCACGGTGCTGCCTTTATCAATGTAAGGCGCGATGGCGTTGAAGGTTTTTATGAGACGCGTGGAGTTTAGCCGGTAATAATCTACCGCCACTCCTAGTCGCATGTCATGGCTATCTCCTCCTGTTTCCACCTTCGCAAAAAAGTTTTGGACGAGAACCTGAAAATCAACTGTTGCGCTTATTAGCCCAGCCATAATCTTTCCTAGCGACCTGCTACACGATGGCTATGAAGCCACTAATCATCCCAATAACCCTTTGTAAGCGCCAGCAATAACATCATTGAGGGCCTCCGAAATTATGCACCGTCGTGCCTTCATCATCGAGCCTTCGAACAAGAAGACGCTTAGTCCACTATTGTTTCTACAATCTGGTCGACGGAACTCTTGCTAAGATCCAATAGGAAGAAAGATCGATTTCGTCTTATCCGCTCCTCGGGCCAATTCCACCACTCAACGTCCTGAAGAAGAGCGACTATTTCTTCAGGAAATCTCAGAGCTAAGATGCGGCATGGAGAACCCGCAGCTATTCGATAGGGAGGGATCGATTTGGTAACGATAGATCCGGCACCAACACATGCTCCGTTTCCGATTGTAACACCGCCCAAGATTGTTACGTTATCCGCTAACCAGACATCACTACCTATCATGACGGAACCTTTGGTCCGAGATCGACTTGGGACACCAATCTCGCCGGGATGTGGTTGTCCGAACAAGTTCCGATAAACTGTTCCTTGAATAGCCGCGAACCTCGTGTCGTGATTAATCGGCATTATTGTCAAATTACGGCCAAACGCACAGTAAGATCCGATCGTCACAGGAGATTCAGCGGTTCCGACAATGTGACACTGGCCATTGTAAAGCGTGTTACGTCCGACCTGAATATGTGCTGAACTTTCCAAAGCGGTCGCCATTATGGTTCCAGAATCCCATTCATGATAGACGAAAAGTAGACTTCGTAAGGTTGCGCCAATGCGTCCGGCACGAGGAACCGGCTCAAGCCATAACGAGATGTGAAGTCTGCCATCTGTTCCAACTTCGTTCGCCCGGGTTCATTTGTGAAATGTACCAAGAAATGATCGTCCGCGCGTTCGAAATGGAAGGGCCTTGTATTGAATCTTGTGTACTCCAAAAGTACCACCTGCTTCAGACGGCGAGGACACTTCTTTAACTGATGTATCATTGCTTCTTGGTCGTACGGGCCCCAATAGGGCCCGTACTCCTCTTCATTCCAGAACTCAAGCGACTGCTCGCCGGTGGTATTCAGGCAATCAATGAGAAACGCAAAAGCCTCAGGACACCGCCTAATCAAGAAATTCCCGGCAGAAAGGTATGTTTTTATTCCTCGATTAACCGGACTTCTGCAATAGATTGCGAACAAATTTTTGTCCCTCATCTCCGGGACAAGCGATTCTAGGCTCTTGTCTAATTGCATGAATGCCGCGTCATCGTCCAGCCAGAACAACCAGTCGCAGTCTTTTAATGCATCAATAATCGTAGCGAGCTTGTGATAATAAACGTTAGGCAAGCCAGCATATGGATTAATATCAAATCTGTATCGATATCCATGTTTAGCGGCATAGACTGCATGATTGATCGACGTCGGAAAACGCACTGAAGTGCTTCCAGAGCAAATCAAAATCGTCGGCGCGGGGTCAACTGGAGTAGTTTTTCCTCCTTGAACGCTGCGGATAAGCCTAGTCAAGGTTTCGAACATGATCATCTGCGTGTTAGAGCTCTCGTTTTGGAGGTTTAATGAGGAAAGGGCTAAAAAGGGCTCACGCCAGGATGCGGCCTTCGTAGAACCCGCACATTATGTAGTGGTTCTCGGCTAGGTGAGCATTTTCCCCAAACGCGGCAAGAAGATCCTCGTTGCCCCGAGCATGAACATAATTATGAGAGTTGAAAGTTGCATGTCTTCCCTCAATCTGCCCGTATTCAATGTAATGAATTGCCCCTGCGGTGCGGTCTGAACTGAATGTCTTAATTAAATCTCCATAAGACGCTATGTACTGAAGCGCATCAAAATTGTCGCCTCTTCCTTCCTCAAATCCACATGCGAAGTAATGATTTGTTGCCGCCTGCTGATCTACACCGAACGCTGAGATCAGGTCTTTATAAGAGGCTATGTATTCGGCAAAGTTAAACTGTTGAGAACTTCTGCCTTCATTGATCCCATAATCGATAAAATGCTTTGCAGCTGATGCGATATCTTTACTGAATGCCGCTCTCAGGTCGTTATACGCACCTAGATAAAGACGGGCATCAAACGTAACTCCCCTGCCTTCAGAAAGCCCAAAATTAGCGAAGTGCGACATTAAGGCAGAAGCATCTGATCCGAATGCGATAGCTAAGTCTTTATAGGAAGCCCCATATTCATATATTGAACGAGAGCCATGTAGATCTGCTTGAACATCTTTGTCGGAAAAACGCAACGTTTCAATGTTGAACAACTGATCATTCCCGAGCTGAGAAGATACAACGCAACCCTCCATGAACTTGTATGTCGCCGCATCCGCACTTTTAACCCCGAAGATTGCAACATCATTACCTGGACCCCCATCGATACCATCGTTTCCCGAGCGCGCCTCAATGACGTTATCAAACCGATTTCCGACGATAACATCACTTCCACTTCCGCCTATAACTTTCTCGATATACGTTCCCCGACCAATCCCTATATTGCCAATCAGTCCGCCGATATTGGAGTAAGTTTCAGGATTTAGGTTGATAAATTGATTATGGGTGACTGAGCTTAGATCTAACGTATCGTAGCCGGCTGGATCCAAAAGCGTCTGAGCAGTAGGTATACCCAATGCGTCCTCGAATGCGTAAACATCATCACCGATATGAGCGTTAGCCGCCCCGTATAGCTGCTGAATCGCGATAATATCAGCGACCATCGGGGTTACATCATAAGCAGCCGTAGCATGTGTAGTTAAATTTTCACTCTGGCTGAAATACGACATAACACTGGCCTGCCAAGAGTCGTTTATATAGTGATTGTCACGCCCAAAAACCGCGTCACCGTTGTAATTGCCGGCGTGTCCAAGTCCCAATGCGTGCCCTATTTCATGGATATAGGTTTGGAATGAATAACTTGCTTTCGACGTCCCGTAATTTTGAAGCCAGTCTAAACCGATATTTACGCTCGCCGAGCTCGTCCGTGTCGTCCCACTGTAATAGCTGTAGGCCGTAAAGGCTCCAGCCTGATTATCGTCAAAATTTATGAGCGCAGGCGCCGAGGTATACGTGAAATGAATGTTGGCGACATCTGACCAAGCCTTTAGAGCCAGTTGAGCAAGTTGCTGCCCTGAGGCAGTCAGCGCACTAACATTGACCGTGATATCTCCGGTGCTAAAATGATGGGGCGTCTGGCCGGCGGATATCCAGTAGTCATTTGTCAACTGAGATGCAATCTGATCGTAGCTAAAGTACAGCGTTGCGGCCATCGGTTTGCTCTCTTAACTATGCCTCGATCCTAACTCGTAAGCCATTTTCGTTACCACATCTAAAACAAAACCCGCCGCCTTATGTTAGAACTCAAAAATACACATACGATCTCGCTAGAAGCAAAGCTCGCCCACTACACTGATCATAAACAGCAGGTTGTTCAAAGCTTCTGCTTCCAGCTAACTTCTCAACCCGAAGGATGGGAAGCATTGAGCCAGGTACACAATGGAGGGTAAACGCGTATCTTTTGGAGCAGGGTCACGTCGGCGTACAGCTCTGGGAAGAACAGACGTGAGCAATACTTACGAAGTAGTGCTCCTCTTTAATTGAACATAGAACTCGAGTTGCCCGTAAACTGGCCCACTTATTTCGGAGAGAACCAGAGGGATATGATAATTTGAAGTTAACCAATCTATAAGGGATGGGAAAGTATCTCGCGTAAAAACCCATGAGTGGCAGTCGAGGTAAGCTCCAGCATGCCACTGCTGTATCGCACTCGCTACGTCTCCCGTAGAGTGTATTCGACGGGCTTCGGTTACATCTTTCTTTTGCCAAACATCATTTGCGTTGATATGAGCAACGTTGGAAAAGTGATCTATAACATTCTGCAGCTCAGGTCTACGAGCGTCGTTGAAATGGGCTTCAGCTATCCAATGCCTGGGAGTAGGCCGGCGAAACTTGTCGAAGGTGAAGCGACAGTCCGGGACGACCAAAGCGAGATGCCCTCCGCTACTCAAGACGTCGGCAATATCAGCAAGCCAGCCCACTAGATTCGGCACGTGTTCAATAACGTGCGAAGCAACAACTACATCAAACTTCCGTGGAAATAAAGAAGGCGTTAGCCGACCATCGTTCGACACGAAGTCAACTTCGGCTATTCTGCTTTTGTCAACATGGGGCTCACTCGCGTATTTTTGTCTCAAATCATCAGTTGAACAATGATCAAGATAAAATACTTCTTTTGCCATTCCTCTCTGCACAATCGGCCTGTCTAGCGGCCCGATCTCAAGCACGGATTTCTTTTGTAGATCAAGCCCTTTCAAAGCGAGGCTACGCATGTCTGTGTTGTTGATTAATTTCCGCCCAAACCTGAACTTCATTTTATATACCACCGTTTTGGACGTCGCCAGAATCTTGAGTACTTGAACTAGCCACGCGCACTAGGTGGCAATCGAGAATTGGACTGTAATTGCACGCCCACACTGTCTAAGTTCGCCTTCCATAAACCAAAGTCAGTTTTCCATCCATTTACGGGATCCTCCGGAATTAATGGCAACGAGCACAGACACCATTCAGCTAAGGGAAAAAGTCGCTCTAGTTCAGCTGTAAGTTTAGCCGACCTCGCCTCCCCCTCTCTGAAAAAGAGCACCCTTCTTCCTGGATCGTTTAGAGACTTGAACCTTTCCAGAAGATATTCGCTTCTAGAACGTGGCTGCTCAATATAATCAATGAAATTTTCAATGACAGGGTGCTCGACTTTACCTAAATCGCGGGGAAATTCATGGTGAAGAAGTATGCCGGTTGGGTTATGTTGAACGCTGCTACCATCAGGGAGCCGGAACAACAACTCGGGATTGTATAATTCCTCTAAATCCAACGTTCCAAGAAATTGCAATAACCCAGACTCAGGAGTAATCCACCAGTCGAAGGGATATGCAGTCTCGAAACCGAAATACTTTCTCAGGTTGTAGGCTGTTGCACACCTAGGACCTAGACTGACCACATCGGTAGCCGGGCGGCTCTTGAAAGCCGAAAGCGAAAGTTCCATTCCTTCTACCTCGAATATATTGCCTAGCCAGCGTCGGTAAGATAAACGACGCAGCTTTTGAGCGCTGCCGTCCGTCGAGAAACGGTTGTGACAGAGCAGTTATCTTCATCGATAATAGTTTCATCGGCTTGCATGACTTTATTCAGCTGAAGGTAATGTATCTTGGGTGATTCATCTGTTTTCCGGATAAAAAAGGTATTCTATTCGCTTTAAGCCTATACCTAATTCTCGCATATCTTCAGACAATCCCAGATCGTGTGGACTTCCGATTTGATCGAGTTCAAACTCAATGATAAGATCTTTGTCTAACACGCGAAACTGCCTTGGCACTTTAACTGAAAAGTCTTCCAACACGCTTTGCTCGGCAGAATCGTTCCGAAGTTCCTTATAGAAAACAAGCTTGTTCTCCATCCAAACCCGCAAAGATCTTGAGTTGATTCTCTCGAGTTTTGGCAGGAAAATGTAGCCTTCTATGATAATCTCAGCAGCATTTTCCCAGCCCGACCCTAGGGGCAGTCGGACACCGGCTTTACGAACGACGGACCAAGGAAATGACTCTCCGTGCTCGGGAGTAGTCCATCCATCCAATAGTAGAGATAAACCCACATCTTCAGCGCCGAACCGTATGGTGCTTTCTGGCTCAGCTTCCCGGACTGACATCTTTTCGATATATTGCGAAAACATCGACAAGCTGTTTCTAAATTGGTTCTTTACCTGCCGCAATTCTCGACGTGTCTTTGAGGCTGAACGATGCCTTTGTCTAGTACGAATATACCTCTGATTTTCGAAGAACTGCATATGCTCTATGAATGGATTTTTCTCCACTTCTAGACCGGAAAGTGCAAGCTCAAATCTCCTGGTCGCCTGTTTCCCGAGCCCTAAATCAAAGGAAACAGCTCGAAGAATGAAACTTGGCCTAACCGCTATCGGACAGCATCCCAATATCTTAGCAAGCGATGGGATTTTGATATGTTCACGGATGCTTTGGTACCAAAAGTAGCCCTCGTCAATATTTTTCACGAAATGCGCTTCTATATTGATGGAAGCAGCGAAGTCCATCCACTTGAATGGAATATCAATAAAATCGTTGTCCCAGAAGGCGAATGGGGTTCCGTATGCAGCAGCAATAATAGCCGCATGAAGTGAACCTGCGAGGACGAAATCGGCACTTGCGATATCATTGATAAGCATCAAGAGTTCTTCGTCGTTATGAACACACGGCGATCGAACTAGTGCGGCGTCGGTTGGAGGTGAGCTGAACTCCCCCATCTGGCTAATATGTGGTACGCAAATCACTTTACCGGCGGCAGCAGATTTACGTTTATTCTTATCGAAGAGAATTGGAAGCAGTAAACCCGGGTCGCCTAATGGGGTTTCTTCAGAAAGCCCGAGAACTTTTCTTGTCAGCGGACCCCGGACCCCAAAGAACAGACAACGGTCATAAACCGCCTTTCGCAACGGTTCATCACTTCTTGAACCACAGCACCAAAACGCGATTTTGGCATCTTCAACTGTGGTCTTCTCAAAGTCCCACGTGATCAGCTGGTTATCAATCACACTTCCAATCAAGTGATAGAAGTCCACCTGAAAGTAGGGGGCAAGCAACATTTTCCGGTACAGAAAATCGCTCAAATAATCTCCAAAATTGAGCGCGATTTCGTCACGCGAATAATAAAGAAGGCGCGAGTCGACTGAGTTACCTTCCATGCTGTCGTTCACCAACCCCCTCCTTCAGTTGCTCCGCTGGTATCATGCACTTCTAGAGCAAAGTGCCTTCATAGCAAACAAAATCACTAGAAATCGGATGCGATCATCGCGGATTACAGGCATCTGATGCAACTTCTCTATGATACTCTATTAAGTTTTATTTCCCTGCCTAACTGGCACCGTCCGAGAGATGGAACCGGCTTTAATTACCTACCTCAGTGATCAAAAGTGCCGCCTGCCTAGGTCGGCCAGCAAGTTGTTCGACTAGTATGCGCGACTGTCTTTTACGCTCGCATAGAGCAGGCAAGTGATACCCCACACAATGAAGCACTCGAAAAAAAACAAGCTAGTTTGCGCAAACACCTTGGGATACGATGGCTCTTCCGGCAGAAGCGGAGGGACGACTATCGCAAGGTAGACTTGCTGATGGCTCAATGAACGCTTGGCAGCCTCCAAGCTGCTTCTAGATAATGAGTACATCTGCTCGGCGAACTCCTGCTTCAATCTCAAGAGCTCAAAGATCTTTAACTGACCAGATACGGTTTTATCGCCGTCTGGCCCAGTCAGCCTTGAATTAAGTTCGGCTATCTGATCATTAAGAGTGCGGAGTTGTGCCTCCATGTAACGATCCCCGGGCTTATCGCGGACGCCGACTGATTTCGAAACACTGAGCTGATTTTCCAACTGAAGCTTCTCTGTCGTCAACTTTGAGATGATAGATGTGATTTCCTTTGCTTTGTCGATAGGATCTAAAGAACCGGTTTTCTGCTGAAACGAGACAAGCTCTGCACGCGTCGCAGCCAACTCCCCCATGCTTCGCGCAACCTGATCTTGCGCTCTAGCTAACGCGTCGTTTCTGCTTCTGAGAGACATTTGATTTATCAGCTTCTCACTGCTGTCGGTCACTCTCCGAGTAAGTTCTAATGCGTTATCTGGTGAAAATGCCTGCACTCTTATGGTGACGATATTAGACGTCGTATCAACAGAAGCAGTTGCGTGCTCCTTCCAATAATTCCAAAGCTTCTCTGCGGTGGGTTTAATCGGTAGTCTAGAGTACCAGTCAATTTCACTACCTCCATATACGCTGCGCAAGTAGTCCAGCCCACCGACGTCTTGCACGGCAGATCGGCTCTTTACGTATTCGGCAATGATCTGCGAGTCCTGTGTGGAACTTTCATTCTTACTTATCCCGATCTTATCCAAGATCGACGATATTCCAGATCCAACTGAAGATGTGGCTCCGCTGGCTTCTTTAACTGTAACCTTGGCTTCGGCCACGTACACATACGACGAAAACAGTCCAAGGTAGGACAAGTACAGCATAGTTGGCAGTAGAATAATGCAGATAGAGGACCAAAAATTGAACCCTCTCGAAGTAGAACCCGTTTCTCTTGATGAGCGCACTACATGTGCAGAATAGCCACCTAGCTTAGCTTTGACGACACTAGCCCTGATCGGGAGCAGCGACAGAACGCCTCTCAGATCCTTTTCTTTGGAGCTATCGCCCCGACCTTTCGGAACCTCCCAATCTTCGCTCTCCATCTGTTTTTTCTCTGTTGGCAAAGAAGCTTCCTATTTCCAATGTTATTCAACGGACGGGAGCGCTGCTTCCAAAGCTTCGGACGCGAAAGCATACAACGCGATGTCTTCATCCAGTAAATCTGCTACCAGCCCGATATCCTTCAGCCTTACCGACAGTTGACTAGCACCTTTAATTTCCGACAATGCAGCGCTTCCAAAAATCTCTCGTTGTAGGAGACCGTCAACCAACGCAGCGAAATCCGAAAAGCGGTCGCTTGTCCCGACCGCATTTAGTTGAGCGAGGTTATCAAGAGCAACGCTGACATTACGACGTTGTACAAACTCGTCAGGCATTGTCCCAAGCATTGTAGTCATTGGCGATTTTAAAAGCCGTATCTGGTCGCTCGTTAAATTTCTCAAGCAGGATAAGATCGCCCTATTGTTCTCCAAATCTACGTCACGGAATGCAACAATCAACTCCTCGTACCGTGTCACATACGGCGAGGCAAACGGAGATGATGAAGAACTATTAAGCGCCTTGAAAAAAAGCAGCCGCTCGGAGAAATCATAGAAGGGTTCCGAAAGAAGCGCGCACACAAAAAAATCATTTGTCTCAACTGCATGAGCGAAACGCAACCAGTTCACGCGACCACTAATATATATAGAACTGCTGAAACTGTAGGAAAGTAAAGAGTTGATTGTCTCCAAAGAATAGCGATCAACGAGCGGATGCCTCACCGCGAAATTTCGGCTGGCGGTCCTTTGAAGTTGAGGCTGTGGAACAAGCGATGCAGAGAGGAAAAGTACCTTCCTAGGCAGATGATGGTCCGGATGGAACCGGCGATAAACGCAGATGCCAGTAGATGCCTCTGAAATCTGAATATCAGAGGCCTCGGACAAAGAGGGCACAAGACCCTTGTCAACGAAGAAGCCGGATAATCCTGTAGAATGCAGTCCCATATCGTGCAGATCTTTGCGGTACACATTCGCTCTAAATAACACATCAGGGGCGCCGGGAACGGATACTCTTAGTTCTGGTGTCTCTTGGGGATTGTCGGTGATAATCCAACCTGAAATGGTTTCACCAGAGTCGTTATCTATCGCGAACTGCATTTACGAAGCCATGTTATCTCTAACCAGAGTCGCCAATCCCGCGACCCCGCCCCAAAGCACGAACGCGATGAGTGAAAAAAGTCCCACCACTAAGAATCTGCGGGGATAAAGTGACTCTTGAGGCAGGGTGGGGGGCACGTATATTTGCAAATAAGCTCTCTGCCTCTCGAGGTTTATCCGAGATTTCTCAAGATCTGTAACCGCGGAAATGTAATTGGACTGTGCAATACTTTTCTCCAACTCTTTCTCAGACAGCACCGAGGATTCCCCAGCCAGATTTTTGCTGGAATCGGTGTCTCCGGCGATCATAGACTCATAGTTCTCAATTTGAGACTTAATCTCGGTAATCCGAGCATTCATCTGGACCAACTGTGGCGCATTACTGGCTGTCGTTTGTGATACACTGGCCGCCTGGGCCTGTAGGTTAGCGAGCTTCAATCTGAGATCAGTGATCAGTTTGGTATACACCTCGGAGGTGTTATTCACGTCCAAGATGCCAGCTGTATTTCTAGCATCCCGCAGTTTTGAAACGGCACTTTCTAGCTTTTCCTGCGCCACGGCCAAGGCGGTTTGCGCATTATCATAAGCGTCTTTTTCTGCGCGCCGAGTCAAATCATTTACCATTTGCTCTGACGTTCCCAAGACAAATTTCGCAATCTGTAAACTGTCGCTAGGTGAGAATGCTCGAATGTCCAAAGTGACGAGGCCAGAATTGCGATCGACATTAACATCCACGTGCTTCTTCCAATAACTTAGCAATCTTTCTCTTGAAGATAATGGATCTAGCCGCGAAACAACATCAAAGTTGGTGGCGGAGAACATTTGACGCAAGTTAAACTTTTTCTCAAGCGCATCTAGCATGGCCGAACTTTTGATAAATTCAGCGACAATCTGGCCGTCTCGCGATCCGCTGTTCCCCAGCAGAGCGCCAGCGGCTGCTATGTTGTCTAGAGCTGAACCTTCTCCGCTTTTAATAGCGAACCTTGTTTCAGTGACATACTGATCCGAGGCGAGCAGAAAGTAGTATCCGGCCATGCAGATGCTGGGAATAAGAAAAAGAGACATGAAGGACGCCAACAAGACGCCTCGGTAAATTTTGTCGCTCTTTCTAGCTCTGAAGCCGGCTCCGCCGCTCGTAATTGGCTTAGTCACACGCGCTTTACGCGCACCTTTTTTTAGCTCAATGGAAACAGATCGAGCACGCTCAAGTGCAACAACCTCTGTCAGTTGCTCGTAGGACCTAACATTAGTTACCGAATTCAAAGCGCCCTACCTTACTCGTTAAGCTTCTTGTAAAGCTCAATTGCGTCGTCCACGTTTGAAAACTCATGCATTACGCCATGGGCCAGAACGACCCCGCGGTTACAGTATTCTTTAACGGTTTCCATCGAATGCGATACCATTATAATGTCGGCGCTTGATTTCCTTTTCGCAAATTCCTCACGGCATCTTGCTTGAAATCGGGCGTCCCCAACGGCTGTCACTTCATCAATGAGATAGCATTCAAACTCAATCGCCATCGACAAACCGAACGCCAAGCGTTGGGCCATGCCTGAGGAATAATTCTTATATGGCTCGTCGATGTAAGCGCCAATCTCGGCAAAGTCTTCAACAAACTGGATCACCTTACGCGTATCCTGTCCATAAACTTTAGCCACAAACTTTACATTCTCTCTCCCGGTCATCAACGGATGCAATCCAGCTGCGAACCCAAGAGGCCAAGAGACACGAGAGTTTCGAATAACTTTTCCCGAATTCGGCAATTCTGTTCCGCCGAGCATCCTCATAGTTGTGGATTTTCCAGCGCCATTAATACCCAAGATTCCGTACGAAGTGCCCGCCCTAAAATCAACTGTGACGTGGTCAAGGATCGTCTTTACATTCCCTTTGGTACGATAAAATTTGAGTACATTTTTTAGACTGATCATCCGTTTAGTATTTTACCTCGCAAAAATCGCTCTCCGGCCAGACCAAGAAACATGACAGTCGTCGATACCCAAAAAAGATAAGAAAATGAGATAGTCGCGTCGCCGTATCCATCGTAATACGACGATCTGAACCAAGAAACGCAATGAAGAAGAGGATTAAACCACATCAGATTTTGGATATTCTGTGGATATGTTTCTGGGAGAATGAAGACACCGGAGGTTAGATATAAAACCACCATCAGCAAAACAAATGTAATGTGCCACATCCTAATGATAGAAACTATCACGCAGTTTAATAGGCCTAAGCTGATCGAAAGATAAATGGTCATGACAACAGCTTCAGCCCATCGTAAAGAGTCGCTTGGTAAAGCTTGAACCCCGCAGGCTAGAAGGCCGCAATAGAGAATTATGAGAACAACAAAGGCTGTGAGAAACTCTACCGTAGCTCTGGCCAGGATTACGTCCAAAACCTTAACGACAGGAAACAGGAATAGCGGCCTATTTGTTTCGATCGTCATCCCCATCATCCTAGCAGGATAGAGACATAGAATATATGGAACTGCGCCCGACACCACAAAAAGCGCAGGGTCGCTGCCGAGCGGCATGATCCTATTAGCAGCCAAAAAACCTATTATTATGAAAGTAATGTGGGCGAGCGGCCAGATGATTGCCAATAGGTAACTAAAATGAGAGCGACCGAAGCGCGTTCGTATATCACGGATCATAACCGCGCCAATGACCGTGAACCGTTGCTTTATGTCAATCATTTGAATACGCCGATTATTTCGCCGCTGTAGATAAATCCAAAATATGTTTTATCTCTGACGCAACCCGCTCAGGAGCATACTGCCTAATCGGGTGCTGCATGAAGTTCGGCCTAGCTCGCTGCACCACATGGCCCACGTTGCTTTCTGCGAGTTGAACCGCTTTTTCTACCGCATCCGCCACGTGCTCTGCTGTCACAAGATCAACCTCTATAATATTAGAGTAGGTCTCGCCAATATTCTTGCCGTTAAATTTGTTTGTGACGGTTATCAACCCCGCCTCCGCCATCTCCTGTGGAGGATAGCTCGGATGAGGGGAGAGCATCAAAGACACTCCGACAGAGGCTGTACTGAGGTACTCGGCATACTTTTCCAGGGAGGCCTTCCCAATCACCTGAAGATTCTGCATCGGAAATACTAAATCAGGATCGAACTCCTCTCCCAAACTTAAGATGCTCCATGCCGCTGCTATCGTTGGATTTCGCCTCTGCCACAGAATTAAGGCATCCGCCAGTATTTCAAAAGCATTTCGTAAAACATTCGGTCGGCCGTAAATCAGAATTATACGCTCACGCTTTTGCTCCTTCCAATTGGCTTCTAATTGGGCATTAATTGTATATGGCAAGTAGTAATTAGAACGGAAGGTGTACTGGCTGCTGATGCTCAAAGCTAACTCGGCAGAATTAATTATCGCTATAGTTTCATCGGGATTTCGATAGGTAGCCTCAGCTAGCGCCCACCTTGTCGACCAACCGTAAAAATATGGTTCATTGTCCTGAATGAGGTATATAACCGGTATTGGAGATTTACCAGTCAATCTCCTCAGGTTATTAAAACTGAAGGAGAACGCAGCTGTCCACCAGGCAGTGGCTATGAACACATCACCATCCCGCAAAGAGATTTTGCCCTCTGATCTTTCAAAAGCGTCCACAATGGCCCAACCGTCCTCATCCACGGAGCCTTCTGATATCAGACGCATTTTGTAAGCTGGGAAATTGAGAAGTGCATCCTCCTTAACTGGAGCACACGTTACAATTATTCGGCGATCAAAATCAGAGCCCAAAGCATCGGAAATCTCATCGAATACCTTTAAAGCAGTGCTGACACCACCAAAAGTTTGGGAAGGGTTGATCGTTGGCACAACTAGATTTATCCGCCGACGTCTACTGTTAGAGCGATGCGCGAGCAGCGCCCGCGTTTCCGGTATCGCATTTTCCGATGGCATGACGCCGCTAATGGCCGTCTCCAGCAATGAAAAGTATACCTTGCTGCGGAGCCTGCTTAAATCACCAGGTGAGCTCACAGGCAAAACGGTTTCCTTCATTGGATATCGTGTGGCCTGGACGATCTTACGCCACTCAAATCCAGCCGCTTCCGCAAATATCAGGAGACTACGCTCAATTGCATGTGCAAGAGTTCCGTCAATTTGCCCCTCTTCGGCCGGGAAATCGTCAAATTTTAGATCGAGATCCAAAAGTTTTTTTACGGCCGCTGAACGCGCCCAAAACATCGATCCAGAGGGAAACTCTAACACACGATCTTTATCGAGCTTAACCCCAATGTGCTCTAAGAGAGCCTTAGCAATTTCAAAGTCATAACCCCAATTTAACGCTCCGCGCAATTCAAAAAGATGCTGCGGAAACACGACGCCGATAGTTGGATCCTGAAACAATTCAAAAACAGATTGAACAACTGCCTCACTACCGCATAGATTTTCGAAGAGGTACTCCCTCCAGGAAACCAATCCCTCGCCTCCGTGCGGAGACTTTTTTGTATGAAGATGAAGAAACAAATCATAATGTTCGTACACGTCCCGAAAACCAACAAAAAGAGGCGCGACGTCACGTCCGCGATTTGGAAAGACCCTGATAGTGACATTGCCTCTGCTGTATCGCCTTAAAATCTCTTTGATTGTGTCCGCTTTTTGAAGACTGTCTGTCGAAATGAAGATATCGACGACCCCTGGGATATTCGAAATGTAACTGATAATCTCCTGTAGTAGATCAACGTAGAAGCAATGTATAATCACAGCAACAGGGCGGTGCGCGGGATGTTTCAGCTTATAGCTGAATGGAACGCTGAAGGCATAATCCTCCTTATTTGTCGGGCGACGCGAGGGGACGACAACGTGTACTCCATCATAGCACTTTTGTAGCTCGTGGGTATACTCATACCTCGCGTCCACGGAGTTCGCCCGTTGACTCCGTGGAAGCCTGGCCGTTTTGGGTTTCGGGTCTATGGAAGCTGCAAAACGAAACAGCTGCTTTTCGAGCCATACTCCCATATTATAGGAGAAAAAGGCCACGTCTCTGATGCCGGACGCAACCAGTCCTGGTAAGCCACGTTTCGAATAGATAGCTTTTATGTCATTAATCAGCTTAGACTTACTCACGGATTTCCCGACCCCAACATTTTCTAACCAAGCGTATTCGGCCCCGATCACCAGCCGGTGGCGACCTTGAAAACGCGCGCAAATCTCAATACCTTCGTCAGAAAGTGTATTTCGGAAATTCCCTCAAATGGGCTTCGTTCAGAAAAAGCGTATTTAACGTCGCACCAGAGAGCGGTTCAATAGATAGATCGGGTGTTACCGCATATGGGTTGTACCCAAGCCGTTTCATCATGTCGATGATCTCAGGTCGGTGACCTTCTTCGATAAGAACGATAGGCCGTGCTTCCTTTATGAATTCGTTACCTCCCGCTAAGACGCTAGCCTCGTGTCCTTCGACATCAACTTTTAGTAAGCGCAGCGGTCTCGTCTGCAGGAATTTCAGTGCCTCTACTTGGTTATCAAGCTTATCAAACTTTACCGGAATATGATCAAAATCGACTTTTCCGGTCTTCGAATAACTCCAAAGCCTACCCATTACCTCTGAGCGCTTGAAATTATCTTCCGAAAGTGACGCCTCGCCATACTCTGCATATCCATCAATCAGAGGGACAATCAATATTCCATCGTTTGCGCTGTCTGAAAGTCCAGTCAGGGTATATCGATAATCGACACAGAACGATGAGGCTATATCGAGCGCTGGCTGCAAGCGAGGATTGATCTCGAACCCCCAACCCGCCGCCAACTTAGCGCACTTGTTCATAGATAAAGCCGTCAGCCCTACATTGGCACCAACATCAATGTAGGAAATCAAGTTACTCTGAAACTTCCTGAAGAAATTAAAATCGGCCTCGTGCGGCTCTGTCAAGTCGTATACCTGCGTCAAAAAATCCACGACTTCAGGTCGCAATCGCGGGACCATAGTTTCGTAAAGTGCCTTAGATCTTGCGGCTGCCGATTCCATGAATTTATGATTCCTGATGTCCATTGAGACGTAACCCACCGTTTAGTAACTAGCGCTTTTCCGGCCCAATCTGCAACGCTAAAATCCCGCTTGAACTCAGCGATCTCGTTTATCGAAATTTGATCGTAGGTTTATTTCGAAAGCATTTGTGTTTAGATCTCACTGAGACGTAGCGGCCTCCCTCAACCCGCAGCCTCTGGCCAAGCCGGCGAACCAGCCGCTTCCGAGTGAACTGCAACTCGTGTCGATATTCGTTAGACATAAGCCTATACTCAAGCCTGTGCTTGAGCCTCTCTGCTTATGACGACTGTCCGGCCGAGACGGGGTGCAGTTCACCATCCTCATTCGGCGCTCAAGATGGCTTCCCCACCCCAGTTCATCCGGGTAAATCAAACTAGCCGACATGTCCGGCGAAACCGGGTGCACTCAACCGAGGAAGCCGCGCCGTCAAGCGCAGCATATCACAACGGTCAAAACAAAATCGTCTAGCTGTATTGTTGTTGCTCACACGCTCATCCAAACCGCCAAGATGAACGTAGTCGATCCACTGGCGTGGTAATCATCCCCGCAAACCATTGGGTTGAAAATTGGACTTCTCCGGCCTTTGATGCGTTTGGAGAACGACATGAAAAAATCGAGATTCACGGAAAGCCAGATTCTGGCGATTTTGAAGCA
>NZ_JBBBVQ010000041.1:0-17552 GCF_037199735.1 Oryzifoliimicrobium ureilyticum | reverse complement strand
ATCGTAACATTGGAGACTATCTTCGAAGCGACAACCGCTCGGCCGAGCTATTGTTCAACGCTCTGGACAGGCTCGGGATCGAGAAAAAGCTCACGCCAATGCGCGGAGGAACCGACGGGGCCGCCCTCTCGGCCAAAGGTCTGCCGACCCCGAACTTCTTCACCGGCGCCTCTCATTTCCATTCGCGTTTCGAATTCCTGCCGGTCCCGGCCTTTGAGAAATCCTACGAGACGGCTCTCATGCTCTGCACGCTTGCAGCAGAAGGCGATGCGCAAACGCCTGATGCAAAAGGATCGATCCGGATTACGCCAAGCAGCGCGAGCTAACGCGACAGATTGGAACGAACGTACTTTGAGAACAGTTGCAGATTCACTTGGTCACAAAAAGGGCAGGGTAGATCGGTTAGGAGATCTATGAGAAAGCTCACGTCGTTCGATTCGATGCATGTCCATACGCTGGAGCAAGAACGCGAAGGATACACCGGGTGCAATATCCGGTCCGGCTGGGATCGCGCACGTGCGGTCGGGAGCGGACCGCAGACTAAAAATGGGAGGAGTAGTCATGGATTTGAGTGACGCAACCGGGTCGGATACGAGTGAACTGCGCCCAGTGATCGGGCTTACACGGGGTCTCAGCACAGCAGATCTCGAGGTTCTAACGGTCAACGCCATCCGTCTGCACAGGCAACTCGTGGAGAAGGCTGACCGGCTGTTCCAGGCATTGCCGGAAGACTACAAAACCGCAAAAGCCGCAGGTGGAGAGCAGCATCTCGAATACGTGGAGGCGATGATCGCGATGCACGCGCAGATGAGCGCCCTCAATACGCTGACAAGGATCCTGGGCTATATCCCGAACGTATCCGTCAATTGATGCCGTCGATCAGATGAGCCCCGCTCGGATGGCCAGCGCAACGAGGTGCGGCATGGTATGAATCTGAAACCGCTTCCTGGCCTCTTCGAGCTTGCTTTTGACGGAATTGTATTTGACGCCCTCCAGTGCGGCAGCCTCCTCCATGGTTTTACCGACGGCGATCCAGTTAAGATAGGCAGCCTCCTTCGGGTCGAGCCAGGCCGGGTTTTGATCGGTCGGTCTCATAGGCAAGAACGACATGCGGATGTGAAGCTGGCCGACGGCGGCCGCCGCATCGACGGGATCGATATCGCGTTGGAGTTCAAGTGCAGGCTTATCGGAAGCAAGCGTGAACATGGACATCGATCCATGGGCCGCCTTGATGGGGATGGTGATCCCGGAGCGGATCCCGAAATCAGCAGCCCGGTCAAAGAACCTTCGCTCTTCCTTCGTCAGACGGCGCCTGTCTGCCTCACCGCTCCACGTAAACACCCGCTTCAGCGACTTTGCGCGGTTTACGATCGGGTCGATCGCCTCGAATTTTCGGTTGAAATAGATCGACCGCCATTCGGCATGGTAATTCGATGAAGCGATGGTATGGCCCGGTCGGATGAACAGATATGCGTAGCCAGAAAATCCCGCTTCGTTCGCCAGATGGGTCAGAGCATCTTTGAGGACATCTTCGTCACCCCGAAGCGCGGCAAGATCGGTCAACTTGTCCAGCAAACGTTGCATATGTCACTCCGTAAATTGTCAGGGGGGGACAGGTCACGAGCTAGTCCTCAATAAAGCCGCTTGAGTAAAAATGCAATCAAAGATTGTATGTGGCGTAATATATTTTATGGAACTTGCATGATTTTGTTGAGACTTGCAGACAAAATATATCGCGCCGACTGCTTGTTGGAAACTTAAAGAAAATGAGGGATTTCGCTTTAATTATATTATTTTCGCGATGGTTATTAACTTTTCCGAATTGATAACAATATTAATATCATGAGGCTTTTGTTCGAAGCAGAATTCGACATTTTTATATATTGTTAGTGTATTTCATCAGAGGGGTTTTTTACAATAATTTATTTATATATGATACGCATAATGATCCGGAATAAATGGCTATTTTTCTGCATTGGCCGCAAAAAACTGCCGGACTTCACGATGAGAATAAACCTTCGCCGGGCGAGCCCGTCGAACAGAAAGCGAGTAACAAATTGCTCTTTCTGTGCGGCCCGGGCCGACGGCGGCGGTTGCGATCTAAAGACCAATTTATCCCCTCGTTTGCCATGGCTTCGGCGGGGTAAGACTTCACCGCCAATCTCGTTGAAAAACTTGAGCCCGTCGCACGCTTCTAACCATTCTGGCAGCCGCGCTCATCGCGGCTCTGGAATTTGTTTTCTTTCATGATCGCACTCAGCTTCTTGCGGCTAGCAAGTTCCGCACAGCCTCGTCCGCTGCCGGACCTGCGCGTAGTTCCACGCGCTCAAGCGGTACTGCCTGCTTAGTCTCAATATCGACAAGGTCTAACATGACAGGATGACCCGTCTCGCTATCGATCATCTCCATCGGAATTCCAAACCCGCTCGCATTCCACGCATCACCCCATTCCCGAAGTGCGACGCCAACTTTCCAGAGACTCCTGCCTTTCTCAGTAAGACGATATTCGTCGCGCGGAGGACGGTCGAGATAACGGACGCGCTCGACCAAATCGACATCGACAAGATGCTTGAGCCTTGCTGCCAGGGTTGCCGGAGGAATTCCGGTGCTGGTGCGTAGCTCATCATAGCGGCTCAACCCTAACAGCAGATCTCGTATCAGCAAAAGCCCCCAGCGGTCTCCTATAATATCCAATGCGCCCGCCATCGAGCATCGCATTCCAGAAAAGGATTTTGTCCTCATAGCCTTCTACTTCTCGTAACTTCATTTATGAAAGCTACTTATATGCTGGACACAACAAACACGTCTATCACGGTGACGATCTTTACCGCGATATGAAAACGAGTTCGGGAACATTATAGAAGAACGATAAACGGGCAACAGAAGACCTTCCGGACCGGATGCGTCGCCGGACTTCGCAGGTGTCGCGGGCTTGGCGTTCCTGATACCGAACGCGGTTAGTTGCTTCGATCTCGTCTTGATCGCCGCAGACAGAAGCGTTCAAATCGTGGCCGTTGTCTGAACGAAAGACCCGCCAACACAGCATCCGGCCGCTAGGCCGCGAGCACGATCTCTTCTTGTCTGACGAAAGTACCGATTATGGTGGTGTCAGCTGCAGAGAGGCCCAGGCGGAGCACATATTCCCCGGGACTTACGATCCATTTCTGACGCTCAACATCAAACCACGCGAAGTCGCGGGCGCAAAGATCGAGTGTCACAGGTTTGCGCGCTCCGGATTGAACGTATATTTTTGAAAAGGCCTTCAGCTCTTTAGCCGGACGGAATGCCGGCGCGTTCGTCATCCCGACGTATAGCTGAGGCACTGCACGACCGTCTCGGGTCCCACTGTTATGGAGCATCATATCTACTCGAACCCTCCCCGTCAGCGCAAAGTCTCGAGTATCAACCTCTGAGCTCTCAACTATGAAAGTAGAGTAGCCAAGACCGTGTCCGAACGGAAACAGGGGCTCGATCCCACGGGTGTCATGATGGCGATAGCCGATATTCAGGCGCTCCTCGTAGCGAACATGTCCGTCGATACCGGGATAAGTCAGCGGATCGCTGGTAAGGTTGGGAGCTTCTTTGAGCGTTTTCGGGAAGCTCTGCGCCAAACGCCCTGAAGGTTCGACTGACCCGGTCAAGATATCGGCAATGGTGTGACCAGCTTCCTGGCCTGGATACCAGGCCTGAATGACCGCGTCGACCTCATCAAGCCATGGTATCTCGACCGGTCCCCCGGTCTGAAGCACAACAACTGTCCTCTTGGCCTGTTTTGACACGGCAAAGACGAGTTCGTCTTGATCGCCCGGTAAGGTCATAGAAGGCAAATCCCATCCCTCAGTGTCCCACTCGCCGTTGCGACCAATGCAAACGACAGCCACGTCTGCGGTCCCTGCGATGTCCGCTGCAGCCTTGAGATCTGCCTCTGTGGAAGGCTTTCCTACGCCCAGATAGAAAGCGGAGAAGTCGTGTACGAAATGTGTTTCGCTACGAAACTCCACGCAAATGTCGTAAGCCTGATTGCCTTTCAACTCCACATCAACGGTTCTAGGGTCGCAACCTTCCTCGAAGAACGTCGCGCCGCGTGTCCATGACTCCCAAGCCTCAATGACCTGGACACCATCAAGCAGAACGCGCGCCCGTCCCGCGCAGTGCATGCCGATGCGATATCGGCCATTAACCTCCGGTATAAAGCGGCCCTGCAGCCGCAGCGAAAACCGCTTCGGGTTGACTGAGATACCCTCGAAGTTGTCGCGATTGAGGAACAATGCTGCGGAATCAGGTCGTGTCGAGCACGCGACCGGGCCGGAGAGGTCGAGGTTGTCGAACCAGTCGATGGTGATGTCGCCAGTCAACAAGGGTTCAAAGCGATTGTTCCTGCAACCCATGGCATGGGATAGCCTGTCGGCCCCAACGGCGTCCACCATGCCGTCCCAGATGCTTACTTGGCGATGCGCGTTCAACTGAGAAGAGCCGCCTCCCATGATTCTGGGAGTCATGGCATTTGGTCCGATGAGCGCGATGCGAGTATTGGCGGCGAGCGGCAGAACCTGTCCCTTGTTCTTGAGCAGAACCGTGCCCTCTGCACCTGCGCGACGGATAAGCGCCCGGGTTTCGGGGCGTTCGACGGCAATTTCCTTGCGCTCTTCCATGTTGTCGAGGGCACCGCACCGTTCCATGAGCCGCAAGACGTTCAGTGCCGCACGCCGCACCACCTCTCGAGGCACCACACCGTCCTCCACCGCTTTGACCAGCTTGGCCCCGCGGTCGCGGGTTGGCCCAGGCATCTCGATATCCAGCCCCGCCATGATCGTCTCGACCGTCGAGTGCGATCCATACCAGTCGCTACACACGACACCGTCGAATCCCCATTCCTGGCGGAGCACTTGATTCAACAGCCACGGATGCTCAGATGTAAACGTGCCGTTCAGGCGATTGTAGCTCGACATAACGGCCCACGCGCCGCCATTCTTTACGGCGCGCTCAAATGGCAAAAGATAGAGTTCCCGCAGCGTCCGCTCGTCGACATCGGATGAGACTTCAGCCCGGTCGATCTCGCTTTCGTTGGCGATGAAGTGCTTGGGCATGGCGCNACGGCCCACGCGCCGCCATTCTTTACGGCGCGCTCAAATGGCAAAAGATAGAGTTCCCGCAGCGTCCGCTCGTCGACATCGGATGAGACTTCAGCCCGGTCGATCTCGCTTTCGTTGGCGATGAAGTGCTTGGGCATGGCGCTGACGCCATTGGCCTGCAGGCCCCTCACATATCCGACCGCCAAGGCGCCCGTAAGCATGGGGTCTTCCGAGAAGCATTCGAAATTTCGGCCGTTCAGCGGACCTCGCTGAAGATTGATCGTCGGGCCCAGGAGCACCTGGGCGCCCTTGTCCCGCGCCTCGTCGGCCAACGCCGCGCCGATCTGGACCATGAGGTCGGGGTTCCACGTCGAGCCGAGCGAGATGCCCACCGGGAACGCCGCTGCGCTCACGCCATCGAGAAGCCCGCCACCGCCTCGGGCACCGTTCGGTCCGTCCGTGACGACCAGCGACCCGACACCCAAACGTGGGATTGGGGCTACCGACCAGGAACCTTCGCCCGAGAGCAGGCTGACCTGCTCTTCAAGCGTCATGTCGTTGACCAAATCCTCGATGCGTTTACTGCTCATTTCCAAATTCCTCAGGGAAGCTAAACGTTAACCGTGGCGAAACTCTTTGCCGGGGACCGGTGTGGCCCAAATCTCAGCGCCGATGGCCAACTCAGTGTCGCCCGTACTGCGTGCGACCAAGGCACCGAGCTCAGGCACCGTGAGATGGACGATGGTTTCCGCTCCGAGGCGTTCGATGTGACGAACCTGGCCTTTCCACGTGCCGGAGGTATTGCTCAACGCCAAGTGCTCAGGCCGGATGCCATAGGTCTTGCAGCCCATCTTCGCGGCGACCCCGCCCTCGAACAGGTTCATTTGCGGGCTGCCAATGAATCCGGCCACGAACGGCGTCGCGGGATTGTTATAGAGCTCCATGGGGCTGCCGACTTGTTCGATCCGGCCGCCGTTGAGAACGACGATCTTATCAGCCATGGTCATCGCCTCGACCTGATCATGCGTCACATAGATCATGGTCGCGCCGAGCTTGCTGTGAAGGTCGGACAGCTCTATGCGCATCTGCGATCGCAGGGCCGCGTCGAGGTTGGACAAGGGCTCGTCGAATAGGAAGACTTTTGGATTGCGCACGATGGCGCGGCCGATGGCGACACGTTGGCGTTGGCCGCCGGACAGCGCTTTTGGCTTCCGGTCGAGGAGCGGCATCAATTGAAGTGTCTCCGCGGCTCCTTCAACGATACGGTTCAGCTCGGGTTTCGGTGTTTTCGCCAGGCTCAGTCCAAAACCGATGTTTTCCCGCACCGTTAGATGCGGGTACAGCGCATAACTTTGGAAGACCATCGCGACACCGCGCTTGGACGGCTCCAGATTGGAAACATCGGTATCACCGATCTGGAGCGTGCCGGAGGTTTGAACCTCCAGTCCTGCAATCGTGCGCAAGAGCGTGGACTTGCCACAACCCGACGGGCCCACGAAGACACAGAACTCCCCGTCCTCGATTGTCAGGTTGATTCCTTTGATAACATCGACAAGGCCGAAGCTCTTCCGGACGTCTTTGAGTACGACGCGCGCCAACTGATTATCCTTTCACTGCACCAGCGGTCATGCCGGCGACGATTTGACGATTGAAGAAGACGAAGACGATCAGGGGCGGTATCGTCACAAGAAGGATATTCATGAACAGCAAATTGTTCTGGGTCGCGAACTGGCTTTTGAAATTGTAAAGCGTCAACTGAACGGTGACGTTTTCCTTGCCGGGCAGATAGTAGAGCGCGTTGGTGAAGTCATTGAAGATGAACACGGACTGCACCACGATTAAGGTAACAGTGACGGGTTTCATTAGTGGCAGAATTACCTTGAAGAAAACCTGCCACGGCCGGGCACCGTCCAAAATTGCGGCCTCGTCCAGTTCCCTTGGAACGGTCGCAATAAAAGACCGGAACAACAGGACTGAGAATGGCAGACCATAAGCGACATGGATCAGAATGAGGCCGAACATCGTCTTGAAGAGATGAAGTTCTTGCAGCACCCAGATCGTCGGCACCACCGCGGGCGGGATCATCAGTCCGGCGAGCACAAAGCCGTAGATCACCTTGTTCCAATCCGAAGGGCGGCGTTGGAGAACATAACCGACCATGGCGGAGAAGATGACAAGCAGCGTGACCGCACCCACCGTGATCAGAGTAGAGTTGAAGTAGGCAAGCAACAGCATGTAATTGCGTGCTTGGATAACCTGGAGAAAATTATCAACAAGGTTCCAGTTCTCCGGCAACGAGAAAGTAAGTCGTGCAGCCTCGGTTTTCGTTTTGGCGGCGGTTAGAAACACAAAGAGGAACGGCACGAGAAACAGGATGCTGCCGACTAGGAGCGATATGGCCCCTGTCACGTATTGACGCCGGGTCATAGGTCGATCTCCCGCTTGTTAAGCCAGTACGTCAAAGGGAGTACGAGAATAGCGATCATGAGGAAGAGCATGACGTTGCCTGCTGTCGACAGGCCGTAGAAGCCAGCCTGATATTGCTTGTAAACCACGCTGGCAAGCACGTCCGAGGAGAAGCCAGGTCCTCCTCCGGTCATTGCCCAAATGATGTCGAACGTCCTTAGGCCGCTGATCAGCGAGAGGGTCACCACCGTAATGGTCGCAGGGCGAACCAGCGGCACGGTCACGCGCCAGAACTGCTGGGATCTGGTCGCACCATCGATCTTAGCCGCTTCGTAGTAGTCCGGACTGATGGCAGCCAGACCAGCGATATAGATGAGGGTCGCCAGTCCCACGCCTTTCCAGATATCAACGAGGGCCACTGAGAAGAGCGCTAAGGTTGGGTTCGTCAACCATCCCGGGCCTTCGATCCCGATGGCTTCGAGCGCGACATTTATTGCGCCGCGCGTAGGATGCATAAGTTCCGCAAAGGTCAGTCCAATGCCGATTGTCGAGACGAGGACAGGAAAGAAAATCAGAGTGCGGAGAAACCCCTGCCCGTAAAGGCCGGAGGTGAGCAAGACCGCCAAGAGCAGTCCAAGTACGACTTTGGCGCCAGACGTAAGGAACCCAAAGATGATCGTGTTGACCAAGCCCTGAATGAGGAATGGCTCCTTGAAAAACTGTACAAAGTTATCAACGCCAATGAACACGCTATCGAACAAATCCCAGCGGGTAAGCGAAAAGTAAAATGACGCCACGGTCGGCACGAGAAACAGCACGGTGTAGACTACGGCTGCTGGCGTGACGAACGTGTAAGGGTACGGCGACTTGCGTTGCATCGAAATATTCCTTCTGGGCGGCTCGGGGCGCGAGATTACCAGTTTGGAAGGCCCAACTGCTTGGCCTGCTTTTCGACGTCGAGGTCGTAAAGAGCCGCGGCATCTGCTGCCGAGCGAATTCCAGAACCCACTTCGACAGTGAACTGCTGAAGAGCGGGGCCCTTCACAGGCGACAGAAATTCCAGCGCCGGGGAGTTCATGCTGTCTTTTTCGAAGTACGGCAGCATGTCGGACACGATGCGCGGCACGTTGGTTGGTAGCGTGCAACCCTTGACAAAATAGGGCCCTTGGACGGCACTCGTTTCCGTCTGGATATTGCAGCCTTCTACCGAGGCAACGAAGTCTAGGAACTTCTTGGCCTCTTCAGGATGCTCAGTCGTCTTGGGTATGTAGATGCCGCCGGTCATCCAGACGGTTAACCCGTTCTTGTCGGGACTGTCGCCTGGCTGCGCAAAGA
The DNA here is from genome assembly GCF_037199735.1 of Oryzifoliimicrobium ureilyticum. Lineage (NCBI taxonomy): Bacteria > Pseudomonadati > Pseudomonadota > Alphaproteobacteria > Hyphomicrobiales > Rhizobiaceae > Oryzifoliimicrobium > Oryzifoliimicrobium ureilyticum. The sequence continues at coordinate 8,739 of NZ_JBBBVQ010000041.1, read as the reverse complement.
AGCCGACCGAATTAATCTTATCGGGGAAATTCTGCTTGATGTTCCCGTTGACGAACGTGAGCATCGGGTAGTGGGCAGCAGTGCCGTCAACGACCATCGCGATGCCTTCGTCAAACTTGGCCGCGCCGAAGTCCTCGTTGAGGTACCCGGCCTTATATAGTTCTTCAAGTTTCTCGAAGCTTCTTCGCGCTGCTGGCGTCGTCGCGAATTTTGCCTTGTTATTGGTGAATTCAACATCCCAGCCCGGATTGGCGGCTTGGATATTGAAATAATCTGACAGCACGATCATCTGGCTGGTCCACGGATCGCCATACGTTTGAGCAACCGGAACGATTCCCGCTGCCTTGATGGCTTTGTTGTTGTCCATGAATTCCGCCCAGGTTTTGGGAACCTTCAGGCCGAGCTTTTTGTAGACGTCGATGTTGTAGAGGATGCCGCCGCCCATGGCGGTGTTAAGGGGTACGCCGTAGATGCCGCCATCAGCGCCTGTTACGGCCTGCTTAAACTTGTCCTCAATCCTTTCCATCGCGGGCAGGTCCGACAGATTCAACAGAGTGCGCTCCGGCTTCAGCGCCTTAAGCAAGGAACCGGAATTATACATGAACATGTCGGACATCTCGCCGGTGGCGAGACGCGTCTTGATGAGATTGTCCCCATCCGACCCGCCGGGGCGAACCTCGATATCGATATGGATGTCGGGATTCTTCTTGGTGAAGGCTTCCGCAAGAGCATCTGCCACAGCATGAGTGTCTGCGCCATCGTCGATGAGATACGACAGTGTGACATCGGCAAAGGCGGCGCTTGCCATGAGGTTGGCCGCCACGGCGAACGCGGCGGTCAGAAGCAGTCTCGTGTTCATTTTCACTCCTCCCATAAAGTGCCAAAAACGCTGGCGGCCAGGTTCAGGACACCCTGAACCTGATTTGATGCGGCCCGGAGGCCAAAAGGTGCCCGTCGGGGCCAACCTCAACTGCTTGGCCGTCGACGTGTACGTCGGTATGCCGGGCGTTGGGCAACAGCAGCCCGTGACTTCCGTCGGGGAGTGTCACCGAATATTCGACCGCGTGATCGGATAGGGTCCAACTTGCCTGCAGGCGACCACGGTGAGTGTCGTGCCAGGCTGATACCGGACTCAACGGCGCAATGATCGTCGGCTTAAGGAGCACTGTGTCAAAGCCAGGTCCTTGAGCGCTTGGGGCGATCCCTGCAATATCTTCGAAAAGCCACTGGCACACCGCCCCATAGGCGTAGTGATTATAGCTGTTCATTTCCGGGTCGTAGATCTCGCCATGTGGGCCAAGAGCATCCCAACGCTCCCAGATCGTCGTCGCGCCAAGCTCGACTTGATAAAGCCATCCCGGAGCGCGACGGTTGAGAAAGACCTTTTCAGCCAGGTCGTGCATCCCGAGTTTGGTGAGGGCGGGAAGAAGCGCTGGAGTGCCAATGAACCCCGTGCCGATCAGAAACTCCGCGTCTTCAATGATCTTGCGGAAGTAGGATCTGGAGGCTTCAAAATGCTCGTGGGGCACAAGATCGTAGAGGAATGCGAGTGCGTACGAGGTTTGATCGTTATGAGCGAGCCGTCCGGCTGGACTGTAGTACTCGCGTACGAAGGCCGATCGTATCTGCTCCACCCGCAGGCGAAGGCGTCCAGCCTCGCGTTCCTCGCCAAGAATCTCCGCAAACTTCAAGGCGAGAGTGGTCGAAATATAGTGGTAGAGCGTGGCGGCACAGTCATCCCCGATGGTCGGTCGGGGTTTAACAGTGCTGCCCGTCGGCTGCAGCCAATCGCCAAAAGTGAAGCCGTCAGCACCCCAGGCGCTGGCTGGACGAATGATTGGACCGTCGGAGATATTCCAGAGGTAATCGAGCCACCTCAACGTTGCGGGAAAGCATTCTTTCAGGACGCTCTTGTCTCCATAGTGAAGATAGAGCTGCCACGGTATGACGGTAATCGCGTCGCCCCATCCTGTAGATCCAGCCCAAAGGCCTGAAAAACGCTCCTGGTGGAGCCGGGTCGGATCCGGCGAGAAATGCGGGATCGCCCCGGACGGCCGCTGGTCATGCACGACGTCGCGAAGGTATTTACGCAGGAAGGTATGGACATCCGCGAGCCATGCAGCCGTTCCCGCGAAGACCTGCGCGTCGCCGGTCCAGCCAAGACGCTCATCGCGTTGCGGGCAATCCGTTGGGATCTCGATAAAGTTTGCGCGCTGGGACCAGATCGTGTTGAGCACCAAGCGATTGACGGATTCGTTCCCCGTGGTCAGGCCGCCGGCGACAGTGGGCACAGACGATATCGGCACCGAAACGACGTCGCGGAGCTCGGCCTCGCCGTCAATGGAGATGCGTGCATACCGAAAGCCCATAAACGTAAAGCAAGGCTGATGGATTTCGGTACCCTGCCCCTTGAGCGTGTAGTGGACCTCTGCCCTGGCGGAACGGAAATTGCGATTATCGAAATTTCCCTCGGCGTCAAGGACTTCCGCGTGCTCAACGCGCAATCGTGTCCCCTCGGAACCGCTGACCGAGAAGCGCACATATCCTGCTAGGTTTTGGCCGAAATCGAAGAGGTACCGGCCCTCGGCGTCGCGCCATCTCCGCACGGCTGACAATGGCTCAAGTTCGCGGACCGGAGCGGTTTCATGGGGGACGAGGAGCTTTTTGTCGAAAGCAAGAACCGATACGCCGGCCGTGCTTTCGAGCTTATCGAGGCGCGCGTCATAATCCTCACCGTAGTAGATTTCGGATTTGATTATTGGCAGGAGGCCGCTTCTCCAGGTCTCGTTCGTTCGAAGTATCACCTGATTTCGCTGGAGGACCTCGGCGATTGCGCCGATCCGATCCCCCCAGCAGCAATCAAACTGAAGCGTATCCCACAGGATGGGCGACCTGTACCAACCATCGCCAAGCCAAATTTCAATCCTGTTTTCGCCTTCTTTGAGAAGCGCGCTAATGTCGTAGGACTGAAATGCAATGCGATCGTCATAGCAGGTCAGGCCAGGCGTGAGTTGGTCGTTTCCCACGCGCAGGCCGTTGACGAAGGCGCGATAAAGGCCGAGCGCTGAAACCTCAAGCTTCACAGGACTGGAGAGGTCGCTGACTTCGAACGACTGGGTCACATAGCATGCCTGCGAGCCTCGGCCGCCATCGCAATCAGGAGCAATGAGATCGGCGACCCACGCCTTTGCGACAGCGCGTGCAGATGGGACTTCGACCTGATCGAAGCGGTTCATTTCATTCCTCCCTCAGACGCAACCAGTCCATCGGACAAGCGCGCCAGTAATGTGAAACGTTTTCTGAAACGTTTCATGAAACATTACACAAGATGGTTTTCGGGACAACAAAAATTTTGTAGTCTCATGAGAAGCGCCGGGATTCGTACCCGCGAAATGGTGGGAATATGATGTGTCCAAAGCCAATAAAGTGACCATTAAGACCGTTGCCGCAGACGCCGAAGTGTCAGTTACTGCGGTTTCGAATGTTTTGAGAAATGCCTATGGCGTCAGCGACGCTATGCGCGACAAGGTGTTGAAATCAATCGAAAAGCTCGGGTATCGGCCAAGCACGACAGCGCGTGGGATGAGAGGGCAGACCTATACCGTTGGCGTCCTGTTGATGGACATACTCAATCCGTTCGTGAGTGAACTTGTAGGGGGGATCCAACAGACATTCGAAGCTTCTAATTACAAGCTGATGTTCGGTGTGGGGCGGGGCGAAAGGCAAATCGAGAGCAATCTGATCGAAACCATGATCGACAACCGCATGGATGGGATCATTCTGGTCGCCCCCCATCTCGAACTCGATCGGCTCGACCATCTCGCACGTGAGGTCCCGATCGTATTGATCGGCCACCACGAACCGAACAGCCAAAACTTCGACACCGTGAACGTCGATGACGTCGAGGGCGCGCGTATAGCGACCCGTGCGCTTTTCGACGCCGGGCATCGCAACATCCGCATGCTGACGCTGCCAAGCAACAATATTGCGGAGTTCGACGTGTCCTTCCAGCGAGAGGTTGGTTACAAAAGAGCGATGCAGGAGCTTGGGCTCGGTGACGCTATCCACATCGTCACTTGTGATCTTCGGCCCAAAACCCTTGAAGGCGCGGACCAACCCTTGCCGGAGACAATTAGGACATTGCTGCACTCTTGTGATAAGCCCGTCGCCTATTTCTGCTGGAGCGATCTCCATGCGATCCATCTGCTTGATCAAGCGCGTGCGATGGGCCTTCGAGTTCCAGATGATGTTGCCGTCATCGGATTCGATAACGCTCCCAACTCGGCGCTTCATTCTGTTGATCTCGCCTCAATAGACCAGGGCGCCAGCGATCTTGGAAGGCATGCAGCGCGGTTGGTTCTGGAGCGTATAAGCGGACGTTCCTCCCCACAACATTTCTTGAACTCACCGCGCCTCGTCCGCCGAGCGAGCTTCTGAAGAATGAATCGCCCCGGCGTTGCCGGAGACCCCAACTCGTGAGAAGTAGGGTCTATGACAAGCAAAGCGACCAACAAATCTTCTCCTGAAGATTCGCACATGCACCGTCCGAATGGTTGCGAGTTGGTTTCCGTGCAGAACTGAGCCATGTGATGACGGCAAAGCCTCGCAACACGCGACGGCGCTAGATGCCGCGTGCCGTGCTATGGGTAGGATTTAGATTGAGCTCGACGGGGCGCGCATGACCGTGGTGAGCTGTTTTTGCTGACTGGGCAGATCAGGCAATCAGGCGATGTTGACGGATCTTCGGTACCTCCGGCGATCGGATTTCCTGCTGTTAGCCGGAAGATCATGATCGCCACGCAGCCCGTCGACTTTCGGCGCGGCATGATTGGCTTGGCCGCTTTGCTTGCGTCAGCGCCAGTGGCGGATCCCGTTCTGAGGTGACGTGTATGTCTTCCGCGCAAAGCGTCTTGATCGCTTGCTTTATGTCTGGGATGGATCCGGCACGATCCTGGCCTCGAACCTGAACGGCGTCGCCTTGAAAGCCTATGTCGAGCTGGTTCCTTTCCCCACTCTCACCCCGGCGACATCGTCGTCATAAACAATCTACCCGCCCACAAAATCGAGGGTGCCCGCCTCGCCATCGAAGCCGCCGGATGCAGCCTGCTGTTCCTGCCGCCCTACAGTCCAAACTTCAATCCGATTCAGAATGCCTTTTCCAAACTGAAGGTAACGCTCAGGGCAAACGCCGAGCGTTCCATCGAAGGCGTATGGAACACGGTTGGCGAAATCGTCAAATCCTTCACGCCGAATGAGTGTGCGAATTACTTCACTGCCTGCAGTTATGACCCGGCATAAAGTGGAGGTGCTCTAGACGCTCGCACCCCCTGCAAGCCCACTTTATCAGCCCGGTCGATTGCCTAATTCCGCCAAAAGCTCGGACGCTGACGCACTATCAAAATATTCGCGAGCGGCAACAAGCCTTTCGCCACTGATATCGCCGACCACGCAGACGGCAAGATCCACCGCTGCACCATTTGGCAGCGTACCACGCACAGAATGCTCCTGCACGAAGCCTGTCTTCGTCGCGGAGCATACCGGATCAGCATACTGGAAATCCTTCAGAACTGCATGCACCGCCTTCGCAAATCCCAGTAAGGCATCCAAGGTCAGTGGTGGAGCGCCGTTCTGCTGCGGCTTGAAATCCCGTGCGCAGATCGCGCGCAAAGCCTGCTCGTCTTCGCGGGCAAGAGCATCGAAAAATGAAGCGGCAATTGCTGTGTTGCTCATGGCACTTTCCTCCGTGTTGGCACTGGCTCAACGCGCAGGATTGACGTCCGAAAGGAATTCGCCCAGCCGCATCTCGACATCCATGCCGTGCTGCGCGACGAGCTCCCCTAGAGCGCCAGCGCGCGCGTAAAAACCCGGGCGGGTCAAGGTTCCCATGAACTCACGGAAGGCAGTGACGAGGTCCGCATCTGGCGGCAGGGTTGCACGGTTGACCATGGACTTTGCCGTGGCGAGGGCGTTGCGGTCGAAGGATGCGAGCCGGGCGATCATCGCATTGACAAAGCCGTCCAACTCAGCGTCGGGGAGCGCGCGCGTCACCCAGCCCCAGCGCTCTGCGATCTCCGCGTCGTAATCTGCGCTGGTCAGAATGGCTTCGAACGCGCGGTCGCGCCCGATCGTCCGCGGGAGGCGCTCGGCTCCACCGCCGCCAGGCACGATGCCAATTCCGACCTCCGGCTGGCCGAAGGAGGCTTTTTCCAGACTGGCATATCGCAGGTCACAGGCGAGCGCCAGTTCGTTGCCCCCGCCGCGCGTGCGCCCGCGGATCACCGCGATGCTGACGAACGACGCCTTGCTCAGCCGCAGCACCATATCCGTCCAGGAAGCGGCCTCGGTCGGATCCGCCGGCAGGTTCAGGTCGCCAGCGGTTGCACCGTCGAAATGGTTGAAGAAGAAGTCCTGGCTCTCCGTTCGGAATACGGCAACCTGGATCGTCGGATCCTGTTCCAGATCCATGATGATCGCGCGCAGGCCATCGATAGTCGGAGGCGTCAGGAGGTTGGCCGGCGGATTGGCAAACGTGATGTAGGCAACGGCGGGCGTCGGGCGTTCGAGCTTTAGCGTTTCAGGCAAATTCTTCATGGTTTGCTGTCCTCCGATGTTAGTTGCTGTTGCGATGATTGAGACTTATTCCGTGTGATGCACGGCGAAACCTGCCATCCCGGTATGATGTTCGTCGTGCAGCGTCATCGTGGGGATCTGGTAGTCTCCGTAATTCTGCTTGCGGTACGGGATCGGCGGGATCGTGAAGAGCGTCTGCATCCGTTCGCGGACTTCACCGGCCAGCTTCTCGAACCGGGCTTCGTTCGTCCGGTCCGCCTGGTAGACGACGTACGGCGGCAGCACGTCGGCACCCGGGTAGAAGAGGATACCATGATTGATCGGGAAGAGCAGATCGTCGATCGGTCCATTGATCCCGCGAGGTCCATAATGCTCCGGCCAACCGCCAGCCGTCGCAATCAGCATTGCCCGCTTGCCAGCCAGCACGCCTTCGCCATAACGGTCGCCCCAGCGATTGTCGCTGTGCTCGCCGACACCATAGGCGAAGCCCAGTGCATAGACGCGCTCGACCCAGCCCTTAAGGATCGCGGGCATGGAGAACCACCAGATCGGGAATTGCAGGATAACGGCATCAGCCCAGCGCAATTTTTCCTGCTCGGCGACCACGTCGTCGGTTAGCGTGCCGGTCGCATAGGCTTCGCCCGATGATAGCGCGACGCGCAGCCGCGCGTCGGCGCCAAGAGCAGGGAAGTCTGCGCGGTCGATCTCGGCCTTCCAGTTCATTGCATAGAGATCGGAAACCTGAATGGCATGACCATCGGCTTCCAGCTGCGCCACCGCGACGTCGCGAAGCGCGCCGTTGAGCGAGCGGGGTTCCGGATGCGCGAAAACGATGAGAATGTTCATAGAAGAGATGCTTTCATGGAGTCGGCCTCGCGGGCGAAGGAGCGGATATCGTCGAGAAGAATGTCGGGCTGTTCGAGTGCGGCGAAATGGCCGCCTCGTTCCATCACCCACCAGCGGAAGATGTTGTAAGTGCGATCGCAGTAGGATCGCGACGGCACGTTGTAGAGCGCGTCGCGTGGGAAATTGATCACGAAGGTCGGCGTCTCGCATCTGTCGCCATCGGCAAGCGCGAAGACGCCCTCGTCACGGAACCCGCGATAAAACCGTGCCACCGTCGCTAAGCTGTCGGTCATCGCATAGAGCATGATGTTGGTCATCAGTGCGTACTTTGGGGGGACATCATCCATCGCGCGGTCAGTAAGGTCCGACCAGTCGTGAAAACGTTCCGCAATCCATGCCGCTTGGCCGACAGGATTGCCCGCGGCCAGCCATGCAATCGACTGGGGGCGCATCATCTGAATGCGGAAATAAGCCGCATATTCCTCACATGGATGGATTTGCCGCTTAGGCCAGGCGCGTTCCTCATCGTCGGCTGGACCACCCGCAGGCTGGAATATGACCATGTTGAGATGAATCGCCCGGACACGTTCGGGATAGTCATGCCCCAGCCAGGACGTGACCCAACCGCCCCAGTCGCCGCCCTGCGCCAGATAGCGATCGTAACCCAGAATACCGGTCATCGGCGCGTTGAACAGGCGCGCGGTCGCACGCGGACCGATCGGCTTTGAGGGCTTGGAGGAAAAGCCGAAGCCGGGAAGCGACGGTATGATGACATCCTCAACGCGGCCGCCGTAGCGGGTCGGAGAGGCGAGCGGCTCGATCAGCTTCCAGAACTCGTGATGCGATCCGGGCAAACCGTAACTGAGCAGAAGCGGTCCATTGCCACCTGCCTCGCCCACGACATGGACGAAATGCACCTGCATGTCTTCGACCTGCGCAGTAAACTGAGGGAAGCGATTGAGCTCTTCGACCACCGCGCGCCAGTCATAGCGGGCGACCCAATGATCGCGAAGCGCACGCATATAGGCCGGATCGCAGCCCTGCTCCCAACCATCGGCACTTTCGGCCGTGACCGGCCGCGGGTAGCTACGCACCTGTTCCAGTACATCATCCACATCGACTTGCGACCACTTGACTGAGAAAGGCTGTGGTCTCATGGATTTGAGGTGAGTAGTCATGGTGCATCCCTCCCGCATCCAACAGGCGTGCCGCGGCGGACGCGATGCCCGCCGCGCACAGGGGTCAGGCCTCAGCCCAAGGCTGTAGCACAACCTTGCCAGTTGTTTTGCGACCTTCTAGCAGACGATGCGCCTCGGCTGCCTG
>NZ_JBBBVQ010000040.1:0-17571 GCF_037199735.1 Oryzifoliimicrobium ureilyticum | reverse complement strand
TTGAACTCGCCGAAATACTTCGTAATCGCTGCCGTCAAGGACGTCTTGCCGTGGTCAACGTGCCCAATCGTCCCAATGTTGACGTGCGGCTTGTTCCGCTCAAACTTACTCTTTGCCATTTTCGGCTCTCCGTTTTTTGTCCCCGAGGGGGTGTTCTTTTTAATTCAAAGTCCAGAGGGTATTCCGGTCACTTCTGACCGGAATACTTTGCCTGAATTTCCGTCGCAACGTTGGACGGAACTGGCGCATAATGATCGAAGACCATCGAATACTGCGCACGGCCCTGCGACATGGAGCGCAGATTGTCGACGTACTTGAACATGTTAGCCAGCGGCACATGTGCATTGATGACGACTGCGATACCACGGCTTTCCTGGCCCTGGATCTGACCACGACGAGAGTTCAGATCGCCGATAACGTCGCCGACATAGTCTTCCGGCGTTACGACTTCGACTTTCATCATTGGCTCAAGAAGCTGTGCACCAGCCTTCTTCGCTGCTTCACGGAAGCAAGCACGCGCCGCGATTTCGAAGGCCAGAACCGACGAGTCAACATCATGGAACGCACCGTCGATGAGCGTCGCTTTCACGCCGAGCATCGGGAAGCCAGCGAGAGGACCCGAGGAAAGAACGCTTTCGATGCCCTTCTGGACACCTGGAATGTATTCCTTCGGAACTGCACCGCCAACGATCTTGGATTCGAAGACGAAGTCATCGCCATCCGGGTTCGGTTCGAAGACGAGCTTGACGCGCGCGAACTGACCGGTACCACCGGACTGCTTCTTATGCGTGTAGTCCTCTTCGTGCTTTCTCGTGATCGTCTCACGATAAGCAACCTGCGGGGCGCCAACAGTTGCCTCAACCTTGAACTCGCGACGCATGCGATCAACGAGAATGTCGAGGTGAAGCTCTCCCATCCCTGCAATGATGGTCTGACCTGATTCCTGGTCAGTCTTCACGCGGAAGGAAGGGTCTTCGGCAGCCAGACGATTGAGCGCCAAGCCCATCTTTTCCTGATCGCCCTTGGACTTCGGCTCAATGGCGATCTGGATGACGGGTTCAGGGAACTCCATGCGCTCCAGGATAACCGGCTTCAGAGGATCGCAAAGCGTATCGCCCGTTGTCGTTTCCTTCAGACCAGCAAGAGCAACGATGTCGCCAGCGAAGGCTTCTTCGATGTCTTCACGTGAGTTCGAATGCATCTGCAGCATACGGCCAACGCGCTCGCGCTTTTCCTTGACGGTGTTCATCAAGGACGAGCCCTTTTCGAGCTTACCGGAGTAAATGCGGCAGAACGTCAACGAACCGACGAAGGGGTCGTTCATGATCTTGAACGCAAGCATCGAAAGCGGCTCGGCATCGTCAGGATGACGCTCGATTTCGCTCTCCGTCTTTACGTCAATCCCCTTGATCGCCGGAATATCGATCGGCGAAGGCAGGTATTCGACCACTGCGTCGAGCAGCGGCTGAACGCCCTTGTTCTTGAAGGCAGAGCCGCAGAACATTGGGAAGAACTTCACGTCAATCGTGCCGCGACGGATAAGAGCACGGATCTTATCATTGTCTGGCATGTCGCCATTCAAGTAAGCTTCCATGGCTTCTTCGTCGATCTCGACAACCGTCTCGATCAACTTTTCGCGGAATTCTTCTGCACGCTCCTTAAGATCGTCAGGAATTTCAACGACGTCCCACTGTGCGCCGAGAGACTCGTCGCGCCACACGAGAGCGTTCATTTCAATCAGATCGACAACGCCCTTGAATTCGGTTTCTGCACCGATCGGCAATTGGCAGACGACGGCGGTCGCGCCAAGGCGCGTCTTAATCATCTCGACAGAGCGGTAGAAGTCCGCGCCAGTCTTGTCCATCTTGTTGCAGAAGATCATCCGCGGAACGTTGTACTTGTCAGCCTGACGCCAGACCGTTTCGGTCTGTGGCTCTACGCCAGCGTTGGCATCAAGGAGAGCAACAGCGCCGTCGAGAACGCGCAAGGAACGTTCGACTTCGATCGTGAAGTCAACGTGGCCGGGCGTGTCGATAATGTTGAAGCGGCGCATCTTGCCGTCACGGCCCTTCCAGAAGGTCGTGGTGGCAGCGGACGTGATCGTGATGCCACGCTCCTGCTCCTGCTCCATCCAGTCCATCGTGGCAGCGCCATCGTGAACTTCGCCGATCTTATGCGACTTACCGGTGTAGTAAAGAATACGTTCGGTGGTCGTTGTCTTACCGGCGTCGATATGCGCCATGATACCGAAATTACGGTAGTCTTCGATTTTATATTCGCGAGCCATGATGGACTGCCTTTCGATAACCGGGCCGAATTACCAACGATAATGCGAGAACGCGCGGTTGGCGTCGGCCATCTTGTGCGTGTCTTCGCGCTTCTTGACAGCGGAGCCACGGTTGTTGGATGCATCGAGAAGTTCGCCGGAAAGGCGATCAACCATTGTCGTTTCGTTGCGCTTGCGAGCAGCAGCAATCAGCCAACGGATAGCCAGGGCCTGACGGCGCTCAGGACGAACATCAACTGGAACCTGATACGTTGCACCACCGACACGACGCGAACGGACTTCAACGTGCGGAGCGACGTTTTCAAGCGCCTGATGGAAGATGTTGAGCGGCTCTTGCTTGGCTTTGGCCTGCACTGCATCGAAAGCACCGTAAACGATATTTTCGGCGACAGACTTCTTGCCGTCCAGCATGATGGCGTTCATGAATTTCGTGACGACGAGATCGCCGAACTTCGGGTCCGGATTGATCTCGCGCTTTTCTGCTCTATGACGTCGTGACATAACTTCTCGTCTCTTTAACCGTTAAGGCGCTCAACCACGCGGAGGACCTCGCGCAGCGCCGGAATCGTTTCAACCGAATTACTTCGGACGCTTTGCACCGTACTTTGAACGGCGCTGCTTGCGGTTCTTGACACCCTGGGTATCGAGAACGCCGCGGATGATGTGATAACGTACACCTGGAAGGTCCTTAACACGGCCGCCACGGATCATGACAACAGAGTGTTCCTGAAGGTTGTGACCTTCACCAGGGATATAGCCGATGACTTCAAAGCCATTGGTCAGGCGGATTTTAGCGACCTTACGAAGAGCCGAGTTCGGCTTTTTCGGCGTCGTCGTATAAACGCGGGTGCAAACACCGCGCTTTTGTGGGTTTTCCTGCAGGGCAGGAACCTTATTACGCTTTACACTTGCCTGGCGAGGCTTGCGGATCAGCTGGTTTACGGTAGGCATTCAACCATCCCTTACATTTGTCTAGCGCCCTTACGGGCCGAAGCGCGTCGAAGACTGAACGCCGCAGGGCGCGCCTCACGTTCTTGTTCCTGCACATGCCGCAAGCCCGAAAGCGGATCCCGTTTTCGGGCGACATGCTCGTATACACGCCGTCTCCGGCAAGATCACACGTCTCTTCAATGCACAAAATGTGGCACGACCCCATTTTTCCGGATCGACCACACAAGGCAGAGGACGCAAAGACATGCGTCATGCATACGGGCATCATATCTTCAACGTGCGTTTCGAACCTTGTTTGAGGTAAAGCTCCGGAGCGTGTCGCTCTGAAATTCCACGCCTCACATGGGTTCCGATGGCGCGGGTTACTACTGGTTCAAAGGCCTTTCGTCAAGGGCGGCAGGGAAATATCTTGCCAAAGCCCTACTGCAAGCCCGTTTATGACAGAAATATCGGAACACTTCGCCGCATTCCGGGTCGAAGAAAAAGCCGGGCAAGGGAACAAAAAAGGCTTTAAAGAATCATGCCATAGCGAATCTTTATGCGCTCAGCGCCTGAAGCCCTACCCTTAGCGGTGATTCCGAACAAAGGACCTCTCATGATATCAAATCCCGATAACGACAATAATCTCGAAGAACCAATGATCTTCATCATTATCGGCAAGGGATATGAGTCGGACAAGAAAAAGGGCGTGTCCCTTCATGTACTTCTGAAGGCGGCTGACGATGACAGCGCTGTTCGTGGCGCTCTAAACGCGCTTGCTGAAGAAGGTTTTGCGGAAGCCGACTTGGATCAAATCGGGCTGCTGCAGGATGCGCCTGAAGACGAGCCGCACGCCTCTGCCTACAAGGATGCTGTGGCTGGCGAAATTGCCATCATCCGGTTTGACGGCTAAAAAGGTCTAACTTCTGTTGCTCGAAAAAGGCCGCGTTTCGACTTGTCGGACGCGGCCTAACTTTGCGTGTCGTTCTTCTGAATGGGCTAAGTCTTTCGATCCGCGCACAAGCCCTTCCTGTCAGCCGATCTCATGTCGGATAACATTTGCGCATCGGCATTGTGACTTTGTACCTCGACCAAACGTTCAGATATGGATTCAATAAAAAAACCGCCCGGATGTCTCCGGGCGGTGATTTGGATCTAGCAGTCTATCCCAAGCTTACTCAGCGGCAGGTGCATTTTCGCCAGCCATGTCGCGCAGCATCGGCGTTGCCGAATCTGCGCCCGTGCCCTTACGACGCTCTTCAAGAATAAGATCGTCACGGGCCGTGGCAATTCTGCGAATCTGCGTCATTGTACCGCCCGTACCAGCTGGGATGAGGCGGCCGACGATCACGTTTTCCTTCAGACCCTGCAGACCATCGGTCTTGCCGGCGATTGCAGCTTCCGTGAGAACCTTTGTGGTTTCTTGGAACGATGCGGCGGAAATGAACGACGGTGTTTGGAGCGACGCCTTGGTGATACCCAGAAGAACAGGGTCGCCAGAAGCGGGACGCTTGCCTTCCTCGATAAGGGCGTCGTTGACGTCCTCCAGTTCGATGCGATCGACATTGTCGCCAACGATGTAGGTGGAGTCACCTGCATCGGTGATTTCGACCTTCTGCAGCATCTGGCGAACGATTACCTCGATGTGCTTATCGTTGATCACAACGCCCTGCAGTCGATAAACTTCCTGAATTTCATTCACGAGATAGGAAGCCAAGGCTTCCACGCCCTTGATTGCCAGGATGTCATGCGGTGCCGGGTTGCCGTCGAGGATATAATCACCCTTTTCGATGTAGTCGCCATCTTGAAGATGGAACGGCTTACCTTTCGGGATGAGATACTCGACCGGCTCAACGCCGTCCTCCGCAGGCTCGATGATGACGCGACGCTTGTTCTTATAGTCGCGGCCCAGGCGAACCGTACCATCGATCTCAGCGATGATGGCATGATCCTTCGGACGACGCGCTTCGAAGAGTTCAGCAACGCGTGGCAGACCACCGGTGATGTCCTTGGTCTTGGCGCTTTCTAGAGGAGAACGCGCAAGAACATCGCCCTGGCTAACTTTCTGACCTGGCTCGACCGACAGGATCGCATCCACCGAGAGAAGGAAGCGAGCATCGCTACCACGCGACAGCTTGGCGATGTTACCGTTGGCATCCTTGATGACGATAGCAGGCTTCAAATCCGAACCACGCGGCGTCGAACGCCAGTCGATAACCTGACGCTTTGTAATACCGGTGGATTCGTCCGTGGCTTCGAGCACAGACAGACCGTCGACGACGTCTTCGAAGTGAACCGTACCAGCCAGTTCCGTCATCATCGGACGGGTGTATGGATCCCACTCAGCAAGACGCTGACCGCGCTTGACCTTGTCACCATCGTCGACAAACAGCTTTGAGCCGTAAGCAACACGCTGCGAAGACCGCTCGACACCGCGCTCGTCAAGGATCTGTACCGCCATGTTACGACCCATGGCAACCAGGTTTCCTTCCGAATTGCGGAGAACGTTGCGGTTCTTGATCTGAACGGTGCCCTCATACGATGCTTCCAAGAAGGACTGGTCGACAACCGTCGCCGTGCCGCCCAAGTGGAAGGTACGCATCGTAAGCTGGGTTCCCGGCTCACCGATCGACTGTGCAGCAATAACGCCGACAGCTTCACCGATGTTGACAGGTGTACCGCGTGCAAGGTCACGGCCGTAGCAGACCGAGCAGACGCCCGTCTGGATTTCGCACGTCAAGGCCGAGCGAATACGAACCGACTGGATGCCAGCCTTTTCGATTTCTACGACATGCGGCTCAAGGATCATCTCACCCGCTGGGATGATCGTCTCACCCGTTACTGGGTTGTCGATGTCGTCAAGTGCCGTACGACCAAGGATACGAGCGCCAAGAGAAGCAACGACCTGGCCAGCATCGACGATCGCAGTCATGGTCAAGCCATTCTGCGTGCCGCAATCGATCTGCGTGACGATGCAATCCTGCGCCACGTCAACCAGACGACGCGTCAGGTAGCCCGAGTTCGCAGTCTTCAGCGCCGTATCTGCAAGGCCCTTACGAGCACCGTGGGTCGAGTTGAAGTACTCGTTGACGGTCAGACCTTCCTTAAAGTTCGAAATGATCGGCGTTTCGATGATTTCGCCTGACGGCTTGGCCATAAGGCCGCGCATGCCGCCCAGCTGACGCATCTGGTTCGGAGAACCACGCGCACCGGAATGGCTCATCATGTAGATCGAGTTCATCGGCTTCTGACGGCCGGTGGAATCGTCGAACTCGACGGCCTTAATGCGGGCCATCATCTCTTCAGCAACCTTTTCGGTGGCCTTGCCCCAGGCGTCGACAACCTTGTTGTACTTCTCGCCCTGCGTGATCAGACCATCGTTGTACTGCTGCTCGTATTCCTTGACCAAGGATTCCGTATCAGCAACGATCTTCGCCTTGGACGATGGGATAACCATGTCGTCCTTGCCGAAAGAAATGCCTGCGCGGCAAGCATGCGAGAAGCCAAGCTGCATGATCCTGTCGCAGAAGATCACTGTGTCCTTCTGGCCGCAGTGACGGTAGACCGCGTCGATCATCTTGGAGATGTTCTTCTTGGTCATTTCCTGGTTGCAGATGTCGAAAGGAACCTTGTGGTTCTTCGGCAGAAGCTCACCGATCAAGAGACGTCCAGGCGTCGTTTCATGGATCTTTGAAACAGCATTGCCATTTTCATCGACCGTCTTGAAACGACCGCGAATCTTGGTGTGAAGCGTCACAACCTTGCTTTCCAGCGCGTGATGCAACTCGCCGAGATCGGAGAAGGCCATGCCTTCGCCAGGCTCGTTCTGGTTCATGATCGAAAGATAATAAAGACCAAGAACCATGTCCTGCGACGGAACGATAATCGGCGCGCCGTTCGCAGGATGCAGGATGTTGTTCGTCGACATCATCAACACGCGTGCTTCGAGCTGGGCTTCCAGCGAAAGCGGAACGTGAACAGCCATCTGGTCGCCGTCAAAGTCAGCGTTGAAGGCGGTGCAGACAAGCGGATGCAACTGGATGGCCTTGCCTTCGACCAGGATCGGTTCGAAAGCCTGAATGCCCAGGCGGTGCAACGTCGGAGCGCGGTTCAGCAGAACCGGATGCTCGCGAATGACCTCGTCTAGGATATCCCAGACTTCCGGCTTTTCCTTTTCAACAAGCTTCTTGGCCTGCTTGACGGTCGAAGAATAACCTTTCGCGTCAAGACGAGCATAGATGAATGGCTTGAAGAGCTCGAGAGCCATCTTCTTCGGAAGACCGCACTGATGAAGCTTCAGTTCAGGACCCGTTACGATAACCGAACGACCCGAATAGTCCACGCGCTTGCCGAGAAGGTTCTGACGGAAGCGACCCTGCTTGCCCTTCAGCATGTCGGACAACGACTTCAGCGGACGCTTGTTGGCGCCGGTGATGACGCGGCCGCGACGGCCGTTGTCAAACAGCGCGTCGACAGATTCCTGCAGCATGCGCTTTTCGTTGCGGATAATGATGCCAGGAGCGCGAAGTTCGATCAGACGCTTCAGACGATTGTTACGGTTGATGACGCGGCGGTAAAGATCGTTGAGGTCAGACGTTGCAAAACGACCGCCGTCAAGCGGCACGAGAGGACGCAGATCCGGTGGGATAACCGGAACGACCTTCATGATCATCCACTCGGGACGATTGCCCGACTCGATGAAATTCTCGACGATCTTTAGCCGCTTCATCAGCTTCTTCTGCTTAAGATCTGAGGTCGTATCGGCAAGCTCGGCGCGAAGATCGCCGGCAATCTTGTCGAGGTTCATCGACGCCAGCATCTCGTAGATAGCCTCGGCGCCGATCATTGCCGTGAACTGGTCTTCACCATATTCGTCGATCGCCAGCATGTACTCTTCTTCGCTGAGGAGCTGATGCTCCTTCAACGCGGTCAAGCCGGGCTCGGTGACGATGTAGTTTTCGAAGTAGAGAACGCGCTCTACATCCTTCAACGTCATGTCAAGCAGCGTCGAGATGCGGCTCGGCAGAGACTTCAGGAACCAGATATGCGCAACCGGAGCTGCAAGTTCGATATGGCCCATGCGCTCGCGACGAACGCGAGACAGCGTGACTTCCACGCCGCATTTTTCGCAGATGATGCCCTTGTACTTCATGCGCTTGTACTTGCCGCAAAGGCATTCGTAGTCTTTGATCGGCCCGAAGATACGCGCGCAGAAAAGACCGTCACGTTCTGGCTTGAACGTACGGTAGTTGATGGTTTCCGGCTTTTTGATTTCGCCGTAGGACCAGGAGAGAATCTTCTCCGGAGAGGCAATCGAAATCCTGATAGAATCGAAATTCTGTGCAGGCATCTGCGGATTGAAAAGATTCATGACCTCTTGGTTCATGCCTGTCTCCTTCATGGGCTTAGCGCCCTTGGCNGACCAGGAGAGAATCTTCTCCGGAGAGGCAATCGAAATCCTGATAGAATCGAAATTCTGTGCAGGCATCTGCGGATTGAAAAGATTCATGACCTCTTGGTTCATGCCTGTCTCCTTCATGGGCTTAGCGCCCTTGGCTTGCGATGAGCGCCGGCATCCCGGGCGCCGCGCCATCGCCTAAAACGATGAAAACCGCTGCTGCGGTTAGTCCGCCCCTACCCTCGCCGAGCTTGCGGCTTCGGATGGAGCCGGCGCGCGCCGACAGACAGCGCGCGCCTTTTATTTTTACTCTGCAGCGTCCGGCAGTTCGCTCGTTTGCTGGACATCCTCGATCTTCGAGTTTTCCAGCTCGACCGACAGGCCAAGAGAACGCATTTCCTTGACGAGAACGTTGAAGCTCTCCGGAATGCCTGCCTCGAACGTGTCGTCGCCACGAACGATCGCTTCGTAGACTTTCGTACGGCCGGCTACGTCGTCCGACTTTACCGTCAGCATTTCCTGCAGGGTGTAGGCAGCGCCGTAGGCTTCCAGAGCCCAGACTTCCATTTCCCCGAAGCGCTGACCGCCGAACTGTGCCTTGCCGCCCAATGGCTGCTGCGTCACGAGCGAGTAAGGACCGATCGAACGAGCGTGGATCTTGTCGTCAACAAGGTGGTTCAGCTTCAACATGTAGATGTAGCCAACAGTCACCTGCCGGTCGAACTGCTCGCCAGTACGGCCGTCATACAGCGTCGACTGACCAGACTCGCGAAGACCTGCCATCTTCAACATGGCGTTGACATCCGCTTCGTTCGCACCGTCGAAGACCGGCGTTGCAATCGAAACGCCGCGCTTCCACTGGTCGGCCAGACGAAGAACCGAGTCATCGTCATAATCCTTGACGGGCTCGCCCTTCGGTCCTGTTCCCGAAACGTCGGTGATGGTCTTACGGAGCGGAGCAATATCGCCGCTTTGCTTGTAAGCTTCCAAAAGCTCCCCGATCTGTCTGCCCATACCGGCGCAGGCCCAACCGAGATGCGTTTCCAGAATCTGGCCGACGTTCATGCGCGAGGGAACGCCGAGCGGGTTGAGCACGACGTCAACGTGCGTTCCATCTTCCAGGAACGGCATGTCTTCAATCGGCACAATGCGCGATACAACACCCTTGTTACCGTGACGGCCAGCCATCTTGTCGCCGGGCTGGATCTTACGCTTCACGGCGACGAAGACCTTAACCATCTTCATCACGCCGGGCGGCATTTCATCGCCGCGCTGTACCTTCTCGACCTTATCCATGAAGCGCTGTTCAAGGCGCGACTTGGATTCATCGTATTGGCCACGGAGTGCTTCGATCTCGGCCTGTACTTTTTCGTCTTCAACAGCAAACATCCACCACTGCGAGCGGGGATATTCAGAGACGACAGCGTTTGACAGCTGCGTACCCTTCTTGAAGCCCTTCGGACCAGCAACAGAGTTCTGACCGCGCAGCATCTCGATCAGGCGCCCGTAGACGTTACGATCGAGGATCGCCTGTTCGTCGTCACGGTCCTTGGCAAGACGCTCGATCTCTTCGCGTTCAATCGCCATTGCACGTTCGTCTTTTTCGACGCCGTGACGGTTAAAGACACGAACTTCAACGACCGTGCCGTAGGTGCCGGGCGGCATACGCATGGACGTGTCGCGAACGTCAGAAGCCTTTTCGCCGAAGATGGCGCGCAGAAGCTTTTCTTCCGGCGTCATCGGGCTTTCGCCCTTTGGCGTGATCTTGCCGACGAGGATATCACCAGGCTGAACTTCAGCACCGATATACACGATGCCGGCTTCGTCCAAGTTTTTCAGCGCTTCTTCCGAAACGTTCGGAATATCGCGCGTGATTTCTTCAGGACCAAGCTTCGTGTCACGCGCCATCACTTCGAATTCTTCGATGTGAATGGAGGTGAACACGTCGTCAGCAACGATGCGCTCCGACAGGAGGATCGAGTCTTCGTAGTTGTAGCCATTCCACGGCATGAACGCGACCAGCGCGTTGCGGCCAAGAGCCAGATCGCCGAGGTCGGTCGAAGGACCGTCCGCGAGGATATCGCCCTTGTTGACGACGTCACCGACCGTCACCAGCGGACGCTGATTAACGCAGGTGTTCTGGTTCGAGCGCTGGAACTTCTGCAGACGATAGATGTCAACGCCGGACTTGCCGGATTCGAGATCTTCCGTCGCACGGATAACGATACGAGTCGCGTCGACCTGATCCACCACGCCACTGCGCCGTGCGCCGATCGCAGCTCCGGAATCGCGAGCGACGACGGGCTCCATCCCGGTTCCGACGAACGGTGCTTCGGCACGCAGCAGAGGCACAGCTTGACGCTGCATGTTCGAGCCCATCAGAGCGCGGTTGGCGTCGTCGTTTTCCAGGAACGGAATGAGCGCTGCAGCGACCGAAACAACCTGTTTCGGCGAAACGTCCATCAGGTTCATGCTGTCGCGCGGAGCAAGCATAACTTCCCCCGCATGACGGCAAACCACGAACTCATCAGCAAACGAACCGTCTGCATTCAGCTCTGCGTTTGCCTGAGCGACGTAGTACTTCGCTTCTTCCATGGCCGACAGATAAAGAACGTCGTTCGTTACCTTCCCGTCGACGATCCGACGATACGGGCTTTCGATAAAGCCGTATTTGTTTACACGAGCAAAGGTCGCAAGCGAGTTGATCAAACCGATGTTTGGACCTTCCGGCGTTTCAATCGGGCAGATACGGCCATAATGCGTCGGGTGAACGTCGCGGACTTCGAAGCCTGCGCGTTCGCGGGTAAGACCACCTGGGCCAAGAGCCGACAGACGGCGCTTGTGCGTGATTTCCGAGAGCGGATTGACCTGGTCCATGAACTGCGAAAGCTGCGAGGATCCAAAGAATTCGCGCACTGCGGCTGCAGCTGGCTTTGCATTGATCAGGTCCTGCGGCATGACCGTGTCGATCTCGATCGAGGACATGCGTTCCTTGATCGCGCGCTCCATGCGAAGCAAGCCGAGACGATACTGATTCTCCATCAATTCGCCCACAGAACGAACGCGACGATTGCCGAGGTTGTCGATGTCGTCGATCTCGCCCTTGCCGTCACGCAGCTCGACGAGCATCTTGACGACCGCCAGGATATCTTCCTTACGCAGGACACGAACCGTATCTGGGCAATCGAGATCAAGACGCATGTTCATCTTGACGCGGCCAACTGCCGAGAGGTCATAGCGCTCCGCATCGAAGAACAGCGAATTGAACATCGCCTCCCCCGACTCCATAGTCGGCGGTTCGCCCGGACGCATAACGCGGTAAATGTCGAAAAGCGCGTCCTGCCGGTTCTCATTCTTGTCAGCCGACAAGGTGTTGCGGATATAGGCGCCAACATTGATGTGGTCGATGCCCAGAACCGGGATCTCGTCAAAGCCATTGTCGAGAATGATGGGGAGCGTCTTTTCGTCGATTTCGTCGCCGGCTTCCAGATAGATTTCACCCGTCTGGTAGTTGACGATATCCTCGGCCAGGTAGTTGCCGTAGAGGTCTTCGTCGGTCGCCTTGAGAGCCTTCAAGCCCTTCTCGCTCAATTGACGAAGCAGACGTGGCGTGAGCTTCTTACCTGCCTCGACCACCACTTCACCGGTGTCGGCATCAATCATGGCAGTGATGGACTTCGTGCCCTTCAATGTCTCGGCATTGAAAGGAACGCGCCATCCGTCACCGTCGCGGGTGTAATCGGACTTCGTATAGAAGGTCGAAAGAATGTCCTCGCCATCCATGCCGAGCGCCATGAGCAGCGAAGTCACAGGAATCTTGCGGCGACGGTCGATACGCGCATAGACGATGTCTTTCGCGTCGAACTCGATGTCGAGCCACGAACCACGATACGGGATCACGCGCGCGGCAAACAGCAGCTTGCCCGACGAATGGCTCTTGCCCTTGTCGTGATCGAAAAACACGCCAGGCGAACGATGCATCTGCGAAACGATGACGCGTTCGGTACCGTTCACGATGAACGTACCATTGTTGGTCATCAGCGGCATATCGCCCATGTAGACGGACTGCTCTTTGATGTCCTTGATGGACTTGGCGCCGGTATCTTCGTCAATATCGAACACGATAAGGCGAAGCGTCACCTTCAAAGGCGCTGCATATGTCAGGTCGCGCTGACGGCACTCGTCGACGTCGAATTTCGGCGGTTCAAATTCGTACGACACGAATTCGAGCATGGAAGCGCCGGAAAAGTCCGTGATCGGAAATACCGACTTGAAGACAGCCTGAAGACCCTCGTCCGGACGTCCGCCCTTCGGCTCTTCAACCATCAAGAATTGATCATACGATGCTTTTTGAACCTCGATAAGGTTCGGCATCTCTGCGACTTCAGGAATTTTTCCGAAAAATTTGCGTACGCGCCTACGACCATTGAACGAATGGGTCTGAGCCATCGTCGCTCCTTCAAAAAATGCATCCGGGCCTGCAACGGACGGGAACCGATGGCCAGTCGACCCCGTCTAAAATGGGATAGTTCAACCTCGTTCCGCTTCCCGAAGCGCGCGGCCGGATTGCCTTTGCCTTCAGTTCGGAACCATGCTCTTGAAGAACCCATTACCCAAAAGCCGTTTTCACGCGGCTTTTGGGTAATCAGTCCTAAAAACGGCAAATGGGAGGCGCCCTATATATGGCACCTCCCGCATGCATTTCAAGCTTACTTAACGTCGGCCTTTGCGCCAGCGTCTTCCAGCTTCTTCTTGATGTCAGCAGCTTCGCCCTTGGAAATGCCTTCCTTGACAGCCTTAGGAGCGCCTTCGACGAGGTCCTTAGCTTCCTTGAGGCCGAGGCCGGTGATGCCGCGAACTTCCTTGATGACGTTGATCTTGTTGGCGCCAGCGTCAACGAGGATAACGTCAAACTCAGTCTTTTCTTCTTCAACAGGAGCAGCTGCACCTGCACCACCAGCTGCGGCTGCAACAGCAACCGGAGCAGCAGCAGAAACGCCCCACTTCTCTTCAAGCATCTTGGACAGTTCTGCAGCTTCCAGAACGGTCAACGAGGAGAGGTCTTCAACGATCTTTGCGAGATCAGCCATTTTCTTACTTCCTTTAGTGTTCGGTTCGAACCGGTTTTCAATAAACAGCGAAAAACCGCCTTAAGCGGCTTCGTCCTTCTTGGCATAGGCCGCAAACACGCGGGCAAGCTGAGCTGCCGGTGCTTGAACAACGCCTGCGATACGCGTGGCTGGAGTCTGGATCATGCCCAGCAGCTTCGCGCGCAGTTCATCAAGCGAAGGCAGGGTCGCAAGCGACTTGACTGCTTCCGCGTTGAGCGTTGTCGATCCCATGGCGCCACCAATAACAACGAGCTTATCGTTGGTTTTGGCGAAGTCCATGACGACCTTTGGAGCCGTGATCGGATCTTCACTGAAAGCGATCAGTGTCTGACCCGTGAAGAGATTTGCCATCCCTTCCGACTCCGTGCCCTGAAGAGCAATTTTGGCCAGGCGGTTTTTCGCGACCTTCACGGTGCCGCCAGCAGCGCGCATCTTCGAACGAAAATCGTTCATCTGTGCGACTGTGACACCGGCGTAGTGGGCCACAACAACCGAACCGGAAGTCTTGAAGACTTCGTTCAGTTCTGTGACGAATTCGCGCTTTTCCGCTCTTTCCACTGCCTATCTCCAGTTGACGGGCCTTTTACAAGAACCCGCCGGGTTGCCTTTACCTCCCGGGACCGAGACGATCCCAAGCGGCGCTCGAGGATCCTGTCCACTCGCGCTTCGCGCCCGATGGGGCTGAAGGCACAGGGCATCCAAGGCTCGAACCGAAACAACGTGGGAAACCCACGAAATCGGATCTCACCCCGTCTCATGCAGGCAAAAGCGATTAAGGCTGATGCCACCTGCAATCTCGGACAGGATTCCGGATTTCTCCGGAATATTCCGGCCCCTTGGCAGGGCCGGAATCTTTTCGCGGGATTATCCCGCATAATTTAACAAGCGGCCGATATGGCCAGCTCAAATTAGGCGCCTGGAGCCGAGACCGACGAAGGATCGATCTTTACGCCAGGACCCATTGTCGAAGAAATAGCGACGCGCTTGACGTAGTTGCCCTTCGCACCGACTGGCTTTGCCTTCAAGACAGCATCAGCGAACGCACGGATGTTTTCTTCCAGCGCCTTGGCTTCAAACGAAGCCTTTCCAATACCTGCATGGATAATGCCAGCCTTTTCGACGCGGAATTCAACAGCACCGCCCTTGGAAGCCTTGATGGCGCCAGCAACGTCCATGGTCACGGTACCGACCTTCGGGTTCGGCATCATACCGCGCGGACCCAGAACTTTACCCAGACGACCAACAAGCGGCATCATGTCAGGCGTTGCAATGCAACGATCGAAATCGATCTTGCCGCCCTGTACGATTTCGACGAGTTCTTCTGCGCCGACGATATCAGCGCCGGCAGCTTTCGCTTCATCAGCCTTGGCGCCACGTGCGAAGACAGCGACGCGCACATCCTTACCCGTGCCGTTCGGCAGGTTGACAACGCCACGGACCATCTGGTCGGCATGACGCGGATCGACACCCAGGTTCATTGCAATTTCAACAGTTTCGTCGAACTTCGCAACCGCGCGCTCCTTGACCATGCTGATAGCAGCATCAAGAGCGTAAAGCTTTGTTGGATCAACACCTTCGTTGATCTTTTTCGTACGCTTTCCAGCCATGATCTTAACCTACCACTTCCAGGCCCATGGCGCGGGCAGAGCCCTCGATCATAGCCATCGCACCGTCGATATCAGCCGCATTCAGATCCTTCATCTTCGCTTCAGCGATAGACTTGATCTGCGCCTTGGTGAGCTTGCCGACAAATGAACCCTTGCCAGGCGTCTTCGAACCGGACTGAATCTTGGCTTCCTTCTTGAGGAAGTAGCTGACTGGCGGCTGCTTCATCGCAAAGGTGAAAGACTTATCCTGGTAATAGGTGATGACGACCGGGATCGGCATACCCTTTTCCATTTCCTGCGTAGCGGCGTTGAACGCCTTGCAGAATTCCATGATGTTGATGCCGCGCTGACCAAGCGCAGGTCCGATTGGCGGGGACGGGTTAGCCGATCCTGCCTTGACCTGAAGCTTGAGCTGGCCTGCAACTTTCTTAGCCATTGCTCTCTGCCTTTCAAATACGGCCGGTTACCCGGCCTCCTAATGCCGGAACTCCGGCGGCTGCGGTTGCGTGGTGCGGTCCGTGTAGAAGCGGCTAACTTCGACGACCTTCCACGCGATTTACGGGACATGCCCTTTATGGGCAGCGGTAAATCCGCTCCCCACATTCCTCAACAATCAGACTTTTTCAACCTGACCGTATTCGAGCTCGACCGGCGTCGCGCGGCCGAAGATAGACACCTCGACCTTGAGGCGTGAACGCTCTTCATCCACATCCTGAACAACGCCGTTGAAGGATGCAAACGGACCATCCGATACGCGGACCTGCTCGCCAATCTCAAAGCTAACCGAAGACTTCGGACGCTCGACACCCTCCTGCACCTGACCCAGAATGCGCTCGGCTTCATGGTCCGGAATCGGAACCGGCTTATTATCGGAACCGAGAAAACCGGTGACTTTCGGCGTGTTCTTGATCAGGTGGTAAGCCTCATCCGTCAGATTGGCGCGAACCAGCACATATCCTGGAAAGAACTTCCGCTCCGAATCGACCTTACGGCCGCGACGGACTTCGACCACCTTCTCTGTCGGAACCAAAATCCTCTCGAAAAGATGCTCCAGCCCCTTCTGGCGAGCCTTCTCTTCAATCGACTCAGCAACCTTCTTTTCGAAATTTGAATATGCGTGAACGATATACCAACGCGCGGCCATCTTGTCTCTCCAATCGCTCAGCTTGCAACGCCCAACACCCAGCTCAACGCGAGGCTGATGAGCTGGTCGGCGGCAAAGAAAAACAGCGCGGAAATAATGACCATGACAAGGACCATGACGGTCGAGATCATCGTTTCACGGCGCGATGGCCAAGTGACCTTTGACGTCTCGGTGCGAACTTGCCGCAGAAACGTTATCGGATTGGATTTTGATGCCATTGCCTGTCCACGCATTTACGGCACGTAAAGCTGATTGTCTCAGCCCCACGCACCGCGTGTCTGTTGAATTCCCAATAAATGCCCGCGTCCTAGAATACAAGAGGAAACTGACATTCGCTCATCGCCAAACAAGAAAGGGCGCTGCGAATACTCGCGCTGCCTGTGATCTTGTTGGCAGGGGCAGAGGGGCTCGAACCCCCGACCTGCGGTTTTGGAGACCGCCGCTCTACCAGCTGAGCTATACCCCTTCTTCTCAGCGTTTGCGCGCTTTCGCATCGCCCGGCTTTGAAGTACGGCGCTCTTTAAGACGGTAACTGCTCCTTGGCAAGTAGGTATTCGAATTTTTTCCGACCGGATCCACATCGATGCGAAATGGCCGCCCTCCCTTTACATCAATTTTCTCGGAACCAATAAGTCTGGGGTTTGTTAACCGACTGTCGTAATCAACCGCTTTACGAGGAGAACAGAAGATGAAATTCAAGTTACTGGCGACATCCATGTTCGCAATCGGTGTGGCAACTTCCGCTTTCGCGCAGAGCACATCGGTTACCCCGGCCCAACAGAATGGCGCCTATCAGATCGATGACGCGGCAAATGGCGGTAGTGCACCGCGCTACTCTTCCGACGTCGTCGGCGACGGCAATGGAACGCATCCTGTGCCAATGCCAGACGTTGACCGCAACATCACATACAGCGTGGATCCTTCTCATGTGATGGAGTGCCCTGGAATGGCACAGCAGAACTCGGGCGTCGATACCCGCGGCGGTCAGAGCGGAGCATCTATTAGCGACTCCTGCCGCGAGCATGACAATTAAGAACACAGGAGCGACTAATTTCGGCAGCGTTGACGCCGAAGCCTGCCCCGCCCCTCTAGGC
>NZ_JBBBVQ010000039.1:0-18716 GCF_037199735.1 Oryzifoliimicrobium ureilyticum | reverse complement strand
CGACGGTGCTGGCAGGACAGAGGCTCGGGCTCAAGGAAGTCGACGATGGTATTTGGCTCGTCAGCTTCATGCGCTATGATCTCGGATATATCGACTTGGAACAGAGGACTTTGCAAACCATTGACAACCCGTTCGGCACGAGGTTGTTACCTATGTCTTAGGAACAGATTGTTACCTATGTATCCGGGTTGGACATGGAAAGAACTGGTGCCGCTTAGGTGACTCGAACACCTGACCCCATCATTACGAATGATGTGCTCTACCGACTGAGCTAAAGCGGCAAATCGCAGGCATTGTGCCTATCGGCGATGTGAGGGCGCTGATACAGGCATTGCTCGAAGAATTCAAGCGTCCATTTGGAAAAAAACCTGCAGATTGCAGCATAGGCAATCAGAGAGAAAGCCGCTGACGGGCTTGCTGATATTCACCGGCGAGGCGATCCACAAGTTGTGAAACCGGCTGGACGGCTTTCACAGCCCCAATGCCGTGGCCGCTGCCCCAGATGTCCTTCCAAGCCTTGGCGCCACTGGATGCGCTCTCAAAATCCATCTTCGACGGATCGGCCTGTGGCAGATTGTCGGGATCGAGGCCTGCAGCGCGGATGGATGGTTTCAGATAGTTTCCAGCAACCCCAGTGAAGTAATTGGAGTAAACGATATCGGCGGCCGTGCCTTCGACGATGGCCTGCTTATAAGCTTCAGAGGCACGCGCTTCTTCCGTCGCGATGAAGGGGGAGCCGATATAGGCAAGATCGGCGCCCATCGCTTGGGCGGCAAGGATCGCGCCGCCCGTCGCGATTGCCCCCGCAAGAAGCAGAGGGCCGTCGAACCATTCGCGGATTTCCTGAATGAGTGCAAAGGGCGAGAGGCTGCCGGCATGTCCTCCTGCGCCAGCGGCCACCGCAATCAATCCGTCCGCTCCCTTGCGGATTGCTGAATGGGCATGCCGGTTGTTGATGACATCATGCAGAACGATGCCGCCATAGGAGTGAACGGCAGCGTTGACCTCAGGGACAGCGCCGAGCGAGGAAATGACGATTGGTACTTTGTACTTCACGCAAAGACCGAGATCGTGTTCCAGGCGCTTATTCGACATATGAACAATCTGGTTCACTGCAAAAGGTGCGGCAGGTCTTTCTGGGTGCGCCGCATTATGCGCTGCAAGTTCTTCGGTTATTTGCGCCAACCATTCGTCCAACTGGCTTTCAGGCCGGGCATTGAGTGCAGGAAAAGAACCGACAATACCCGACTTGCATTGCGCAATCGTCAAAGCCGGATGAGAGATGATAAACAATGGAGATGCGATTACCGGAAGTCTCAGTTGCGATAAGACAGAAGGAACAGTCATGCATCACCATCAATTGACGTTTACGGAAAGGTAAGAAATAGCAGAGCTTTTCCATTTGGAAAAGCCGGGTCTCTTCCTTTTGGTGTCCGGGCAGAGCAGTAGGAAATATTCCTCTTCAAGGCGGTGCAGGCTGTTAATTTCTCCGGATGAGGCAAGCGTAATCTCCGACGAGGCTTGCGGTTTGCAAAATGGACGGTTACCGCTTTAAAGAATTGAGAGCTGGACCCATGTCGGCTCGGCGGCACGATGAAGGACCTGGTGTGAGCGGATTGGAAACGGCTATCAGAACAGCGCTCGAAGGCGCTGATCGCGATAATCCAGAGGCGCGAGCAAGGATTTACCAGTCGGCGCGCCAGGCGCTTGAGACCGGATTGCGCAAGCAGGATATTACCGATCCCCAGACCGTGGCCGGCCATCGCCACAGGCTGGAAGAGGTGATCCATAAGATCGAGGCGGAGGAGCGTGCAAGGCTTCACCCGCCGAGGCCGAGCCCCCCGCCGCCGTCCGAAGTACCAGTTCCTCCTGAAGTCGAAATACCCGAACCCTCTTCACGGCGAGCGTCGCCGAGTGAGGTTTCTCTGGGCGGTGAGACGCGCCACACGCCGTATCAGCCAGACGTCGATGACGATGCTTCGCTCGATGGGGTGAGCGCTCGTGGGGCAGACCTCGATATTGCGCCGACTGCAGAGGCGCGTCCCACCCAGGCAAAAGCGAAGCCGTCCGCCGATTTTCGCCCCGAGCGCGCCGTTGTGACGCGCAAGCCGCGGAAGTTCTTCTCGCGCCTTCTGCTCTGGTGTCTCGTTCTTGCCTTCATCGGCATCGGAGCTTGGTGGGTGAAAACCTCGGGGCTCTTGCTTTCTCCTTCGCAGCGCGACACCAGCGTTGCCAATCCGCCCGCAACCACTGCGCCAGAGGATTACGACGGCGATGAAAACACTGCCGGGGGACCTCCGACGGGAACTTCGATCGACCCACAGAACAATTTCTCTCAGGACTGGATATCGGTCTTCCAGGCGTCAGATAGCGGGAAGTTGATCAAAGGTTCTTCCTTGCAAACTCAGCCCGTATCGGAAGCCGAAGGTCCGGCGATCCGCCTGATCTCCAGGAGTTCGGACAAAGACGGAAGTGCTGGAATACCCATCCCGGCGGATATATTGGACAAGCTTCAAGGCAAATCCTCGACGATCGCGGTGACGCTGCAGGCCTCAACCGACAAGCCGACGCAAATTACCGTCGAGTGTGATTTCAAGTCGCTCGGCGACTGCGCCCGTCATCGCTTTCGCGTTACGCGGCAAAAACAGGATGTGCTTCTGCAGGTCCGTTTTGACCGAAGCGCTACCCCAGGTAATGCAGGCACGCTTTTCATCAACAGCGATGTCGATGGAGATCAAAACGGAATCGATCTTTATTCCGTGAGGATTTTGCCCGGCGAATAAGTGCCGCCTGATGACAGGCGGCAGCATCGGTCTGAAAATCAAGGAGCAATCCCGAAAAACGTTGGGAATATTTTCGAGATCGACGCATCCTGCTCAACGCGCCAGCATTGCCGCAGATCCTTGAACCAAGTTGTGTTACTTCAGGAAGCCCGGACCTGATCCGATGATCTTATCGTCGCTCTTGCCGATCGCGTCCTCGTCTTTGCCGTCGTAATCTAGGGCTTGAAGCATATGGCGGATCAAATTCAGGCGGGCTCGGCGCTTGTCGTTCGCCAGCACGACGGTCCAAGGTGCGAAGTCACTGTGCGTTTCTTTCAGCATCCGGTCCCGTTTCTCGCTGTAATCGTGCCACTTGGTGAGCGCCGCTAGATCCATAGAGGAGAGCTTCCATATTTTGAGCGGATCGTGCCGTCGGTCATGAAAACGCTTCAGCTGCATTTCGCGGCCAATATCGAGATAGAATTTGAAGAAGAAAATGCCTTCGTGGACGATAATCCGTTCGAGTTGAGGCGCCTGCACCAGAAAATCTTCATATTGCTGCGGCGTGCAAAACCCCATAACAGGCTCGACACCTGCCCGGTTATACCAGGAGCGATCAAACAGAACGAATTCGCCTGACGTCGGAAACTGTGCGATGTAGCGCTGGAAATACCATTGTCCCTGCTCGCGATCATTGGGCTTCGAAAGAGCGACGACGCGCGCAAGTCGTGGGTTCATATGCCCGGACGAAGCCGCGATCGCGCCGCCTTTGCCAGCCGCGTCGCGCCCTTCGAAGAGAGCCATCACGCGCTTTCCGGTCGCCTGGAGCCAGAATTGTACTTTGACAAGCTCCGCCTGCAGCTTGCTCAACTCCTCATCATATTCGTCGCCCTTCATTTTCTTCTTGTAGGGAAAGCCTCCGGACTCCAGAGCATTTTCGTCAATCCATTTGGGCAGGACAGGATCGTCGACATCGAAAAGGCGTTTCTTGCCGTGAACTTCCAGCTCGACTTCCCTGCTTTCGACATCCTGGGTCATAAGACTCTCCTGCTACATCGATGTTTCATCTAGGACATTATTGCCAAAAAGCTTTTTACCGTGCGGGACGATCGCATCGAGCGCAAGGCCCATCCGGTAAGCCGCCCAAACGCTCGGGTAACGCGTTCGACCTTCGGTATGTTCATTTTTCGCAACGGGCCCTTCAGGTCGATCGCGTCCTGCGACGTTTGCCGGTTGGCCGATATCAATTTGATGTGCGGTGTTCTGAGCAAGATCTAGGATTGGCCGAATACTTCTGTCATGAACTGAGCATATCAAGCAGGATTCAAAAGCTGTCAAAGTACGAATCGCCTGGAGAATGATGTGGCGGAAGAAAGCTCAAGAACGGATGCTCTCATTGCCCGTGCCAGAGCCGATGCTCCGGTTCTTTTGGCGACCGCATTGGTCGCGGGCGTTACGCTTGTTGCGGGACTTAACCCTTGGAGTGTCCTCGCCTTCGTTCTCGTCATGACCGTCGCGGTCTTCTGGCCACGATCTGAACGCGTTCAGGATCTTCCCGTTGAACATCAAGAGGAGACAGAGCGCGACGAGAACGCTCTGCATCAGGTGTCGGCGACCTTGGCCGCACTGGATATCCCGGCCATGGTGCTTTCCGACGATGCCGCCGTGCAGTTTCAGAACCGCGCCGCCGAACGTGCTTTTGGCGAGGCTGTTCTTGGAGCGCATATTTCTTCGCTCCTTCGCTCTCCAGGCATTCTCGACATGGTGCGCGAAACGATCGCGACAAATGCAGCAAATCAAATCGAGCATTCCGAGCGGCTGCCGTCAGAACGCGTCTACATCGTGCGGATTTGTCCCGTGGACATCCCGCAAGGCATGAATGATGGCGAAACACAGCGCCTCTTCGTCCTGTCGTTCCGCGATATTTCGGAGTTGCGACGCATCGACCGGATGCGCTCTGACTTCGTTGCGAATGCCAGTCACGAATTGCGCACGCCACTTGCCTCTCTGCGCGGCTTCATCGAAACCATTCAGGGCCCAGCCAAGTCCGATCACAAGGCCCAGGAGCGCTTTCTGGCAATCATGCTCGATCAGGCGACCCGTATGAGCCGTCTGGTGGACGATCTCCTGTCTCTTTCAAGGTTAGAGCTAAAATCCCACATCGCACCGGATGCGAAGGTCGATCTCGTGCCGCTCCTTGAGCATGTGCGGGATTCGCTTCTGCCATTGGCGGAGGATGTTGGGGTCGAGATCGAACTGCACCTGCCTGAAGGAAAGGCTGAGGTCACCGGAGATCGAGACGAGCTACATGAGGTTTTCGAAAATCTGATCGAGAACGCATGCAAATACGGGCAGGAGGGGCAAAAGGTCGACGTCTATGTCAAGACTGTTCCTGGCGATCCGGTCGAGGTCAGTGTGGTCGACAAAGGCCCCGGGATTGCCGCCGAACACGTTCCGCGCCTGACGGAGCGTTTCTACAGAGTAAGTGTTGAAGACAGTCGCTCGAAGAAGGGCACGGGCCTTGGGCTCGCAATCGTTAAGCATATCCTGACGCGTCATCGCGCCAGATTGATCGTCAAGTCGGAGCTTGGCAAAGGCACGGAATTTACGGTCAGATTTTGAAATTTCGTGTGTCTAAAAAATTATACAATTAAAACAATTGGATAGACTGTCATAAATCCTTCGTCAAACTGACATAGAAGGAATGCGTTGTCAGTTTATCACAGTCGGGCGGAAAGCCGGTCAGACAGGCTCGGTGGATTTTCAACGAATGGACTTAGCCATGGGAGAAGAGGTCTCATCCTCTGTTCTCATGGCGGTGCAGCGACGTAATCCGTGTCATTCCGCCCTTCATTCGGCGGTGCCGGGTAGGGACCGAAGATATCTTTGAGGAGACATCCATGACTTATTTTACTCGCCCTGTTGCTCTTGCTGCGGCGATCGCCGTTTCGATGAGCTTCGGCGCAGGCCTTGTGCAAGCTGCTGACATCTCCGGCGCTGGCGCGACCTTCCCATATCCAATCTACGCAAAGTGGGCTGATGCCTACAAAAAGGAAACCGGTAACGGTCTGAACTACCAGTCGATCGGTTCTGGCGGCGGCGTCAAGCAGATCAAGGCCAAGACCGTCACGTTTGGCGCATCGGACGCGCCCTTGAAGGGCGAAGAGCTGGAATCCATCGGTCTTGCTCAGTTCCCGATGGTGATGGGCGGCATCGTGCCTGTCGTCAACATTGAGGGCGTAAAGCCCGGCGAACTGGTGCTCGATGGTAAGACGCTCGCCGACATCTTCATGGGCAAGATCACCAAGTGGGATGATGAAGCGATCAAGAAGCTGAACCCAGGCGCGAAGCTTCCTTCGCAGGCGATTGCTGTCGTTCACCGTTCGGACGGCTCTGGCACCACCTACAACTTCAGCTACTACCTCGGCGATGTCAGCGCTGACTGGAAAGACAAGGTTGGCGTCAATACGGCCCTCGAATGGCCGGTCGGCATCGGCGCCAAGGGCAATGAAGGCGTTGCCAACAACGTCACGCAGGCAAAGGGTTCGATCGGCTACGTCGAATATGCCTATGCCAAGCAGAACAAGCTGACCTATGCCGACATGCTGAACAAGGATGGCAAGAAGGTCGAGCCGACGGCAAAGTCCTTCTCCGCTGCTGCTGCCAACGCTGATTGGAGCTCCAAGCCGGGCTACGGCGTGATCTTGGCAAACCAGCCGGGTGCTGACTCCTGGCCGATGACGGCTGCAACCTGGATCCTGGTGTACAAGAAGCCAGAAGATGCTGCTGCCACTGCGGAAGCTCTGAAGTTCTTCGCATGGTCCTACAAGAACGGTGCTCAGATGGCTGCCGAACTCGATTACGTTCCAATGCCGGAAGCGGTTGTAAAGAGCGTTGAGGAAATGTGGGCCAAGGAAATCGTTGGCAAGGATGGCAAGCCGGTTTTCGCTTCTAAGTAATCTCAGCGGGGAGAGGTTGCCTCTCCCCGTCTCTTTTGTGTGTTTTCTTGGGGAATACGGGGCATGACCTTGTCAGTTGCGGAGCACGTCGACACCAGACGTGAAAAGGTTGTTCGGCGTTTTGCGCTGACGGATGCACTGTTTCACGGCGTATCGCGTGCAGCAGCTATTCTCGTGCTTTTGCTCCTTGGCGGCGTTGCGGTTTCGCTTGTCGTCGGTGCTTGGCCTGCACTTGCGAATTTCGGCGTCAGCTTCCTGACGACTGAAAGCTGGAACCCGGTCACTGAAAAATTCGGCGCCCTTGCTCCGATTTACGGAACGCTGGTCACCTCGGCATTTGCCGTTCTGATTGCCGTGCCGATCGGACTAGGGATCGCCGTGTTCCTGACCGAGCTTTGTCCACGCCCTCTGCGGCGCCCGATCGCTATTGCTGTCGAGCTACTGGCTGGCATTCCGAGCATCATCTACGGCATCTGGGGCTTGTTCGTTTTCGCCCCATTCCTCCAGACTCATTTCCAGCCTTTTCTGATTGATGCCTTTCAGGACATTCCGGGACTGTCGAGCGTTTTTGCCGGGCCGCCCTATGGCATCGGCGTTTTGACGTCATCGCTGATCCTGGCGATCATGGTGCTGCCCTTCATCACATCGATCAGCAAAGACGTCTTCGATACCGTTCCCTCGGTCTTGAAGGAGTCTGCATACGGAATTGGCTGCACGACGTGGGAGGTGGTACGTCGCATCGTCATTCCGCATACGCGGGTCGGAATTATGGGCGGTGTGATGCTCGGCCTTGGCCGCGCACTTGGTGAGACCATGGCCGTCACCTTCGTGATCGGCAACGCGCACCGGATCAGCAGCTCCCTTTTTGCGCCGGGCACTACGATCTCGGCGACAATTGCCAATGAATTTACCGAAGCGGATGGCGAGATTTATACGTCGTCGCTGATCGCGCTCGGTCTAATCCTCTTCTTTATCACCTTCCTGATCCTTGCTCTGGCGCGCTACATGCTGATGCGGATCGAACGGAAGGCGGGAGCTTGATCGATGTCCGGTATCTATTCTCGTCGTAAAGCCACCAATGGCATCATGATGTGGCTCTGCGCTGTCGCAGCTGGCATCGGCCTTCTATGGCTTGCTCTGATCCTTGGTGCCTTGCTGTATAAAGGCTTCTCCGGTCTCTCGATCGCCGTGTTCACGCAAATGACGCCACCGCCGGGCGAAGCAGGAGGCCTGCTCAACGCGATTATGGGCAGCTTGATCGTTACCGTAATTGCCGTCATCGTCGGCACGCCGATCGGGATCCTCGCCGGCACCTACATGGCAGAATACGGACGCTTCACGCGACTGACTACGGCGGTGCGCTTTATTAACGACATTCTTCTGTCGGCGCCATCGATCGTTGTGGGCCTCTTCATCTACGAATTGGTCGTTCGGCCAATGGGGCATTTCTCGGCGCTGGCCGGATCGATTGCCCTTGCCGTTCTCGTCATTCCTGTGGTGGTGCGCACCACCGAGGATATGCTCAATCTGGTGCCGAATGCTCTGCGTGAGGCGGGCACGGCAATCGGCGCGCCGCGCTGGATCGTCATTCGTTCGGTCGCCTACAGAGCGGCGCTTTCCGGGATGGTAACGGGCGTTCTCTTGGCCATCGCCCGTATTTCCGGGGAAACTGCGCCGCTGTTGTTCACGGCATTGAACAACCAGTTCTGGAGCAGCAACATCAATGCGCCGATGGCAAGCCTGCCGGTCACGATCTTCCAGTTCGCACTCAGCCCCTACAAGGAATGGCAGGATCTGGCCTGGACCGGCGCCCTTATCATCACATTGACAGTTCTGGGTTTGAGCATCGTTGCTCGCAGCCTTACCGGACGCAAATAGGAAAGTAGCGAAGATGGCTTCGATGGAACAGACAGTCCCGCAACCGGTGACTCAGAAAACCAAGATCGAGATCCAAGGTCTCAACTTCTACTATGGCGAGACGAAAGCGCTGAAGAACATTTCGCTTTCGCTTCCAGAGCGCAGCGTCACCGCCTTCATCGGCCCATCCGGCTGCGGAAAGTCGACGCTCCTGCGCGTACTCAACCGCATCTATGAGCTTTATCCGAAACAGCGGGCTGACGGGAAGGTCTTGATCGACGGAGAAAACATTCTCGACCGCTCGCAGGACCTCAACCTGCTGCGCACAAAGGTTGGGATGGTGTTCCAAAAACCGACGCCGTTCCCGATGTCGATCTACGAAAACATTGCTTTCGGCGTGCGGCTTTACGAAAGCATCGGCAAGGCTGAAATGGACGAGCGTGTGGAAGCGGCATTGCGCCGCGCCGCCCTTTGGAATGAAGTCAAGGACAAGCTGCACGCCAGCGGACAGAGCCTTTCCGGCGGTCAGCAGCAGCGTCTCTGCATTGCCCGTACAGTTGCCGTGAAACCTGAGATCATTCTCCTCGACGAGCCGGCTTCCGCTCTCGATCCCTTGTCGACAGCAAAGATCGAAGAGCTGATCGACGAGTTGCGTGCCGACTATACGATCGTGATCGTCACGCACAACATGCAGCAGGCTGCCCGCGTTTCCAGCCAGACGGCCTTCATGTATCTCGGTGAACTCGTTGAATTCGACGAAACCGCGAAGATTTTCACATCGCCGCGCGAGCGGCGCACGCAGGACTATGTCACCGGACGTTTCGGCTGATTTCGGCGTCTCGTCACTCAGCAGCCGTTGTTAAGAGGAACGAAAATGCCATCCACACATCTCATGTCGGCTTTCGACGACGACCTTCAGTATCTGACCCGCCGCATTTCCGAGATGGGCGGTCTTGCCGAACAAATGGTTTCGGACGCCGTGCGCGCGCTCGTGAACGGTGACGTCGCCCTTGCCCAGAAAGTGATCTCGGACGACGTCATACTCGATAGTGCAGAGCGTGAAATCGGCGAAAAGGCGATCATCACCATCGCACGCCGCCAGCCCATGGCGGCTGACCTGCGCGAAATCATGGGGTCCATCCGTATCGCTGCCGATCTGGAGCGGGTCGGCGATCTTGGCAAGAACACCGCCAAACGCGTGATCGCCGTTCAAAGTACTGGCGTTCCTCGCAAGCTGGCGCGCGGGCTGGAACATCTTTCTGAACTCGCCCTTGTGCAACTTAAGGAGGTTCTGGACGTCTATTCCAATCGGGCGCCGGACAAAGCGACATCGATCCGTGAGCGCGACGAAGAAATCGATGCGATGTACACCTCGCTGTTTCGCGAACTCCTGACATACATGATGGAAGATCCGCGCAACATCACGAGCTGCACGCACTTGCTGTTCTGTGCCAAGAACATCGAGCGCATCGGCGATCATGCCACCAATATTGCAGAAACGATTTACTACATGGCAACCGGGGCACAGCCGGAAGGCGAGCGTCCGAAGGACGATACTGCCAACACGGTCGGTGCCGTGACTGAATAAATTTTTGATAACGCAGAGGCTATTTTAATGACACCGAGAGTTGCAGTTGTTGAAGACGAGGAGGCGCTCAGCGTCCTCCTTCGTTATAACCTCGAGGCCGAAGGCTTTGACGTTGAAACGATCGGACGCGGTGACGAAGCGGAAATTCGCTTGCAGGAACGGGCGCCTGACCTTCTCATCCTCGATTGGATGCTGCCGGGCGTATCTGGAATTGAGCTCTGCCGCCGCCTTCGCATGCGGCCGGAAACCGAGCGCCTTCCAATCATCATGCTGACGGCCCGCGGCGAAGAAAGCGAACGCGTCCGCGGCTTATCGACGGGCGCCGACGATTACGTCGTCAAGCCATTTTCGACGCCGGAACTCATTGCACGCGTCAAGGCAATGCTGCGCAGAGCAAAGCCCGAGGTCCTGTCGACGGTTCTCAAGTGCGGCGACATCGAGCTTGACCGCGAGACGCACCGCGTGCATCGCAAGACGAGGGAGGTCCGTCTCGGTCCGACCGAGTTCCGCCTGCTTGAGTTCTTGATGACCTCGCCGGGACGCGTGTTCTCCCGCTCCCAGCTGCTCGATGGCGTTTGGGGCCATGACATCTATGTCGACGAACGCACCGTCGATGTCCATGTCGGACGGCTCCGCAAGGCCTTGAACTTTTCCAACATGCAGGATGTTATCAGGACTGTCCGCGGGGCGGGTTATTCGATGGAAGCCTGAGCTGGCATCCTCGTAACTTCTGAAAAACGTTAGTGACGGGATGCCGGGGCCAAGCTCCGGCATTTTCGTTGATCGATTTCGGGGGGCACCGGGCGGAATGCGTTCACCAAACGAAAAACGGGCCCGAAGGCCCGCTTGAAAGATCACGGAGGCGGTGTGGATCAAGCGACCCGTGCCGCAACCTTGCGGCGGTCGGAAACCGGCTGGTAGGCCAGCTTCTGGTGGTAATTGCAGTAAGGCGAGCTATCGGAAGCCTCACAGCCGCAGAAGTGAAAGTCGTCTTTAAGCGGGTCGCCAACAGGCCACTTGCACGTGCGTTCGGTCAAATCCGTGAGGCCAAGGCGACGAGAAATTGGCACGACGACGTCCGTGGAAGGCCGGCGCACGGCAACCGTTTCGACATCCACTTCCTGCTTGACGACAACCGCTTCCTGGCTGCGAACAGCAGGGCGCGTCTGGGCACGCTGAGGATATCCTGTAGCGCGCGGTGCAACGGGCGCTGGGCGCTTCTGCGGACGGGCTGCGGCACTGCTGCCACCAGCTTTAGCGCGACCGGGCAAGTTGAGCCTGTGGACTTTCCCGATCACCGCGTTGCGGCTGACGCCGCCCAGTTGTGCTGCAATCTGGCTTGCGCTCAAACCTTCTGCCCAAAGCTTTTTCAGCTTTTCGACGCGCTCGTCCGTCCAATTCATGCCTATATCCGCCTTTCTGCGCCTCGTGACGATAGAATCCGTCAGCCTTACGTTGGACGATGTCCGACGTAGGAAACGCTTCAACATTTAGGTGACTAGTTCCGCCGCTATGCAGTCTAGTAATTGAGTTTTAACCTAGTGTGAGGCTGACTCCGTGACAAGAGTCGGTCGAATCGCAGCGAATCTTTTCCCCAACTTGCTTGCTGAGAGAGTCTTTTATGCAACATTGTTCAAATGTACCGTTCTGCGCGGTCTATTGTGTTTTAGCCTAAAGGTCGAGTTTTATTGACATTGCAGTGCGGAAGATTGATAGTGAAGACGCCGCCGAAAGGCGGCATTTTTAATTTCTGGGTTTGGGGCAATTAGCCGGCTCCCATTTTATCTTTGTTCGACGGAGACTGCGCCATGGCAGAGACCACGCCGCTTTATGAGACCTACTCCCGCGCTCCACTGCGTTTCGATCGAGGCGAGGGCGTATGGCTGATCACAGAAGGCGGCGAGCGATATCTGGACTTCGGTTCGGGCGTTGCTGTGACATCGGTCGGTCATTCACATCCGCATCTTGTTGCCGCTCTGAAAGAGCAGGCCGACAAAGTCTGGCACCTATCCAATGTCTACGAAATTCCGGGGCAGGAACGCCTTGCCAAGCGGCTAACGGATTCAAGTTTCGCCGATAAGGTGTTCTTCACGAATTCCGGAGCAGAAGCGCTCGAATGCGCAATCAAGACGGCGCGTCGTTACCATTTCGCGAAGGGCCATCCAGAACGCTATCATATTATCACCTTCCAGGGCGCCTTCCATGGCCGCACCCTTGCGACAATTGCGGCCGGCGGGCAGGAAAAGTATCTGGAGGGCTTCGGTCCCAAGGCTCCAGGCTTCGATCAGGTGCCATTTGGCGATCTCGATGCAGTGCGCGCAGCTATAACAGACGCAACGGCAGGCATTCTTGTCGAGCCCATACAGGGCGAGGGCGGTATCAATCCGGCCACGCCTGACTTCATGAAGGGCCTGCGCCAGATTTGCGACGAACATGGCTTGCTCCTGATCCTCGACGAGGTTCAATCCGGCATGGGGCGGACCGGCCGGCTTTTTGCGCACGAAATCTACGGCGTTACACCGGATATTCTTGCTGCTGCAAAAGGCATCGGCGGCGGCTTCCCGCTGGGCGCGTGTCTGGCGACGGCTGAAGCAGCGTCGGGCATGGTAGCGGGTACCCACGGGTCGACCTATGGCGGCAATCCGCTCGCTATGGCGGTTGGCAATGCGGTTCTCGATGTTGTGCTCGAAGACGGCTTCCTGCAAAATGTCCGCGATGTCGGGCTTGTCATGCGCCAGGGACTTGCTTCGCTGAAGGACAGATATCCTGACATCATTCAAGATGTGCGTGGAGAAGGCCTAATGCTCGGTATAAAGGCCGCGGTTCCGGTCGGTGAACTGCTGCAGGCCATCAGAGCAAACAAGATGCTTGCGATGACAGCTGGCGACAATGTCGTTCGTTTGTTGCCCCCCCTCGTGGTGACGGCTCAGGACGCACGAGAGGCGCTGTCGCGGATCGAGCAGGCGGCTGAAAGCCTGCGTATGAAATCGGCCCGCAAGACCGCTTGAGATAGGGATTTTAGTCCTCCTTAAGGACGCAATGGGTATTGATATGACTTCAACTCGGCATTTCCTCGATCTTTCGGCTGTTTCTTCGCCGGATCTTAGGCATATTCTCAATGATGCGCTTTCGCGCAAGCAGGCCTTCAAAGCTGGCTCGGCCGACAAGCCGCTGGCGGGCAAGATGCTGGCCATGATCTTCGAAAAGCCTTCGACGCGAACACGCGTATCCTTCGACGTCGGTATGCGTCAACTCGGCGGCGAAACCCTGTTCCTGTCTGGGACGGAAATGCAGCTTGGACGAGCGGAGACCATTGGAGATACGGCAAAGGTGTTGTCGCGCTATGTCGATGCCATCATGATCCGCACAACAGAGCATTCTCGTCTTCTGGAGCTTGCTGAGCATGCAACGGTGCCTGTCATCAATGCTCTAACGGATGATACCCATCCGTGTCAGATCATGGCTGACATCATGACCTTTGAGGAACATCGTGGGCCTGTCAGCGGTAAGACAATTGCTTGGACCGGTGATGGCAACAATGTCCTGCATTCCCTCGTCGAAGGGGCAGCCCGTTTCGGCTACAAAATGAATATGGCGGTACCTCTTGGTTCCGAGCCGAAGGATCACTATTTGAACTGGGCTCGCAATGAGGGTGCCGAGATCAGGCTCTATCATGATGCCGACCGTGCGGTCGAAGGCGCCGATTGCGTAGTGACCGATACCTGGGTTTCCATGAACCAGGAGCATCGGGCTCGAGGTCATAATGTCTTCCAACCATTCCAAGTGAATCCCACCTTGATGGCGCGGGCGAACAAGGATGCGTTGTTCATGCACTGCCTGCCGGCCCATCGTGGCGAGGAAGTGACGGACGAGGTGATCGACGGCCCGCAGTCCGTGGTGTTCGATGAAGCAGAAAACCGTATGCATGCGCAGAAGTCCATTCTTGCTTGGTGCCTGGGAGCAATCTGAACCCTACCGCTTGCCACGCCGGCTAGAGCCCGTGGTGAACCGCGGGCCGGCAGGCTTTGTCTCCGGCAGATGTTGAGGAGTAAAACCATGGCAGACACCGCCGTCACTTTGGGAGATCTAACCCTGGCTGGCGACGATCATGTTGTACCCTTTCAGGTGGAAGGGCTCGACGTACGCGGTCGTGCCGTTCAGCTTGGTCCGATGCTGGACGCAATTCTGGAGCGGCACCACTACCCGGCGCCCGTTGCTCGGCTATTGGGCGAAGTGATCGTCCTGACGGTCTTGCTGGGAACTTCTTTGAAGTTTGAAGGCAAGTTCACGGTTCAGACAAAAGGCGATGGTCCCGTCGATCTCTTGGTCGCTGATTTCTCTACGCCGGAGAATGTCCGTGCCTATGCGCGCTTTGACGAGGCAGCGCTTCGGCAAGCGGTAGCAGAAGGTCGAGCCGAGCCGGAGCAGCTGCTTGGCCGGGGCGTCCTGGCGTTTACCATCGATCAGGGTCGCTTTGCGCAGCCTTACCAAGGAATTGTCGCGCTCGATGGCGCCACCCTCGAGGAGATTGCCGGCACCTATTTCCGCCAGTCGGAGCAAATTCCGACGAGAGTGAGACTTGCTGCTGCCGAGCTTTTCGACAGAGGTGAGGACGGAAAAGCGCGCCATCACTGGCGGGCGGGTGGTCTTGTTGCACAATTCCTGCCTGAAGCTCCCGACCGGATGCGACAACCGGATCTGCACGGCGGTGACGGCGATGACGGATCGACTCTTCACCAGGAGGACGATTCCTGGTCTGAGGCTCGATCGCTGGTCGAAACGATTGACGCTGACGAATTGACTGATCCGCAGGTCGGGACAGAACGCTTGCTCTACCGACTGTTCCACGAACGGGGCGTTCGCGTCTACGAGCCAAAACAGGTCTTCGATCGCTGCAGCTGTTCGAAAGACAAGATCAGGAGCGTTCTTGAAGGATTTTCCGCTGAGGAAATCGAGGCAAGCACCGAAGACGGCGAAATTGCTGTGACGTGTGAGTTTTGCTCAACGGTTTACCGCTTCAAGCCGGATGAGTTTCCGGCGACTTGATCAAGCGTGGGAGCAGTGGACAAGCTGCTCTCCTAAGTCAGGCCGGAAGGTCCAATGGATGTTCGGGCCTATGCTTTGACGACGGGTTGCTCGGACTTTCGCCCATCCCGAATATTTCAGTTCAGCGTACGCAGAAGACCGGGCGAATCCAAGGAAAAGGCGGGGATTTTCACTTCGAAAACCTCGCCATTGTCGGCTTCCATCTCGTAATGGCCGAACATCAGGCCTGAAGGCGTGTCCAGAGGGCAGCCGGATGAGTATTCATAGGTGTCTCCCGGCGATAAAACAGGTTGTTCGCCCACGACGCCCGGTCCGGAGACTTCATCCACGACACCGTTTTGATCCGTGATGTTCCAGTACCGATTGATGAGCTTGACGGTCAAATCAGATTGATTGGTGATCGCGATCCGGTAGCCCCACACGTAGCGGCTGTCTTCTGGATCGGATTGCTCCTCCAGGTAAAATGGCTCGACAACCACCTCAATATTTCGCGTAAGGGCGCGATACATGTCTTACACCGTGATGCAAATTCGCCTGGCAACCTTTTTGGCCAGTTTCATAGTAGCGTATTATGTCTAAACGGAGAGAAAATGCATCATTTAGCTCTTGTTAAGCCTAACGCGGAAGGTTACCGCCCGTAATGGGCCGAGGGCGAAGGCACTCTTCCGACACTGTCGAGGTCACCATTTGTCGTTCCGCTCAAGAGACTATTGAGCGAAACGAAGAGTGAGCCGCGAAGGCTTCGTAAGACACCGAGCCTTCGGCGCAGATACGCGTTACGCCCTGATCGCCGAGAGAGCCTTGTCGAAATCCTCAAGCAGATCGTCGGTATCTTCGATACCGGCGGACAAGCGCAGAATACCGGCAGAGATGCCTAATTCCGCACGAGCCTCATCCGACAGGTTCTTGTGTGTCGTCGTTGCCGGATGCGTGATCAGGCTTTTCGCATCGCCGAGATTGTTGGAAATCTTGACGATCTCCAATGCGTTTTGCAGCGCGAAGGCGGCCTCCTTTCCTCCCTTCACCTCAAAAGCAACCAGTGTCGAGCCACCGCTCATCTGCTTGGCAATGATTTCTGCCTGGGGGTGGTCTTTCCGGCCTGGATAAATGACCTTCGCAATTTCTCGCCGCTCGGAAAGGAAATCAGCGATGCGCGCTGCATTCTGTGTCTGCTGGCGCACACGAAGCGGCAGGGTTTCAATTCCCTTGAGCAGCGTCCAGGCGTTGAAGGGCGACATCGCCGGGCCGGTATGGCGGAAATAATCGTGCAGGTTTTCGTCGATCCACTGCTTGTCGGACAAAATGACGCCGCCTAGGCACCGGCCCTGTCCGTCAATATGTTTGGTCGCTGAATACACAACCACATGCGCGCCGAGCTCCAGCGGCTTCTGGAATAGCGGCGTTGCGAAAACATTGTCGACAACCACCTTTGCGCCGAT
This sequence comes from Oryzifoliimicrobium ureilyticum, assembly GCF_037199735.1. Classification (NCBI taxonomy): domain Bacteria; kingdom Pseudomonadati; phylum Pseudomonadota; class Alphaproteobacteria; order Hyphomicrobiales; family Rhizobiaceae; genus Oryzifoliimicrobium; species Oryzifoliimicrobium ureilyticum. Next base: position 2,065 of record NZ_JBBBVQ010000039.1, on the reverse strand, counting down.
CTGATTGGCAAGCTTGGCAACGCCTGCAATGTCGATCACTTCCAGCGTCGGGTTGGTTGGGCTTTCCAGGAAGAAGACTTTCGTATTCTTGCGGATCGCCTTTTCCCAATTGCCGAGATCGCGCCCATCCACCAGAGTACATTCGATGCCGTATTTGGGAGCGAGCGTTTCCACAACCCAACGGCAAGAGCCAAACAAGGCGCGTGCAGCAACAATATGATCGCCTGCCTTCAGCTGGCAGAGAATAGCGGCCGAGACGGCGGCCATGCCCGAAGCGGTGGCGCGTGCGTCTTCTGCGCCTTCCAAGGCGCACATCCGCTTTTCGAACATGTCGTTCGTCGGGCTGCCGTATCTGGCGTAGATAAAGCCATCCGTCTCACCCTTGAAGCGCGCTTCTGCAGCCTCAGCCGTTTCGTAGACGAAGCCCTGCGTCAGATAGATCGCTTCTGAGGTTTCGCCATATTGAGAGCGTAGCGTGCCACCGTGAACGAGTTGGGTTGCCGGGCGCCAAGTCTTGGTCATGATCTACCACTTTCAAACAACAAAAAAACCGGCCGCAAAAGCAGACCGGTTTCCACCCGGTCTTTTTAGCCACTTATTTAACGTGGCTGCAAGCCGACCGGCCAAATCACCACGGGATAAATACCCAATACTGCCGTTGCGTTCTTGCGTCAATCGCCGGAGTTTGGTTTTGTCAGCGCGATAAGCGGAAGATAAAAATGGTGCGTGAAACTGGAATTCTGGCAGATCGGTCAATCTCGTCTCTCTTTGAGAGTGGACGACTTGCGGCGGAGCGACCGCTTGATGACGATCAAATTCAGCCGGCCAGTCTCGATCTGAGGCTTGGTGCAAAGGCGTTTCGCGTCAGGGCAAGCTTTATGCCTGGCCCCTCCAGCCGCGTTGCGGACAAGCTCGACCGTTTAAGCTTGCATGTTGTCGATCTGACGCAAGGTGCAGTCCTTGAAACCGGCTGTGTCTATATCGTGCCCTTGATGGAATCGCTCGATCTGCCGAGCGATATGTCGGCCTCGGCCAATCCAAAAAGCTCGACAGGTCGCCTCGATATCTTCACGCGTGTCATCGCCGATTACGCACAGGAGTTCGATAAGATTCCTGCCGGTTATTCAGGCCCGCTTTATCTGGAAATCAGTCCGAGGACCTTTCCGATCGTCGTTCGGCGCGGCTCTCGCCTGTCGCAAATTCGCTTCAGGCGGGGCTTGTCGCTTCTTGACGAGCCGGCGCTTTTGTCGCTGCATGCGACCGAGACCCTGGTGGCAAGTGCCACACCCAATGTGACGGGTGGCGGTATAGCGCTTTCGATCGATCTTGCCGGTGATAAAGCCGGCCTGATCGGATATCGCGGCAAGCACCATACGGCGGTTGTCGATGTGGACAAGAAGGCAGAGCACGATGTCTTCGATTTCTGGGAGCCGCTGTATAGCAGCCGTGGGCGTAATGAGCTTATCCTCGATCCCGATGAGTTCTATATCCTCGTGTCACGCGAAGCCGTCCATGTTCCGCCGGACTATGCGGCCGAAATGACACCATTCGATCCGCTCGTCGGTGAGTTCCGTGTTCATTACGCCGGCTTCTTCGACCCAGGATTTGGTCACGCACCGGCTGGCGGACGCGGCAGCCGAGCCGTGCTCGAGGTCCGAAGCCACGAAGTTCCCTTCATTCTCGAAGATGGGCAGATCGTGGGTCGGCTCGTCTACGAACACATGCAGGAGCGGCCTTCCAGCCTTTACGGCGTCGACCTCGGTTCAAACTATCAGGCTCAGGGCCTGAAACTTTCCAAACACTTCCGCATCAAATCGGATTGATCTTGACAGCGTTGGCCTTGTGTTGAAACTGGAGGGCATGCGGGTGTAGCTCAATGGTAGAGCAGCAGCTTCCCAAGCTGAATACGAGGGTTCGATTCCCTTCACCCGCTCCACATCTTAGCTGTCCAACCCGGATACATAGGTAACAATCTGTTCCTAAGACATAGGTAACAACCTCGTGCCGAACGGGTTGTCGATGGTTTGCAAAGTCCTCTGTTCCAAGTCGATATATCCGAGATCAT
>NZ_JBBBVQ010000038.1:0-18930 GCF_037199735.1 Oryzifoliimicrobium ureilyticum | reverse complement strand
CTGGCGATCCTTGCTTTTCCTCTCGGGCGCACCCTCATCGGCCAGCAATCGTCTCCGGCCCCTCAGGAAATCGCCGCCTTGACGAGCGCGGCGGAAAGCACTGCTCAGCCAACAGCCGAACCTGCGTCGGCGATGCAGCTCGATGCTTCGCAGGTTGCCTCCCCAGCCCCGGCCAGCGCGTCCTTGCCGGAAGGTGCTGCTCCGGTGCCTGTTGTCACCACGGCGCCGCAGCAAAGCCATCTGACTGAACCGGCATCGCTGCCCGCATCGAGTGTTTCACCGACCAATGTCGCGCAGGATACGTCAACCTTCCATCAGCCGGAGCAGCAAGCTCTTGCAGTGCCCGCCGAGATTCAGCCCGCAGCGCTGGCCGATGCCGCCCGAACCGGAGATGCATTGGCGCTTTTCGAGATCGGCTCGCGCTACAGCGAAGGCCGCAACGGAATAACTGCAGATCCGAAAGAAGCAATTCGCTGGTACCAGCTTGCCGCGGACAAGAACTTTGCGCCCGCTGATTATCGCCTGGGGAGCATCTATGAAAAAGGCACCGGCGTAGAGCGCGACATCAACAAGGCGCGCGATCACTACACCCGCGCCGCAGAGGCGGGTAACGCCAACGCAATGCATAATCTTGCCGTTCTTTACGCTTCCGGCGCGCTCGGCAGTCAGGATTACGCCACGGCCGCCAAGTGGTTTATTCAAGCGGCCAACCTTGGCGTCACGGATAGCCAGTTCAACCTTGCCATTCTGGCGGCTCGCGGAAACGGCGTGCCGCAGGATCTCACCGAGTCCTACAAGTGGTTTGCCGTCGCCGCGAAAGGCGGAGACAAGGACGCCGCCGCAAAACGCGATGAGGTTGCGCGCGCTCTGAAGCCCGATCAGATGGACAAGGCACGCGCCAAGGCGGAAACCTGGCAGGCGCAGGCACAGGACAGCCGCGCGAACGATTCAACCGTGCCCGACACATGGACCGGCAATGGTGTGAAGACATCGTCGGTCGACATGAAGAAGGCAATTCGCAATATCCAAGCGATCCTCAACAATAATGGCTTCGACGCCGGAAAACCGGATGGCGAACTCGGCGCAAAAACGGTGACCGCCTTGCGCAGCTTCCAGAAGTCGATCGGCTTGGAACCATCCGGCAAGGTGGATGACGATACGGTTCGTGCATTGCTTGAACGCAACAAGGCTGCCCCGCGCAATGCCTGACAGCATAAGCGAACGCTCGCTTGAGCGCGGCCACGCTATTTAGAGGTTACAGCCGCCATCTGCCATGAACTCGGTGCGGCAGGGCCTGTCGGTTGCGAAATTATATAGCAAGGTTTTTTGCTGTATGATCTTTCTCAAAAAGGAAATCTTGCTGAGAAAGCCGTGATTCGAGGCCATCCGTGACGATCTACCTGCCTATTGCAGAACTTTCCGTCAACATCTTCGTCATTTTGGGGATGGGGGCTGCGGTCGGCTTTCTTTCGGGCATGTTCGGCGTAGGCGGCGGCTTTCTCATCACGCCACTTCTAATTTTCTACAATATTCCCCCTGTCGTTGCCGTTGCAACCGGGGCTAATCAGGTGGTCGCCTCTTCGGTTTCGGGTGCATTGACGCACTTTCGGCGCGGGTCGCTTGATGTGAAACTCGGCACCGTCCTTTTATTCGGCGGCCTTTGCGGCGCTACGCTCGGCATCTGGATTTTTTCGATCTTGCGACGGATCGGTCAGCTCGATTTGATTATTTCGCTGCTCTATGTCGTCTTCCTCGGCGTGGTGGGCGGATTGATGCTGGTTGAAAGCATCAACGCCATGCGACGATCGGCAAGGAACATACCGGCGACACCCCGCCGGCCAGGGCATCATCACTGGGTACACCGCCTGCCGTTCAAGATGCGGTTCAAGAAATCCAAGATCTTCCTCAGCGTCATCCCGATTGCCGGACTTGGCTTTTCGATCGGGATCCTGACATCAGTCATGGGCGTCGGCGGCGGTTTCATCATGGTGCCGGCAATGATCTATCTGCTGCGCATTCCGACCAATGTCGTGGTGGGCACATCCTTGTTCCAGATCATTTTCGTGACCGCCTATACGACGATCGTCCAGGCGGCCACGAATTACTCCGTCGATATCGTGCTTGCTTTCATCTTGATGGTTGCAGGCGTTATCGGGGCACAATACGGTGTGCGCGTCGGGCAGAAACTGCGCGGCGAGCAACTGCGCGCCCTGCTCGGGCTTCTGGTTCTCGCCGTCGGATTGCGCCTTGCGGTCGCTCTGGTCATCACACCCTCCGACCTCTATTCCATCACCGTGGGCGCTGGCAGATGAGGCTGCCTCTTCTGTTCGCCTTTATCGCCTTGCTTTTGCCTGCCAGTGCTGCTTTTTCCCAATGGCTGCCAGGCCAGACAAGCAGCAATGTTCGCGAAAGCCTCGATATAGGCACGTCGACAAGCGAGATTGCCATCACGTCGGATTTTCGTGGCGCGGACCTGACGGTCTTCGGTGCGGTCTCCAATACGGACGAGCTACTGCTCGCCATCGGGCAATATGATGTGGTCGTCGTGTTGGAAGGTCCGCGTGAAAACGTGACCGTCCGAAAGAAAGAACGCATCCTCGGCATTTGGATCAACACCCGCTCGATGACCTTTTCCAAGGTTCCTCAATCCTATTCCATGTCGAGTTCGGGGTCTGTTGACGACATCACGACGCCGCTCGATGTGACGAGGCAGGGCATCGGCATCGAACATATTCCGCTGTCGCCCATCGGGCTGGCCGATACGCGCGAAAATCCGAATGATTTCCGGGAGGCGTTTCGGCGTTTGCAACTGGCGGGTAGCCTTTACGAGCGTGATTTTGCCGGGGTGCGCTTCATATCCTCGAACCTGTTTCGCGCCAGCATCCGCCTTCCCGCCAATATTCCAAATGGCGTTCACACGGTTCGCGCCTATCTGTTCAAGAGCGGTCGCTTCGTTACGCAGAAGTCAACGCCGTTGCGCGTCATAAAGACGGGTGTCGAGCAAGCCGTTACGGATGCCGCCCATCAGTATCCCATCGCCTATGGCGGCTTTGCCGTCCTGTTGGCCCTGATGACCGGCTGGGGTGCCAGCGTTCTTTTCCGGAAAGATTGAGGATCTGCATCCCAAACGGATGCGCCCTCCACCCGCCACTGTGAAAAAAGCGGCGTATCGAGTTGGCACGGCTTCGATAAAAACCGATCGTTAATCTTTAAGAGTCATTCATCTCTTGAAAACGAGAGGCCTGTAATGCGTATCTACCCTCTTCTCGCAATCATCTTCGTTGCCCTTTTGGCTGGCTGCGCGTCCGCGCCGCGGCAAACGCGCAATATATGCGCCGTTTTCGACCAACGGGACGGATTGTTCGATAGTTGGGAAAGCGCGTCGGAACGGACCTCGCGCAAATACGGGATCCCGGTACCGATCCTGATGGCAACCATGTATGTGGAATCCGGTTTCCAACCTTACGCAAAAACGCGCCGCCGTTATGTGCTTGGATTTATCCCCTGGGGCCGGGTTTCAACCGCCTATGGTTATTCCCAAGCACTGAACGGGACGTGGGACCACTATCGTGCTGCGACAGGCAACTGGAATGCACGCCGGTCGAACTTTTACGACGCCGTCGATTTCATCGGCTGGTACCACGCGCAAAATAGTCTGAAAACCGGCATTCCGAGAAACGACGCCTATAGCCTCTACCTTGCCTATTACTCCGGACCGCGCGGCTATTTGAACGGCAGCTGGCGCTCTGACGCTGGCTTGCAGAGGACGGCACGGAAATTTGCCGGCATGGCGGCGCTTTATCAACAGCAGATCCGCAGCGGCTGCTAAGGCACGGCGCGCTCGCCTGAGCCGAACCCAAAGACGCGAGATTGGCTTTCTGCATTCAGCCCTTGAGGCTGCCATAGCTGACGGAATAAATCCGGTCGCGGCCAAGCAGATGCGCCACCAAGGCAGATTTGTCGAACAAACCTGCCATGGCCTTATGAGAAAGATCGAGCCCTCCGCTGATGACGCCGAAAGCCGGCATGAGCAGCCGGTGCCCATCCGTCGCGAAACAAGGGCGGCGCACGGACTTCTCGCGGCGTCGAACCGTGGCGGCGGGATGCAAATGTCCAGCAATCTCGCCACGTGATGGCCCGGCGGAAGGCTCATGGCGAAACACCAGACCGCCATAAACCAGCTCATCGGCGCATTGTCCCGGCAGATCCGTGGTCCCATCGGGATCGTGGTTGCCATTGATCCAAAGCCACTCTCGCCCTTCGGCAAGATTGAAGATCAGCGATCGAAACGCAACCGGCATATGCACCGATCCGACGCGGTCATGAAAATTGTCGCCAAGCGAGATAATCATCTTCGGGTCGTAACGGGCAATAACTGCCGATAAAACCGTCAGCGTTGCGAGCGTATCATAGGGCGGCAGCAGCATGCCGCGCCGCGCGAAAGCGGCACCCTTTTCAAGATGCAAATCGGAAACGACAAGAATGCGGTCGCGCGGGAGATAAAGAGCGCCCAGTGGATCGCAGACAGCTACGACACCGGCTATTGTTGTTTCCACCCCCGGCGCCAAAGCTGCATTTTCCCTGATGGTGCGCGCCAGCGCCAATCTGTTCATTCACAATTCCGTTCATCCCGCCCCATCGCATGTCTTCGGCTGCGTGACGGTGTGCTGTCTGTTTCAGGCCATCGCCTCTGCGATCAGATCATCGGCCGCTTCTGCCAGCAAAGCATCATGCGCCTCGCCCGGTACCGATTCACGTCCGATTTCGAGCATGACGGGCACGGCAAGCGGCGAGATGTGATCTAGCGCCTGATGTACGATTCGACCCTTGATTCGCTGTAGCATATCGCTCAATCGCGAAATATCCAAAAGACCCGTGGCGGCATCTTGCCGCGTCGCCTCCAAAAGAAGGTGATCGGGCTCATGGCTGCGCAGGACGTCGTAGATCAAATCAGCAGATACAGTCACCTGACGTCCCGTCTTTTCTTTTCCGGGATGGCGACGCTCGATCAGGCCAGCGATGACGGCGCAGTTTCGAAATGTGCGTTTCAGCAGGAAAGACTCATCAAGCCAAGCTTCGAGATCATCGCCAAGCATATCCTCGTCGAAGAGGTCGTCGAGCGACAAGCGGCCTTTTGCAATCATATCGCCGAGTTCCTCAAGCCCCCAGATGCCAAGCGCATAATCTGTCGCAACGAACCCAATGGGCCTCGCCCCTGCCCGCTCCAGGCGCCGCGTCAACAGCATTCCGAGCGTTTGATGCGCAAGCCGACCCTCGAAAGGATAAGCGACCATATAGCCGCGCTTGCCGCGTGGAAATGTCTCGATCAGAAGATTTTCGCGAGGCGGCAAAACGGATTTTTCGCCCTGGATCTCAAGCCAGTCGCGAACCTGATCGGGGAGATTTCTGCGCCGCTGCGGGTCATCGAGCATGGCGCGGACCTCACCGGCAAGATAGGTGGATAGAGGAAACTTACCGCCAGCATAGGCCGGGATCTTAGGGTCCATCGAGAATGCCTGACTTGCCAGACACTCATTTTCGCGGATCCCTTCAAACCGCAGGACCTTACCAGCGAAAATGAACGTATCGCCCGCCGAAAGCTGTTCGACAAAATATTCCTCGACTTGTCCGAGAGAGGCCCCGCCTCGTCCAATCCGCCCGCTTTGCCCGCGTTTGACCAGGCGAATGTTCAGCATAGGGCTTTCGACGATTGTCCCCAGATTGAGCCGGTATTGCTGGGCAACCTGCCCATTGGCAACGCGCCACCGACCGTCGCTCCGCCGCCGAATTTTGGCGTACCGCTCATAGGTTCTTAGAGCGTAGCCCCCTGTCGCGACAAAATCGACAGCGCGCTCGAATGTTTCCCATGGAAGATCGGCATAGGGTGCAGCACTTGTGACTTCGTCGAAAAGCTCCAACATATCGAAGGGGTCGGCGCAGGCCATACCGAGGATGTGCTGCGCGAGCACATCGAGTGCACCTCTGCCGACGGGAGGCGTGTCCTGCGCACCGACATAATTGGCATCGAGCGCCGCCTGGCACTCCATCACTTCAAACCGGTTCGCGGGAACCAGAACCGCCTTCGAGGGCTCGTCCATACGGTGATTGGCCCGGCCTATGCGCTGCGCAAGCCGCGAAGCGCCCTTCGGCGCACCGACATGGATGACCAGATCGACGTCACCCCAGTCGATGCCGAGGTCGAGCGTGGAGGTGGCAACAACCCCTCTTAGCTTGTTTTCCGCCATGGCGGCCTCCACGCGGCGGCGTTGTCCCACATCCAGCGATCCATGGTGGAGCGCGATCGGAAGATTTTCCTCATTTGCCGTCCACAGAGCCTGAAACAACATTTCAGCTTGCGAGCGCGTATTGACGAAAATAAGCGTCGTCTGATGTTCAAGCAGAAGTTTATAGACGTTTGGGATAGCATATTGCGCCGAGTGTCCGGCCCAAGGGATTCGCTCTTCGCTTTCGAGGATTGAAATAATCGGGCGCGCGCCGCCTTCTACTGTCACCAAACCGGATTGCTGCTCCTCACCATCCTTTTGGGCAACGAGCCATTTACGCAGCTCCTGCGGCTCGGCAACCGTAGCGGAAAGGCCGATGGTTTGAAGACCCGGGGCAAGTCGTCGCAAGCGCGCCAATCCCAACGACAGCATATGGCCGCGTTTTGAGGTCACCAGTGAATGAAGCTCGTCGAAGATGACATAGCGCAGGTCCTTGAAGAACCTTTCAGCCTCGCCATTGGCCAAAAGAAGGGCAACTTGCTCCGGCGTGGTCAGCAAAATGTCGGGAGGCGCCTGACGCTGCCTTTGCCGCTTGGACGCAGGCGTATCGCCCGTGCGGGTTTCGACCAGAATGGGCAAGCCCATTTCGGTTACGGGCTTTGTCAGATTGCGCTCAATATCGACGGCCAGCGCTTTGAGTGGCGAAATATAGAGCGTGTGAATGCCGCTGAAGGCTTCCCCTGGTTTTCGCTTGCCGCGCTTGGTCAGATCGACGAGCGACGGCAAAAAACCCGCCAAGGTCTTGCCCGCGCCAGTCGGCGCGATCAAAAGGGTGCTTTCGCCGGCTTCGGCGCGGCGCAGCAGCGCCAGCTGATGGGGACGCGGGCGCCAGCCCTTTTCTGCGAACCAGCGCAGGAAAGGGGCAGGCAGGCTGTCGAAGCTTTCTATCTCTACGCGGTCCACGCGCTAGAGATAGGTGCGGCCTTGTCCAAGGGAAAGGCTACAGAGCAAACTCGACGGCAAATGGTGAATTTTTCTCTCGCTAATGACGCTCTAGAGGTCAAAGCGCGATGTAGCGATCATTGCGATGGTTGATCGCCAAGAAGAGGTTCATGACGGCAGCGCCAAGAACCGAATAGAAGACGATCGCGGGAGCAGCAACGAAGAAAGCAGCGACGAGAACACAAAGATCAACGGCCATCTGGACGAAACCGGCGCGAATGCCGAACCGTTCCTGGATGCAGATACCAAGAATGCCGACGCCACCAAGGCTTGCACGATGCCGATAAAGCGCGAGAAGGCCGAAGCCTAGTAACATGCCGCCGATGAGCGCAGCCCAGGCAGGCGCAATGTCGGCGATCTGCAAAACGTGCGGCTGTACGTTCGTCAAAGCCGATGTCAGCGCGATCGCGATAAAGGTTTTAATCGTGAAAGCCGTGCCGAGCTGCTTGAGCGAGAGATAGAAGAAAGGCAGGTTTAAAAGGAAGAAGGCGAGACCGAAATTGATACCAAAAGCATAATGCAAGAGAAATGCGATACCCGCTGTGCTGCCTGTCAGAAGGCCTGCGCTTGCCAACATGTAAAGGCCGATGGCCGAAACGAGGCTACCGCAGAAAATTCCCTGCACATCTTCAATCGCCGTATGGCGGCTTGCATCTGCATTACGGAAACCCAAAGCACTGATAAGCTGCGTCATGTCGCTTTCCCCAACGGCACGCGTTTCCTCAATGCGCGCGATCACCTCACGCGCGTTCGGTTCCGAAACTTGCTTTTAGAATTATGCAGGCTTGCGTTTGGCGCAGCCCAGCCTGTTTATGGGTGAAATTATCCGCTTTTTCACGAAGCTCGGCAAGAATAATAAGACAGCGTTCCTGACCTATTCCGAAAATCGCAATAAATGTTCGTTCAGGCTACTTTCCTTGCAAGGAACAGTATGCCGATGATGGATTTGCCGCCATCTTTGCGAATGACGGTGCGGTCGTGCTGCACGATATGAAAGCCGTAACTGTCACACAAAGATCTGACATAGGCTTCGCTATGCGCATAACGAAGCGATTGCGCTAGACGAAAGCCGTCTTGAGATCCCGCATCTTCGACCGAAAAGGCAAAATCGGCACTATCTGCCGCAAGGGAGGCTACGATCTCGAAAACAGCCTTCAAGTCGCCGAGATACATCAAGACATCGGCCGCCGTAATCAAATCGGCACGGGCTCTGCCAGCATTGTCGAAAATTCCGCTTTCCTGCAGGGAACGAGATAGGTCAGCCTGGGCGAGATGATCATAGACTGACTTTTCCGCTGCCTTTGCCAGCATATTGTGGGAGAGGTCAAACCCCTCGAGTTGCGCGACAAGCGGTTTGATCTTGGGCCCAAGAAGGCCGGTACCGCATCCAAGGTCGACTGCCAATTCATATGTCCTGCCGCCCTTTGCGATCATGTCGGCGAGTTTTTCCGGCACGCTGTACTCCAGCTTCTCGATAAGAGACGCTTCAAAACGGCTAGCATAATCGTCAAACAGGCGTTCGACGTAGCGGCTCGGCGGAAGCGCTGGCACAGGCGTCTCATCGAGCAAAGCCAGTTTCAACGACGCACCGAAGATGTCCTGCGGATCGAGTTCGATCGCCCGACGGTATGCTTTGACAGCGCTAGAGCGCTCCCCCGCCTTTTGACGATATTCGCCAAGCCGGAACCAACCGGCCGCCCAGTGCGGCGTCAGTTCCAGCGCTTGATCCATAAGCTCCGCCGCGGCAGCCGCATCTCCGCTTTCATCGAGCATCTTGGCGTAATCGGCCCGACGGTCGGCAATCACGTCTCCCGAAGAAAGCTGGCCTTGCTGCATAACATCACACCCCGTTGTGGCGGCATTTGGCGGCGGCCATAAAAAAACTCAAGTGCTATTTCTGTTAGGAGAGCTTGCTCAATCTCGGGCGCGCCGCTCTTGCAGAGTGTGAGGCCCACCGTATGTGAGGCCAAACAGGAGAAGACGCATGTCGGATCAGGTGAACAAGTTTCTCGGCGACTCGCTTGGACGGACAATCGTCAAGCTTATAGTGGTGTCGCTGATCGTCGGGTTCGTGATGAGCATCTTTGGCTGGCGGCCGATGGAGCTCGTTTATTATGTGCGCCATTTCATCCTCGACCTTTGGTATCGAGGCTTTGCCGCACTTGGCAGTATTGGCGATTACCTTGTCCTGGGTGCCACCATTGTGGTTCCAGCCTTTATCCTCCTCCGCCTTTTGAATTTTCGTCGGTGATTATGCTTATATCTTCCCCATCGCGGCGCAGCTTTCTGCGCCTTTCTGCTCTCGGCATGACGGCCGTTGTCGCTAGTTGCGCTACGCCACCGCAAAAGCCTTCAACACCGTCGACCGCAGAAGATGAGACGGCGGCGGCCCTGCCGCTTGTCAATGCGCTTCGTGCGAAGAACGGACTACCTCCCCTTTCGGTCGATCCGGCAGCATCACGCGCCGCAATCTTTCAAGCCAAACGTATGGCCGATGCAGGCAAAATGGCCCATGTGATGGGCTTTGCCGATGGCTTTGGTCCGCGCGTCAAGGCAAGCGGCGTACGCCTGCCGGCGGCGGAAAATATTGCGACGGGTCAGCAGACGGTTCCGGCGGTTGTGACGGCCTGGATCAACTCGCCGCATCATTTGGAAAATATGTTGGGACGCTATACCGGCCTCGGCGTTGCCTTGGCGCGCAATCCTGCATCCCGTAATATTCCTTATTGGTCGATGGTCCTGTCCAACTGAAAGCAGCTGCCTTTTGCTTCTCATCCGTGATTAATAGGCGAAGAGCCTTCCGATTCTGGTGAGGGCATTTCCTCGTCTTCAAACGGAAAGCACATGGATCAAGCAAGACAGATAGAGCGTCACCCATTCGACGTTTCGCATCGTCTCGTTCTGTCGATCGCCGTGCCGATGACGCTCGGATTTTTGACGACGCCGCTGCTGGGTCTCGTCGATACCGGCGTCGTCGGACAACGTGGTGATGCGAACGCCTTGGCCGGCCTTGCGGTCGGGGCCATGCTGTTCGACCTTCTCCTCGGCTCTTTCAACTTTCTGCGCGCCTCGACCACAGCGCTCACCTCCCAGGCTTTAGGCCGCGGCGATCATGACGGACAACAGGCGATTTTTTGGCGCGCCTTGTTGTTGGCAATCGTCTGTGGACTTGTCCTTGCACTCACGTCGCCGCTGCTTCTGCGGCTAGGTCTAGCCTTGATGGGACCGGAACCGGCGGTCGCGCGGGAAACCTCGACCTATTTCTCGATCCGAATTCTGGCCGCGCCGATGGCGCTTGCCAACTATGCGCTGCTGGGATTCGTTCTAGGCCGCGGCCAAGGCAGTTTCGGACTTTTGCTTCAAGCCATTATCAACGGCGTCAACATCATCCTTGCGATCTATCTGGGTCTGCGCCTGAACTGGGGCGTCGCTGGCGTTGCCTGGGGCACACTGATTGGAGAAACGGCGGGCATGGTCGTCGGATTGGCGATCGTCATCAAAAGCTTCTTGGGCAAAAGGCCGACGCCGCTTGCGCAAATCCTGTCACGGCATCAGCTTGCAGAGCTTTTTGCGCTTAACCGCGATATCCTGATCAGAACGTTCGTCCTCTTGGCTGCGTTTACCTTATTGACCCGGATCGGAACCTCGTTCGGTGCAGTGACGCTCGCAGCCAATGCTGTGTTGATGAACTTCTTCCTGATCTCAGGTTACTATCTCGATGGGCTTGCCAATGCCGCCGAGCAAATCACCGGACGCGCTATCGGCGCTCGTTTCCGTCCGGCGTTCAACCGCGGACTAAAGCTGGTGGCGTTCTGGTCCTTTGGCCTTGCGGCTATTGGGTCAGCCTTTTTCCTCGTTGCAGGCGCCTGGTTAATTTCCGTGCTGACGACAGCGCCTGGGGTACGAGAAGCAGCGCTCGCCTATCTTCCCTGGGCAGCGCTTACGGGCATGAGCGGAGCCCTGGCATTCCTGATGGACGGGGTCTTCATCGGCGCTACATGGTCGAAGGACATGCGCAACCGTATGCTTCTGTCCTTTGCGGGGTATCTCCTGGCGCTTGCCACGTTGGTCCCTGCCTTCGGCAACCATGGATTATGGATGGCAATGCATGTCTTCCTGCTCTTACGCGGCATCTTGCTTGCCATCATCGTCAAAAGACGGGCCGATCAAACATTCATGGCTGCCCAATAATCCAAACGGGAATCGCGCAGATCGCCAAACCTTCCGACCTTGCGGCGATCGAGAAGCACGCAGAGGCCCTGTAGAATGTCCGCCGCCAATCCTGGACCACCGTATACCATAGACGAGTAGAGCTGTATGAGATCCGCGCCCGCTTCAATCTTGGACAGCGCCGTCTCGGCCGAGCTTATCCCACCAACGCCGATGATAGGCAGCTTCGGCCCGACGCGCTTGCGCATTTTTGCAAGGACAATGGTCGAGCGCTGAAAGACGGGGCGCCCGGAAAGACCACCAGCTTCCTTTGCCTGCAGCTTGTCCGACAGGCCATCGCGCGACAAGGTCGTGTTCGAAACGATCAGGCCATCCACCGCTTGGGAAAGCACCTCAGCGGCAATGTCATCCATCCCCTCTTCTGTCAGATCGGGTGCAATTTTCAAGAAAACAGGCACCGGACGGCCAATTCGAACGGCTTCTTCCTGACGCGCGGCAAGAACGGCCGACAGCAAGGCTGCCAGGCTGTCGCGCGCCTGGAGATCGCGCAGGCCGGGTGTGTTCGGTGAGGAAATATTGACGGTGAAATAGTCGGCTACCGAATAGAAACGACGAATTCCGGCGACATAATCGGCGATACGATCGCTACTATCCTTGTTCGCACCGATATTCATGCCGACAATGCCGGTCCTTGGGCGCTCAGCAATGCGGGCAAAGACGGCATCGTGACCTTCATTGTTGAATCCCATCCGATTGATGACCGCCTCGTCCTCGACAAGCCGGAAAAGCCTCGGCTTCGGATTTCCCTCCTGAGGTCGCGGCGTGACTGTCCCAATTTCGGTAAACCCGAAGCCAAGCTTCAATAAAGCGTCCGGCACCTCGCCATTCTTGTCATAGCCAGCCGCCATACCGAGGGGATTGGGAAAGCGAAGATTGGCAACGTCACAGGCAAGGCGCGGATCACGCGGAACGCGGATGGGCGGAACAAGGCCTGACTTCAGCGCGGCAATGGAAAGACCATGCGCCTTTTCGGGTTCGACCATAAAAAGCGCCTGACGCGCTAATCGATTGACGATGGTCTTCATGGCATGACCTCCGGGAAAATGTGACTGCCATCTTCGGCAAGTTGCAGCGGCTTTTCCCAAAGCACGGCCGAAAGCGGCAGCTTATCATATAGATGAGGAAAGAGATCGCCGCCCCGCGAGGGTTCGAAACGAAGTGCCTCGCCGAGCAGAGCTGCATCCACGGCAACAAGAACAAGATCTTGCTGTCCGGCAAAATGCCGGGCTGCCGTTTCACGTGCCTGCACGGCGGTGGAAAAATGGATGTAACCATCTTGAAGATCGATTGCGGCCCCATCGAACCTACCCTTCAGGCGGGCTTCCTCCCAAAGGCGTTTGTTGACGATCTTATAAATTACGGATGTGCCGCTCATGATGGTCTCCCGGCGCTTTCACGCTAGCGCTTTGCCGCAAATGACGGGCGATGTCCACGCCCTGCACCAGAAAACCCCGGCAAAGATCGAGCTCTGCGTCCCGGTTCGGCTTTTGCAATGGTGCATGAACGACAACTGAATGCTCTTTCGCAACCGGCCCGAGTTGGCTATGCTGACGCCTGAGAGGATGAGGATTGCTGGGCGGCACTTCGGTGAGCCACGCGGGCAGCGAAAGGCAATTCTCTTGTAATCGAGCTCTTGGGAGGGAGCATTCGATGCAGAACAAGACAATCATCATTGCAGACGATCATCCTTTGTTTCGCGACGCTCTGCGTCAGGCCATTGCTGGCTTGGATGGGCTCGATGAGATCGTAGAAGCGGGAGAGTTCACGGCGGCCCGCTTGGCGGCGCAGAATTATCCTGAAGCGGATATCATGCTTCTCGACCTTTCAATGCCGGGCGTCAGCGGATTTTCCGGTCTTATGACGTTGCGTGCGGAATTCCCTAGCTTGCCGATCGTCGTTGTATCTGCGACCGACGATGGCGTCACGATCCGGCGTGCATTAGAACTTGGTGCATCTGGTTTCCTCTCGAAATCTGCGAGCATCAGCGAAATGCGACAAGGCGTTCAAGAGGTACTGGATGGCGGCATCACACTTCCCAAAAGCTATTGCGAGAGCCCGGAAAGTGATCCCGACGTCGCCGACCTTATCCATCGCCTGCACAGTTTAACGCCGCAGCAAAGCAAGGTCCTGTCGATGCTCGCCGAGGGTCTGCTCAACAAGCAGATTGCCTATCAGCTCGGCGTTTCCGAAGCGACGGTTAAAGCTCACGTTTCTGCTATCCTTCTAAAGCTCAACGTAGACAGCCGCACCCAGGCGGTGATCCAGCTCGGCCGGATCAATATGGCAATGGTTGCTTGATTGAGACGTCATGGAGAGGCATGCGTTGAGCGGTCTCTTCGCGGCAGTTTCCGCTGTGCGGCATAGAAGCCGTTGACAGAATTTACCGCGGATTGCAAAAGAGCGCCCGAAGCAGCAATGCTGGTCAACCCGCATGGTAGAGAGGGAATGCATTGATGAAAAAGCAGCTTTCCGCTCATGATGCGCTGATCTATGTGATGGTTATGGCGTCAGCCGTCGACAGCACAATGAATGATCGCGAACTCGAGCGTATTGGGCAATTGATTGGGTTCCTGCCGGTTTTCAGCGACTTCGATGACGAACGGCTTATTCCAATCGCCCGAGACTGCGCCAATTTGCTGGCGGGCCGAGAGGGGCTCGATATCGTGCTTGAAACGGTGAAGGACACTCTGCCACCACGGCTATACGATACGGCCTACGCTCTGGCTGTCGAGATTGCCTCGGCGGATCTTTCTGTCAAAGCGGAAGAATTGCGCCTTCTCAGCCTGCTAAGAGACCGCCTTGGTCTCGATAAACTCACCTGCGCCGCCATAGAACGCAGCGCCATCGCGCGCTTCCGAAACGGCTGACAGCCACTCCAATTCTCGTCAGCGCCGGCTTAGCGCTGATATCAAAGCCCGTTTGGAAAATAGCGCAGATAGATTTCCTGCAGCCGGCCGCTTCTCGACAGGCTGGCGAGCGCATAATCAATGGCAGTCGTCAACATCTGGTCGTTCTGGCGCAGCATGATTGTCATGCCTTCTCCGAGGTAAGCCTGCGAATAGTAAGCCCCGTCGAAGAATGCGCAGCACTTTGCCGAAGCAGGAGATGAAAGCCAAAAGGATGCCTGCAGCGCGTCGGTAAAGGCGACATCCGCCTTTCCGGCCTTCAGCGCATCGAGCAAGGCGTCCCTGCTGTCGAAGGCGACGGGTTTCACATCGGGAAAAAACTGCTTCAGCATCGCCTCGTGGACAGTGCCACGTACGACAGCAACGTTTTTGTCCTTCAAAGCCCCATTTACTTGCCCCGTCAATTGAACCTTCACATTGCGGACAAACCGAGCCGGCAACATCATATAGGGGCGGGAAAAGGCAAACTGAGCCCTGAGCGCGCCCGTGACTGCCGTTCCCGCAATGATGGCGTCCCCTTGAGAGGAGGAAAGCGCGCTTTGCAGCTCGGCGAACGCCATCGTCTGGATCTGGCATTTGTCCGCGATTTCCAGAACTTCACAGATCTCGCGTGACAGATCGACGTTAAACCCGGCGAGTTTGCCATTTTGATCGGCAAAATTGAATGGCGGGAAGTCATCGGTCGTCAGGAAGCGCAGTCGCACAAGGCTGGAAAGATCTGGCTTTGAAAGCTGTTCACGAGGATCGAACAGCAGCGGAAGATTTGTTTGTCCTGTTGCCTGGGAGAAAGCCGGAAGAGGAATAGAGGCGCTGGCAATTAGGGCCACCGACAATAGAAATCGGAGGCGAGAGAACCAGTTTGCCATGCGCGTCATATCATCCTGCACAAGTGAAAGCGTCTTACGGTACAACGCTTTGTAGTCGAGGCATAAACGTCACTGCAAGTTCTCGTGTTGGATAAACGTCGCATCGCTCGAAAACAAGCTGAGCGCAGCATTCAACATAGACAGTTTAGGCGAAGGGCCACGCACCACCTAACTATTATACAAAGTGGCGCAGCGCTAAGAAAATTTGCCATTCAGCCTATCAAATGCCGCCTGATACAAGTACGGCACGATGGACTGCTCTTAAGCGGGCACGATTACTCTCAGGCGAGTCCTATAGCCGTGCGACTTGCACCCGTCCGCCGGCCGTAGTCTCGCTCATGCGAAGAAAATCTCGGCTCCTGGCGACGATAAGGTGTAGAGCCGTGTTCTGGCGACAAGTATCCATCTGCATAGGTACCGGTCTCCTCCTCCACAGGACCAAAATCAGACGTGGCCGCCTTCTTACCAACGGAAAAAATTCTGAAAATCATAGCTCTTCCTCCGAACTGCAGATCAACGGCCGTAAGGCCCTCTCCGTTCCCTGATAAGAGCAATATATTAAAAATTAACTATGATTCTTTGAATAAAATTAGGCATATTGGTGGCCACCTCAAGGCTGCGGAGTGGCATGAAGAGCTGACAGCGTAGGCTCCGCCAACTAAGCTCCAGTGGGCATGTCCCATGTCCGTCCTTACGCCTCCTGTGCAGCCTCGGCTTTCTCGCCATGCGGAATGCACAGACAGGCAGGAATAATGAGCACCGCAATGAGGAGCATCATCAGGAACGTGGCATGCAGACCTTCTTGAAGGGCCACTCGGATGGCATCACCGCTGGCAACGACGTTGCCGGTACCATTCAGAAGTGCGCGCAGATCGTCTGGCGCAATAGCCTGACCGTTGGTGGTATGCGCGAGGCCATAGGTCAGGACGGCGCCGAGCACAGCAGCCCCGAGGGTGCTGCCGAGATTGCGCGAGAAAACATTTGATGCCGTTGCGCTGCCGCGTTGCGACCAGCTGACACTTTCTTGTGTGAGAATGAGTGCGCCGATATTCAAGAGACCCATGCCAAAGCCCATCACAAGCGACCCGGCTCCTGCAAGAATTGGCGAGCTTGACGGCTGAAGAAAGACAAAAAAGATCGTTCCAACCGGGATGAGGCATGCGCCGGTAACCATGATTGGCCTCAAGCCCAATTTTGAAAATTGACGAGAGGCGAAGGTTGCGCCGCAGGGCCAGCCGACCAACAGCATCGTCAGTGCAAAGCCGGCGGCCAAAGGCGAACGCTGCAGAACCGTCTGTACATACATGGGCAGGAAGGTCGTTAACCCCATGATCGACATGCTTGCGAGGAAGACGGACATATTGGCAAAGGCAATCGGGCGCTTCAACCAGAGATCAGGCGCCACCATAGGCGCCTGCGCACGGCGTTCCTGCCAAAGGAAAGCCAAGAGCGCGCCAACAAACACAACAAGAGCTATCATCGTGTAGGCGGATGTCGAAGCCTCCATTTCGGTCAGCGCGATCATCAGGGCGGAGATCGAGGTTGCAAAGAGCACAGCACCGAGGACATCAATGGATACCCGGCGCTGCTGCTTTTCTTCTTGGAGAAACAGAGCAAAGCCGGCGGCCGAGAGAAGGCCAACCGGGACATTGATCCAAAAGACCCATGACCAGGGCAAATTATGGATGATAAGGCTGCCGAGAAGCGGCCCGACAACGGCGGACAGTGCCCAAACGCTTGCGAGGTAGCCTTGAACCTTGCCGCGCTGGTTGCCAGGGAAAAGGNAAGGCCAACCGGGACATTGATCCAAAAGACCCATGACCAGGGCAAATTATGGATGATAAGGCTGCCGAGAAGCGGCCCGACAACGGCGGACAGTGCCCAAACGCTTGCGAGGTAGCCTTGAACCTTGCCGCGCTGGTTGCCAGGGAAAAGGTCGCCAACGACCGTCATGGCAACCGGCTGGACGGCGCCGGCGCCGATGCCCTGCAGCAATCGAAATGCGATCATCGACGGCATCGACCATGCAAATCCAGCGAGAACGGACGCAATTAGGAAGAGTGCGATACCTAGCAGCATAATTGGTTTGCGGCCATAAATGTCCGAGAGCTTGCCAAACACAACCGTCATCGCTGTCTGGGTCAGCAGGAAGGACGAAAAGACCCAGCTATAAAGATTGATCTGTCCGAGCTGCGCCGCAATCTGCGGCATCGCCGTTGAGACGATCGTCGCTTCGATAGCGATCATCGCCATGGATGCCATGATCGCAGCGACCACAAGCCCGCGGTGGGAGGTTTTTTGTGTCATCTATGAAAATCCAAAGCGCATCCGCGCATCGAGAAGTGTATCGGCGGTCAGATGGCCGTCAGCGTCTCTATGTTTACTAAGCGTTACAATGAGACCGTCAAGGGCAAATTGATAGGGTGCAAATGTTTGATGAACCCATTCAATTAAGTGATGCGAAATATTTCATGGAAGAGGCACTGGGAAGCGGGCTGCAGTACGACGATATTGCGAAGTGTTCTTCCGAATCCCTGTCGGCGCCATCATGAGAGCGGACACGCGAATGTGGATGCGCCTGCTTTTGTTAGACGACTAACTCTCTTCGCAGCCCACACACTAACCGCAAAGATCTCTCGCGCGCCGCATCACTCAACATGCTAACCAGGGACTGCAATTCTTAGTTTTGGAAGGCTCGATACTTCTCCAGATTGTACGCCCGCATGACTAGAATCGACGACCCATGAAAACGTAGCAAAATCCGAAGCTTATATTTACTATTGAATTGGTTAGATATGGACTATTCTATGAATCCAATTAAATGTTCGGTAATTATAATATATTCGAAAGGGTATTCGATGAAATTAAAATACATTGCTGCTGGCGCGGCTCTATTGATGTCGACGCCAGCTTTCGCGGTAACGCCTGCATACACGACAAGCACGACTGACGTTACAGCAGCTGGAAAATATCAGAGCATCAGCGGCCTGTTCGCGGCAGCTTACGACGATTGGCTTTCAGGCTGGTCATCAATTGTAGGCAATGGCTACACATTGAGCCAAGGCGCTCCGAAAAATGGAGCCGTAGCAAGCTTCAAGAATAGCTTCACTTCTACTCTGACTTATAATAACATCTCTGACCAATTTAACTATACAACCAGCTTTAATAAAGCGACTGGAAGATATACTTCTGCCGCGAGCTACAACTCCCCAACGGCTGTGCCTGGCCCAGAGGCCGGCGCTGGTATCGGCGCGCTGACCCTTGGCGGCATGGCGCTTTACTTGAAGCGTCGTCGTAAGGAAGAAGCTGCAGCTGCTTAATCGTTGCTGCTGGCTCTAAAGCAAGATGCGAGGCTCCGGAAACGGGGCCTTTCTTTTGCGACTGCCGATCCGGTGAGTCTATTCTACTGCAGCAATGACTTTTGCCACAGCTCTTAGGCCCGAAATGGAATTCGGTTGCTGGATCGTTGAGTGTGGCGCCTGCCGTCAGCGCGAACGATCCGCCTCGTGCAAGCAATTCGGTTCGATCGGGAAGATAAGCAGGGAGCGCGACGCTCGGTCGGCGAACAACGCTGGATCTGCTTGTGCGACCTGAGAGATAGGTGACAAATCGTACCGGAGACATGGGTTACACTTTCCGACTTTATCGGGAGGTGTAGATGCCGTGGAGAGAGACTTCGGTCATGGATGAGCGTCTTCGATT
>NZ_JBBBVQ010000037.1:0-20020 GCF_037199735.1 Oryzifoliimicrobium ureilyticum | reverse complement strand
AATCAATACGTGTTTGTACAAGAGCGTTTGCGGCCATGACTATCTCCCACATTCGATGAAAATGTAATGCATTCGCATGACAATTTCTAGACCAGAGTATCGATATTCCGCTCGAAGCGCTTTTAAGCTCTTGATGTGATCGGAACCCCTGACCCCGAAAAAAGCCCTCTTCAGACTCGCTGGATTGGACAATCGGTTAGGAGCAGCGAAATGAGCTAGGCGGTCCAGTCCTCGACGCGTAAGCCGGGCACGCGGTCAAACTCGCGGCGATTGTTTGTGATGATGATCAGTCCACGCGAGCGGGCGTGTCCTGCGATCAGTTGATCGTATGGACCAATCGGCATTCCGTTCCGTGCAAGTTCAGCACGCAATTGGCCAGTATGGGTGGCTGCTATCTCGTCGTAACATAGCACCTCCAGGCGAGCTGCGAACCCCTCAACGACTGCGAGGTTGTGTTCTGGGCTTGCCGACTTCTCTGCACCATATATGAGCTCCATCAAGCTGACAGAACTCATGCAGAGCTGACCATGGTGGCGATTGAACGCGTCGCGCACCTGTTGTGGTTTGTTCTTGATGGTGAAAATGCAGATGTTGGTGTCCAACATGTATTTCAGCATTAGAATGCGTCGCGCTCTTGCAACGCAGGCTGGTCGCGGTCGCTCATGAAGTCGGACGTTGCAGCGGCGCCATCAAACCAATTATCCCACGCCTCACCTGCAGGCGTAATAATTCGAGTACGCCCGACAGCCACAATATCGACACGCTTTACATCATCAGGCAGAGCAACTGCCTTCGGTAGCCTGATAGCCTGGCTACGATTACTCTGGAATACGGCACCCTGTTCCACGACATGCTCCTCTGACATCTACAGATGGGATATCCCTCAGTTAGTTCGCCTCAAAGGATATGTCAACGGGATATACGTCGAAGCTTAAATTGCTCGGGTTATCGCTCTTGAAGGGATGTTAACCCTCGACCCGTGCAGTCTGTCATTCCCATGAGCTCATAGTCTGCCAATTTCCGGCGTGGGCTACCCTCCTCCTATTCGGCAGCAGCCTTGGCCGTTGCCTTCCGGCCTTCCCACTCCTTTGGCGTCAGCGTCTTGATGTCGAACTGGTCGCGCGTACGGGAATAGGTGTGGCCACCCATGCGACCGACGACATCCATCATCTGCTGGTCGATATGTAGGTTGGATGCATCGACGGCGTCGCTGCGGACGAAGACGCCAACGACCTCACCGAGGATGATCTCACGTGCCGGGCCGACCTGCAGGGTCGTGTGGCGGCGGCATTCGAGGGCGGCCGGGGCTGCAAGTATCCGCGGGCTGCGGACCATCTCGCCGGGCACCGTCGAAAGGCCCGCCTCCTCCATTTCGTTTACCTCGGGGCCGAACTTGATGGCGCAGATTTCCATCTGTTCGACCAGAGCGTTGTCGCAGATGTGTACGGTGAACACGCCGGTCTCGCGGATATTGCGTGCCGTGTCCTTGAAGCGCATGTCGGCATAGTTCTCGACGCCGATGGCAATGATGGCTGGATCGTGGGTCAGCACGTTGAAGAAGCTGAACGGACCGGCGTTCGGCTGGCCGTCTTTGCTGACGGTTGTCACCAGGGCGATCGGCCGCGGGATCACCGTGCCGATCAGGATCTTGTAGCGCTCGCGCTCATTGAGGCTGGAAAAGTCGAAATGGGTATGGTCGTACATATCAGGCCTCGGCAGAGATGCGGTGAGTTTCAAGCGGGGTGTGGCGCGACAGATTCTCGAACCCGTCCTTGGTCACGACATACATGTCTCCGACATTGCAGCCGGCCGACAGGGGCTCCAGCCATTGGGTATGGAGCACGAAGACCATCCCCTCTTCCATCCGGTCGTAATTGTGCGAGGAGATGTTGAAGCTGTTCTGCCCACCGGCCATACCGACGGAATGGCCGAGATTGGGATTATGCGGTCCGTGCGTCGCGGGGTAGACGTGCATCAACTTGCGGCCCTGCGCCTCCCAGTCGACATTTTTCACATACTGGCGCGGGATGAGGCGCGCGCTGCCGTCGTCCATCGGCGCCCAGTTGTAGGGCATGGTGCGCGCTTCCGGCGAAGTCAGCATGCCGCGCTCGATCATCGGCTCGAAGGCTGCATTGTTGATGTCACGCATCAGGGCGCCGGGGCGGATCAGCTTTTCGGCGCGCTTGACGCCTTCGGTGCAGGCGGCCAGCACCTCTTCCTGCCTCTTGCTGATCTCGCCGACAGCGACCATCCGCGCCGTCTGCGCCGTATAGCCGCGATAGGTGACATTGGAGACATATAGGTTGATCAGGTCGCCCGGCCGGACGACATGACCGTAGGGCTTGCCGCAATGGGTGCCGAACTCGTTGATGCCGATCTGGTAGCCGTCGCCTGTCTCGCCGCCGTAGGTCAGTTGCGCCTGGGTGAAGGCGGCGTAGATTTCATGGTCGGTCACACCGNGGTCGCCCGGCCGGACGACATGACCGTAGGGCTTGCCGCAATGGGTGCCGAACTCGTTGATGCCGATCTGGTAGCCGTCGCCTGTCTCGCCGCCGTAGGTCAGTTGCGCCTGGGTGAAGGCGGCGTAGATTTCATGGTCGGTCACACCGGGTCTGGCGACATGATAGGCCGCCTGCGTGGCGATGCTGATGAGCTGGGCGGCGGCCCGGAACATGGTGATCTCGCGCGGCGAGCGGATCTTCTGCATCCGGTCGAGAATAGCATTGTCGGCGACGAATTTCGTCTTCGGCATCAGTTCATCGAGTGCCGCCCAGAAGGTCAGCGACGTCCGGTCGCCGATGCGGCCGATCTGGGCCTTGGTGAGCCCCATGCCGGCCAGCAGCTCGGCGCATTTCTCCGCCGTCTTGACGACGCTGTCACCCGGGCGATCGGCATATTCGCGGCCAATCGGGCCGATCTGCCAGATATCCTCGACAAGCACAGGCTCACCGCCCGGCGGCAGCAGCACCGACTGCGTGAAGAAGGACAAGAGCGTCAGCGGCTTGTCGCTGTCCGTGGGGATGATGAGAACACCTTCGCGCATCCAGTCGCAGATATAGCGCAGATAGTGGTTCGACGTATGAAACCAGCCGACGCCGCCCGTATGGACGATCAGGGCATCGTGACCGGCCTCGACCGCCTGGCGGCGGATGCGGCGCAGGCGATCCTCGAACTCCTCGACGGGGAGTGGCAGAGGTGCCGAGAATTCGAAATCCGGCTGGAAATCCGCCAGCAGCGAGCCCACGCGATAGGAGCCTGCCTTGGTTGCACGCATATTCATGAGGGTGTTTCCTTCCAGTTTTGTGGGTCAGGCCGGTTTTTGTTGGGGTGTCAGCACCCGTCGAGCGACCAGCAGGACGACAAGCGTCAGGCCGATCAGCAGGCCGGACATGGCTGCGACCCGCACATCGAGAGACTCTTCGATCAGCGCGAACATGCGCAGCGGCAAGACTGTCGTCTGGGCATCGGCGAGGAACAGCGAAACCGACACGTTGTCGAGCGACTGGATGAAGACCAGGAACGCACCGGCGAGGATGCCGGGCATCAACAGAGGTAGCGTGACCCGTCTCAGCGTCGTGAACCATGTGGCGCCCATTACCGTCGACGCTTCGGCCAGGGACGGGTTGATGCCCTGCGCCACCACGGACGCCGCGCGATACATGAGCGGGCCGAAGACGACGATATGGCCGACGACTGTGAGCCAGAGCGATGGCTGCACGCCGACGAAATTGGCGACGATCAGGGCGGCAAGGCCATAAACGAGGCTCGGCAGAACGAGCGGCGCAAGCAACAACGGCTCGATCGTGCTGACTGTGCTGCGCTTCATCCGCGTCATGCCGATCGTCGCCGGAACCGCAAACAGGAGCGATCCGATAACGGCAAGCCCGGCGATCTTCAGCGAATTCCAGGCCGCAATCTGCTCGGTTGCTGACCGCACCGGATCGATGAGCGCCTCATACCAGCGCAGCGAAAACCCTTGAGGTGGATATTTGAGCGTCTGGCCTGACGTGAACGACATGCTGAGAGCGACGACGATCGGCGCCACGAGATAGATCAGACACAGCGTTCCGAAACCGAAAACGAAGGCGTTATAGAGATAGACCGGAACCCGGTTTTCCCGGATCGGGCGAGATACGGAGTCACGCATGGCCGACAAGCCTCCTGTGGCGAGAAATCATGGTGAGTGCAACGAGCAGGCATCCGGTGGAAAGCAGCAGCACGACGGCGATTGCAGATGCCAGTGGCCAGTCGAACAGCGTGCCGACCTCGCGGTAGATAAGCTGCGGTACATAGACATTGCGTGCCCCGCCAATAACGGCCTGGGTGACGAAGGATGCGCTGGTGCTGGCGAAGACAAGTATCCAGCCCGCCAGCAGGCCGGGCAGCATCAACGGCAGAAGCACCGTGACGAAGACCCGCCATGGGCCGGCGCCCGACACCTCGGCCGCCTCGCTCAACTGCACCGGCGTGCGGGTCAGGATCGCGATCAGCGGCAGGATGATCAGCGGCAAGTCGATCTGGCACATGGCCATCAACAGGCCGAACTCCGTGAACATCAGGCTGATCGGGCTACCGGTCATACCTAGTCCCATCAAGGCTTCGCTGATCGGCCCCTGCCGGCCGAGAATGACGATCCACGCAAAGGTCCGCACGACATTGCTCGTCAGCATCGGGATCAGCGTCAGGAAGATGATAACCTGACGGAAATTGCGGCCTGAGTGCCAGTAGAGAAGCGCGATCGGCACGCCGAGTAGCGTCGTGCCAATCACGGTTTCCAGCCCGAGGCGGGCGGTGTTGATCAGGACGCGAAAATTGAACGCGTCACCGAAGAAACGGCCATAATTGTGCAGGCTCGCGCCTTCAGGGCCGACGAAACTGTAGCCGACGAGAACGGCGAGCGGCGTCGCAAAGAACACCAGCGACAACACAAGCATCGGGACAATGTATGGAAAGCCGCTCGCCTTCATCGGATTACCCTCAGCCGGCCACGAGTGCGTCGAACTTACGGATCCATTCGTCGCGGTTCTTGTTGATCGCCGCCCAGTCCGGATAGACCATCTTCGAGAGCTGATCGCGGGTGACGTAGGCTTCGATGCCGGGCGTCAGCGCCACGTCCTTGTTGGTCGGGAACATCTCGGTCGGCGGCATTTTCAAGGCATCCTGCGCGGCCTTGGAGATCGCCGCATCCATGTAGGCATAGGCGGCATCGAGGTTCCTCGAACCCTTGGTCAGATGAATGTTGACCGGGGCAGCTGGCGAACCCGTCTCGGGCGCCACATATTCGGCCTTGAGGCCGAGGCTCTTCAGGCGTGCGACATTGCCGGTCGAGCACATGAAGACGGCGATCTCGCCCTGCTGGAAGAGGGTCATCTGGTGGTTGGTGCTGTCGACGACACCCTTCAAATGCTCCGGATGGTCCTTGAACAGCTTGAAGACGGCTTCCATGTCGTTCGGGCCGGAGCCGTAGATCTTGGCAATCTCGGTGTAAGCCATGACGGCGGTGTTGGAGGCAAAGCCCGTCCAGGAGACGAGGCCCTTATACGCCGGGTTCTCGAAAAGATCACGATAGCCCTTCGGGCGTGGCACGAGATCGGGGTTATAAGCTATGCCGTTGACTTCGATCGTGACCGTCGGACCATATTCACCCTGAAAGCTCGGATCGAGCATCGACCAGTTCTTCAGCCGGCTCGGGTCGATCTTCTGGATGAGGTCATTGTCGAGCGCGACAGCGGTCTGGCCCGGAGACATGAGCAGCGTGTCATAGGGCGGGTTGCCGGGGCTCGCCATCACCTTGGCGAGTTGGTCCTGCGCAAGAGCGGGGGCGATGGTCAGGTCATAGCCCGACTGCTTGACGATCGGCGACAGAACCTTGCGATAGCCGTCCTCCCAGTTGCCGGGAAAGGTGGCGGCGACCGCCGCGCCGCCGGCTGCCCGTGCGGCAAGCGGAAGCGCGGCTGCTGCTGCCGCCCCGGCAGCAAGCATCCCGAAATGGCGGCGGGTGATATTGAAATTGGTCATGGCATTCACCTCTGTTGGTTGTTGATCGACGATCTGGCATTCACGTTCTGCGGATGGTTCCGGTTCAGCCGGAAATCAGGTCTTGGGCTGGAAAGACATGGACCCGCTCTGTGTCTACCTCGGCGAAGAGCTTTGCCCCTGCCTCTGGTATCGATGTGAAAGGACCCCTCGTCTCCGACGCACGGAGACTTGTGCCGTCTTCAAGCATCAGGTCATGAACGAGGGTCGGGCCGAGCGGCACGGAAACAGCGACCTTGACGGGCAGTGCCGTGGCGCTGGGCGCCGTGACCAACCGGATTTCTTCCGGCCGGAACGTCAAGGTGACCGCCGAGCCGAGGGTAAAGTTCAAACGGCGCGGGAGAACGAGGACTTTGCTTTCGCCGACAGAGATCCAGGTCGTATCGCCTTCGAACAGATCCACCTTGCCTTGCAGCACATTGGCCTGACCGATGAAGGTGTTCACGAACAGCGATTTCGGCCGGTCGTAAACAGCCATCGGCGTATCGATCTGCTCGACATTGCCCTTGTTCATCAGCACGAGACGCCCGGCGAGGCTCTGCGCCTCCTCCTGATCGTGCGTGACGATCAGCGTCGTGATCCCAAGGGTCTTTTGAAGATGCAGAAGCTCGACCTGCAGGTCGAAGCGCAGGGCCCGGTCGAGTGCACCGAAGGGTTCATCGAGCAGAAGGAGCGATGGCCGTCCGGCAATGGCGCGGGCCACGGCGACGCGCTGCTGCTGGCCGCCCGAGAGTTCCCGCGGTAGCCGATTGCCGTAGCCGCTGAGCTGGACGAGAGAGAGCATCTCCTCGACACGGTCCCGACGCTCGGCCCGCGACACCTGCTGGCAAGCAAGCGGATAAGCAATGTTTTCGGCGACCGTCAGATGCGGGAAGAGCGCGTAATTCTGAAACACCATGCCGATGCCCCGTGCGCGAGCCGAGACATGCGCCAGATCCTGGCCGCCAAGCGTGATCGCACCGCTCTTGGGATGGATGAGCCCTGCGATGGCACGCAGCACCGTCGATTTGCCGCAGCCGCTCGGGCCAAGAAGCGCCACGATCTCGCCAGCCTCGATATCGAACGAGATATCGCTGATCGCGTTCTGGCCACCATAACTATGGGTCAGGCCTCGTACGCTAAGCTGCTTCCCCTCCATGACACTGGCAGTATGAGACATGAAAATTCCCTCTTGGTCGACCAATCCGTCGGAGCGAAATTCCCGCTCTGGATCGAGGCGAAGAGCCCGCTGGCGCAAAAATCTGGTGTCGAACGTGTTGATGGCAAAGGAACTGCAAGCGCCGTGCCAGTTTTCAAGGCGCTCCCATCCGTCCATTCAAGCCATTGCTTTCGCGAGTTTATTTTTGAATTACAAACATTCGAAACAATATAATTCACGAAGATCGGATATCTTTACACTTTTTGTTTTGCACAAATTGTCGCCGTGCTCAGTTCATAAAATGAGCAGTAATCGCACGGCAGTCCCGCCTGAAAAAGGCCTGCCAGCCGGCCAGAGTCGGTTATATTTCGGGTTGCTTGTCACCAAAGTGAGGCGTCAATTCCCCTATATGGCCTTTAAAATAGCGGTTATTCGCCCTTTTGGCCTCCGGCAGCTTTTCAGGTTAAAAAATAATCGGATAATGTTCGCATGAATATGCGAAACAATGTTCGGCAGGAAATGTTTATGAACCGCCCAAACATAATACACAATCGCATCAATTACTTATCGTTGTCGACGCCGAATTGGCACGGTGATTGCATTGAAATCCCCGAGAATGCGAACACAGCCTACAAAACGAAAAGGGGATTGGCATGAGCAGCATCAACCGACTTTTGAAGTCCAGCATTGCCGGCGCGTTTACACTGTTAATCGCCTTGTCGGCCCAGGCAGCAGAAGGGCCTGCTGTCAAAATGACCGCAGACGCCGAAATTGCGAAACTGCCCGGCGTCGCGTTCAACCAAAAGCTGGCCGATGGCCTGCCTGCTGCGATCAAGACTTCTAAGGTCATCAAGATTGCGACCGACCTCACCCCGCCGATCAGTTTCCAGGACGAAGCCGGCAAGCTGATCGGCATCGATGCCGATATCGCAGCGGCTCTTGGCGTCATTCTGGGTGTAGATATTCAGATGACCAATGTCGGCGCCGGTGCAGCAATTGTCCCCGCGGTCATGTCGAAGCGCTTCGATATGACGATCTCCGGCATCAACGACGATGTCGAATTGGAGAAGCAGGTCGACGTCATCGACTATATGTATGACGCGACGACAATCATGACGATCAAGGGCAATCCGCTTGGCATCAAGAGCATGGCGGATCTCGGCGGCAAGAAGGTCGCGGTCCCGGTCGGCACGTTCCAGAACCGCATGGTGGAAGCTGCCTCGAAGAAATGCACGACGCCGATCGACATTCTGTCGATCCCAAAAATGCCCGACGTGCTCCAGGCCGTGCGCACCGGCCGTGCGGATGCGACGGTCAACGGCTATGCCACGAGCGTCTACACGACGGAACATCAGACAGGCAACGGCAAGGGCCTGCAGGCGCTTCCGGATATCCGCCTCGCGGTTGGTTATCTCGGCATGCTCGTCGCCAAGGACAACAAGCAACTGCGCGATACCGTCGTCGCCAGCCTTCAGCATATGGTCGACAGCGGCGCTTACGAAACCGTCATGAAGAAGTGGAGCCTTGGGCCCCTCGCCGTCAAAACGGTCAAAGTCAACGATGCCCATAGCATGCCGGTGGATTGAGCTCATGTCCTTTGCCCAACAGACACTCAGCATGGGTTTGGCTCCTCCGGTCGGTAAAACGGTCCGGATCGGGCAACTCGTCACTGGCACCGGCGCGATCTTCGCGCTGGCTCTCCTGCTCCTCGTCATCGGGCGAAACCAAAGCGTTCAATGGAGCGAGATCCCGCGCTACATGATTGACCCGACGATTCTGAGTGGCGTCGTCCTGACGCTGGAATTGACGGCAGCCGCGATGATATCGGGCATCGCCATCGGCTGCGTCGTCGCCATCATGGCGACCAGCCAGAATGTGGTGTTGAAGGCCATGGCGGCCGGCTTCGTCTGGTGGTTTCGGGGCGTGCCGCTGATCGTCCAGGTCTTCTTCTGGTTCAATATTGCCTTGTTCATTCCGCAGGTCGGTTTCGGCACTTATACGATTTCGGTCAACGATCTCGTCACGCCGGCGCTGGCCGGGCTTCTGGCGCTCGGTCTGCATGAGGCCGCCAATATGAGCGAAATCATTCGCGGCGGCTTGACCGCCGTGGATCGTGGACAGCGCGAAGCCGCGTCTTCGCTCGGCCTGCGGCCGATCCAGACCCTGCGGACGGTGGTCCTTCCGCAGGCCGTCCGTCTTATCGTGCCGCCAACCGGCAATCAGGCGATCGGCATGCTGAAGGCGAGTGCCATCGTTTCCGTCATAGGCATGCAAGACCTCCTGACGCAGGCACAGGCGATCTATGCCCGTAACTTCCTCGTCATCGAACTCTTATGCGTGGCGTCGCTCTGGTATCTCGCGATCACCACCGTCGCCTCGATTGGCCAGCATTATCTTGAAAAGCACCTCGCCCCGAAAGGCCGCTCCTCCACCGCGCAGAAGGAGACGCGGCGGCGTGCCTGAGATGCGCCCGACACCTTTAATCCAATCCGGGCAACCAAAGCGGACCACTCAATCAAGCAGGGATCGCCATCGCAGCGTCCCCAACTGGAAACTCCAAGGAGAAGACCCATGAGATTAGGCATCGACAGCCAAAAACTCCCCGAATTCCTGAAGCGCGGACCACTGGCGAGCCTCGACCACGTCAAGGAACTCGGCCTCGGCGGCCTCTTCTTTCCGACGGTTCTCGATATGAGCCCGACGCTCGATAAGGGTGCCTTGCGGGACATCAAAACGAGGGCGGATGAGCTGGGCCTCTATCTTGAAAGTGGCGTCGGCAAGATCAACCCCTATTGCAGCGCCGAAGCACCGGAATTCCGCGCGATCGGCGACGGTGATATCATATTGGGCTTCACCCGCATGATCGAGGCGAGTGCCGCCATCGACTGCCGCGAACTGTGGATTTCGCCGGGCAACTTCAAGTCGGAATATCCCGGAAGGCTGGCGAACGACCGATTTCGCACCGACGTCACCTGGGACGAACAGTTGCTCGCCATCGAAAAGGTTCTGCTGAAGCTAGCTCCCGTGGCACGCGCCAATGGCGTCCACCTCAACATGGAAACCCATGACGAGATCACGTCCTTCGAGATCTTGCGATTGATCGAAAAGGTTGGTGAGGATTGCATGGGTGTCGTCTTCGATACGGCCAACGGGCTGCAGCGCGGCGAGCATCCGGTCTATGCCGCAAGGCGCGTCGCTCCTCAAGTTCGCCAGACCCATATCAAAGACGCCTATGTCGGTCGCGCAGCCGGTGGGCTGGATTTCCAGACTCGCCCGGTCGGCAAAGGGATCGTCGATTTCGCAGCGATCCTGCCGATCCTCGCCAAGGCGAATCCGGATCTGAACCTGTCGCTCGAAGTGGCCGCATCGGTGGAAGACAAGCCTCGCAAAGCGAACCCGCGCCAGTGCATCCAGATCGACGATCCCGTCTGGCGCGCTGCGCATCCGGATCTGAATGCCGAGGAGCTGGACGCCTATATGGCCTTGGTGGATGACTTCGAGACGCGGGTGAAATCGGGCGAGATTCCCGATTGGGAAGCCTATGAGGCAAGCGAGTACGGCTATCCCACCTATGAGACCCAGTCTTACGGATATCCGCAAGCCGTAACATTCATCAGGAATTCGGCTCGCTTCATCGAGGTGCTCTGCCTGGAAAGCGGCATTAAGCTTTCCGGCACCATCGCAAAGCAGCACGCAGCTTGATTTGACGAAGGCATCGGCGGGCTAGCCGCCGATACCCATCAATAATCATTGGACGGACTGGCTTTTTTCGGCAGTCGGGATATACGCATCCACATTCTCATGGATAAAATTATATCCTCGTAAGGGGATTTGGAGCAGGTCATGAAAAGAACGCGCCGTCAAAGCGCCAAAGCGGCGCCCAAGACTACCGGCCCTACGGAAGCCACTGAAAGCAATAGTGACGATGTGTCAGAGCGTATCCGCACGACGCTCGCCACCGCCATCGGCGAAGGCGCCCTTAAGCCCGGGACAAAGATCCTGGAAGACGCGATAGCTGACCATTTCGGGGTCAGCCGCACGGTCGTGCGCGGCGCGCTCGGCGTCCTAGAAAGCGATCACCTGCTGGAGCGCAAGAAGAATCGCGGAACGTTCGTTGCCGAGCCCGGCATCGAAGAGGCCAAGGCTCTGTTCGAGGCCCGCCGCAAACTCGAACACGTCATTCTCGAACTCGTCATCGACAGAGCCACGACCGAGCAACTCGACACGCTTGAGGCCCTGACGCTTGAGGAAGAGCAGATCCATCATCACGGCGACGAGAAATCGAAAACAGTCCTGTCCGGCAAGTTCCATATCGTCCTGGCTGATCTCGGCGGCAATGCCGTCATGACGGAGATGCTGTCCAAGATCGTTGCCCGGCTTTCACTGGTGATGGCACTTTATGAGGAAGAGAAGCAGGACGACTGTGGTGCGGATCATCACCGCCAGATTGTCAGCGCACTGAAGTCCAAGGATCTGGCCAAGGCGCAGCATCTGATGGACCACCATCTCGCCGACATCGAAGGGCGGGTTCGCCTCACTGAAGGTCAGGGCGATCGTCACACCTTCATGGCGGTGCTGGAGAATTTCTCGTGATGGTGGGCTCTTGAAGGGAGCTGGACTTCTGGCCCGCTATTTGTTCGCGTCGATGCCAGAATCCTTTCCCCCTTTTTTGGTTTTTCGAGCTTAGTTCCCAACGGTCCTTATTTA
Organism: Oryzifoliimicrobium ureilyticum; assembly: GCF_037199735.1. Lineage (NCBI taxonomy): Bacteria > Pseudomonadati > Pseudomonadota > Alphaproteobacteria > Hyphomicrobiales > Rhizobiaceae > Oryzifoliimicrobium > Oryzifoliimicrobium ureilyticum. The sequence continues at coordinate 8,139 of NZ_JBBBVQ010000037.1, read as the reverse complement.
TGGCTCCGGACGTCTTTGCCCGACCTCCCCCTTGTAATCCAGTATTTCAGCACGACTTAGATGGTAGTGACGGCTCGTCTTCAGGGCGCTGTCATCAAGGGTGCAAAACCTTGCCCCAACAAAGGAGGACGTAATGTCTTCCAATCCAGCAGCGTCGCATATCTACCCCGCCGGCTTCAAGCTGGTCAGGGAGGTCCTAACGTCCGCCGGCCTTCGGGGATCGGGGTCGGACGCGAGCTCCGACATGAAACGTGACGCCTCACTCTTTCTCTCAACAGAGTCCCGCAGGGGTGTGAGGACAAAATCGGCTCTCCTGAGTTCTCTCGCCAAGCGGCAACAGTCATCGACTCGAGCAAGCCTTGATCCTCAACCCGACGGTAGCGCTGTTGATCGATGGCAAGATGAGGGTGGGCGCTGATGGGCATCTCGTTTCCAAACGAAGCTCGTAGTTTTGACGACAGAAATCGCATCGAAATGCCAGCGAAGCAGACTACCTGACGGCTTTTGATTCGTTGCGGTCAAGAATCCTGGAAGCCGCGACCTCAGCTTATTCAAAGACTCGATCCAGCGCCATCACGCTGGATCTCACCCATTTTCATTGAGCATCCCGTGATCCTGAAAGGATACGATCGTGAAGCATCCAGCCAAATCGACCCCACCGCCCCAACCAGGAGCAGCGAAAACTGTGCTTGTGAGCGAGTTTTCGAAAAGATTTCGCCTTGGTCAGGTGGAGGAGAACCGATTGCGGAAGCTCCTAGGACCCATCGCCAAGGAAATAGACCTCCTCCGAAATGCCGGCAGATAAAGGGATCGGCCCCCCACAGAGAGTTCAGCATTCTCCCGACAGAAACCGTGCCGTCATGAATATCACAGTGAAAAGCATAACGATCATTCGACCGTTCCAGCTTCCTGGGATGGCGCAACCTCATCCACCAGGCGTCTTCGAGCTTCAGATTGATGAGGAGCCCATCGACGTCACATGGGAGGCTTATCATACGACAATGACCTTGCTCCTTAGCTCCAACGGGCGCACCGAGGCGTGGCCCGTGTCGAGGGAGGAATTTGAAAAAACGCTGGCGCCGTCTATTGCCCCTTGAGCAACCTCGAGACTCGTAGGACCCGATCAACTGGCAGCGAAGGAAAAACTTCACTCGCAAGCCAAGCTTGTCTCAACAACGGACAAGATGCGAACGGCAAGGTCCGAAAACCATGAAGCCGCTGCATTCCCGCCGAGTCACGGATGCTGCGTAATTGTCGCAGCCGAGCCAGGATAAGATCACGGCACCGCAGATACGTTCCAGGCCTTACTGCCCCTCGGGACCGTACCGACAGCGCAGCAGCAACACCGATACACTCCGATCTCAGGTCACCCCGATCTTAGCGGCGAGATCAAGGAGACCATCATGACAATCGACCGCGCCAGTGTGAGAACAATTCTCAAGCCATGGGGTCGTCTTGATCTCGGGCCATGGGCACCGAAAAACCATCAGGATAGCCCGGTCGGCGAAATCTCGTTTGACTGTGGCGAAGAGGGAGGGGAGGACCGTCTACTCCTCCTGAAGCTCCTGTTTACGAGGGAAACACTGTCGATACAGGTTCATCCCGATGATGCTGCCGCCAAGTCGATGGGGATGAAAAGCGGCAAGAGCGAAGCTTGGTATGTGTTGGCAGCGGACGACGGGGCGCAGGTCGCCGTAGGTCTCAATCGGCCACTGACACAGCTCGAATTCAGGAAGGCTGCGCTCGACGGATCAATTGACGGCCTTCTCGACTGGCAGGAGGCCGCGGCCGGTGACGTGTTTTATGTCCCGGCTGGCACCGTGCATGCCATTGGTGCAGGTCTGGTCATCGCTGAGATCCAACAACGCAACGAGACGACATTTCGCATCTGGGATCATGGACGTTCGCGAGAACTGCATATCGACCAAGCCATAGCCGTGGCACGGCTGGAACCGGCAAGCAGCAGGAAGCTACCACGCCATATCACCGTCGAGCGCGCCGAGCTTATGTCTTGTGTGTTCTTCACCCTCGAACGGTTGGACCTCCCTGCCGACACCGTTTGGGAGTTGACCGCGAGCCGCGAAAGCTGGGCTCTGGTCGTCGCGGGAGGCGGCACAATTGGATCGCTGACAGCGAGGATTGGCGATGGGTTTTTCGCAGAAGCTGATCGCGCCGACATCCGTGTCGGGCCCGACGGAATTGTCTTGCTCATTGCCACCGCAGCAAGCGCGCCCGCGACAGGGCTCCTGAGGCAGCTCCCGGCCGAAGTCGGATCGCAACCCGGTTCCGAGCTTGAAAGTGGTCGCCAAGGGCGAAGCGTCATTCCATTCCGCTCGTCAGGAGCTTCGCTATGAATCAGCTCAAAAATATCGCATTCATCGGCAACTCCCTGCCGCGCCGCTGTGGTATCGCCACTTTCACGACGGATCTGCAGCAGGCCGTTTCGAAATCTCCCGCTCGTGTCGCCACGGCGATCGTGGCTATGACGGACCATGGTCATGTCTACGGTTACCCCCCTGAAGTCCGTCTCGCGATAGCCGATAACAACCGCGACGATTATATTCATGCGGCAGATGTCCTGAACGCCGGCACTTTCGACGTCGCCTGCCTGCAGCACGAATTCGGAATTTTTGGCGGCGAGGACGGAGATCATATTGTTGCGCTGCTGTCGCGGTTGAAGATGCCGATCGTCACCACGCTGCACACGGTTCTTGCGGAGCCAAATTCCGGCCAGCGCAGCGTCCTGAACAAAATCATCGACCTGTCTGCAAAAGTGGTGGTCATGGCGGAAAAGGGCAGGACTTTGTTGTCCGAGGTCTATCATGTGCCGGCCGGCAAGATAGAGGTCGTTCCCCATGGAATTCCCGACATGCCGTTTTTGGAACCGGCATTCTCGAAAGCTGACCTTGGCTTCGACGGGCGCTCGGTTATCCTGACGTTCGGGCTTCTCTCACCAAACAAAGGCATCGAAGTCATGATCGACGCGATGCCCTTGATCTTGGAAAGCCGCCCAGATGCAGTTTACGTGATCCTGGGAGCAACCCATCCCAATCTCGTGCGCGACGAAGGTGAGGCCTATCGCGAAAGCCTGGTAAAGCGGGTAAACGACCTGGGCATCGAGGACAGCGTGGTGTTTCTCGATCGCTTCGTCGACAAGGCAACGTTGCTGAATTTCATCTCCATGTGCGATGTCTATGCCACGCCTTATCTCAACGAAGCGCAGATGACGTCGGGCACTCTGGCTTACAGCTTCGGTCTCGGGAAGGCCGTCGTCTCTACACCTTATTGGCATGCGCAAGAACTGCTGGCCGAGGGACGCGGCGTACTCGTTCCATTCGGCGACGCGACGGCTATCGGCCGAGAGATTGCGTCGCTTCTCACCGACGACGCAAGACGCGACGCAATGCGCCGGCGCGCCTACCAAACCAGTCGACCGATGACGTGGCAAAAGACCGCCGAGCGCTATCTCGCATTGTTCTCACAGGTGGCGTTTCAAAATCGCGCACGCCAGCCCGCAGCACCAACGAATGTCGTGATGCGCAAGGCCCCCACCCTCCCCGAGCCGCAGCTCGGCTACTTCATGTCGATGTGCGACGATACGGGGCTGTTCCAACATGCCGTCTATTCGGTACCGGATCGGGCGCACGGCTACTGTGTCGATGATAATGCCCGCGCGCTTCTGTTGTCGGTTGCTCTCAACGAACCTGGCGAGAGACTGTTGCCGGACGCCCTCACCGCGCGCTTCGCGTCCTTCGTGCAGCACGCCTGGAACCCTGACGAGAAACATTTTAGAAACTTCATGGGCTTCGACCGACGCTGGCTGGAAGATAAAGGATCGCAGGACAGCCACGGCCGAACGCTCTGGGCTCTTGGAGAATGCTCCCGTAGCGACGCAAGCCCATCCCGGCGCGCGTGGGCCGCGGCCTTATTCGCGCAGGCATTGCCCACCGTTGAAGGTTTTGGCTCGCCACGCGCCTGGGCGTTTGCGCTCTTGGGCCTGGACGGCTATTGCGCAGCCTCCCCTCAAGACATGTTGGCCCAGCAAATCCGTTCGACACTGGCCGACAGGCTGGTGGATATCTTCCATCGTGTCGGGAAAATAAGATGGATCTGGTTCGAGGAAGGACTGTCCTACGACAATGCCCGGCTGTCTCAGGCCCTGATCGCGACGGGATTGAGTGCTGAACGCCCCGATTACGTGGCAGCAGGGCTCAAATCCTTGCGATGGCTGATGACGATACAGACGAGCCCTGAAGGACTATTCAGGCCTATCGGCACGGATGGATTTACAGATCGGACGAGAAAGGTGAAGGTCTTCGATCAACAGCCTCTGGAGGCGACAGCGACGATCGCTGCATGTCATGCCGCCTGGCGGGTCAGCCACGACATCACATGGAAAGAAGAGGCTGCAAAGGCTTTCGCCTGGTTCCTCGGCAGCAACGATCTCTCATTGCCGGTCGTGGATCTCGAAACGGGCAGTTGCCGCGACGGTCTGCATCCCACGCGTCTCAATGAAAACAGAGGCGGCGAATCCGTGGTCTGCTATCTCCTCGGCCTTGTGGAGTTTCGCAAACTTTCACGCGCCAGCGGTCATCCCTCGACATTTACCACCCTTCGCGCGCTGACTGCTTAAGTGCGGCGCTGCCTCCAACCAGATCGAGATCATCTTGTCACAGACAGCATTTCTCAACCGCCAAGCACTTTTCCTACGACCGGATCCCACACGCGTCGTGGTGCGGCGCTTCAAACCCGCTACGGAACCGCGAGACTTCAAACCGACCGATAAGACGCGGGCCAATCACATCGTGGATCGCGTGCTCGGCCTCGACCTTGAGGTCGCAGAGCAGCAACTGGCCGAGGTTCTCGAAAATTTCGAGGGCCGACACCGCAATCTGCTGGCGACGTTCGAAAAGCGCGCTATCGAAATGGAGGGAGCGTTCGCGCCCCACATTGCTTTCAACAAGGTGCAACGCCAACTCGTCGGCGCATACTTCATGCACGAATACTCCTTCGAGGCATCCGCTTTGTTCAACCCGAGCATAGTCGCCCACGCGGATCAGTCGGGCGTGCCGCGCGGCAGCAAGCGCTTTATCTTAAGCCTGCGTGCGGTCGGCGAAGGACATGTTTCGTCTCTCACCTTCAGATCGGGAATTGTCGATCAGAATGGCACCGTGGACATCGAACCCACGGCGCGGCTTGCGTCCATTCCCTCGTTCGACAATCCCTCACCTTCATCGCCCGATGAGCCTTTGGAACTGAAATTTTCCTCCGAACAGCCAATCAGCGAACGGGTGATATTTCCAGTCACCGCTGCGCAGTCGAACGGCATCGAGGATGCTCGCTTCGTCGAGTTCGAAGAGGCTGGTCAGAAAACTTTCTACGCCACATATACGGCGTATAATGGCAGAGACATTCGGTCCGAGCTCCTCGAGACCAAAGATTTTCTGTCGTTTCGGATGACGCCTCTCGCCGGGACAGCCGCCAAGAACAAGGGAATGGCTTTATTCCCGCGAAAGATCGACGACCAATATGCGATGATCGGTCGCCAGGACAATGAAAACCTTTATCTCATCCGCTCCAACCATCTCCACGTCTGGAATGGCGGCGAGATCATTCTTGGGCCGAAATTTCCATGGGAATTCGTGCAAATGGGGAATTGCGGATCGCCGATCGAGCTCGACGAGGGTTGGTTGCTTCTGACCCACGGTGTGGGACCCGTGCGAAAATACGCAATCGGCGCAGCCCTTCTCGACAAGCGCGATCCGTCCAAAGTTCTCGCCCGCTCGAAAGAGCCGCTCGTTCACCCGGAGCCGTCGGAAAGGGAGGGATATGTTCCAAACGTCGTCTACACATGCGGCGCGATGCGCCACAACGATCAGATCGTGCTACCTTACGCCATCTGTGACACGTTCTCGAACTTCTCGACGATCAAGATCGCCGACCTGCTGGGCACCCTGACCGGCTGACTCTCTCTGCATGGGGTTAGCATCCTTTGGAGCCGACACGGGAGGCCAGGCAACATCAAACGGCCGCAATGCCGGGGTAAACGTCCCTCGACTGCGATGCCGTCCTGAGGGGCGATACCACTTGCGAGTCCGCTTGATTTGGTCGCCGTCAATCATTCCCGAATCACGACCTTTATGGAGCAAGCCTCATGACGGCTTGAATTGTTCTTTTGAAATCACCACACCGAAATTCTACTCCATCTGCCAGCAGCCGTGCTCGGGCCACCGCGAATACGACAGTAATATCGAGCCTGCAGAACCTGATGAGACGATATGAACAATATATGGTTTCAGCCCGAGAAGCCGCCCAAGCCGGTGACCGGGTCGAGGCGGAAAACCTTTATCAGCACGCTGAACACTTCTATCGCACGGCAGCCCTGCAGAAAGCGGGCCAGCAGCAATGATCGTGGAAACAAAGTCATCCACGGACCAAGGCTCGGACGAAAAAGCCTGGCTCAAAATCCTTGCCAAATATCGCACGCCGCATGCGGGCCGCAGCGTGTTCGAGTTGACCGTCACAGCCATCCCTTTCGCCGTCTTCTGGATGCTGACCTGGTTGGCGGTTCATTTCGGCTTCTGGTGGGGCTTGATACTAATCGTCCCGGCAGCCGGGTTTCTGCTGCGGCTGTTCATGATCCAGCACGATTGCGGCCACGGCTCCTTCTTTGCCCGGCGGCGCTTCGATGACTGGACAGGACGCGTTCTCGGTGTCCTCACGCTGACTCCGTATGACTATTGGCGCAGGGCGCATGCCACGCATCACGCTTCGGCCGGCAATCTTGATGAGCGCGGCGTCGGGGATATCACCACTCTCACCGTGACAGAATATTATGGACGATCGCGGTGGGGACGGATTGGATATCGCCTTTATCGGCATCCGCTGGTGATGTTTGGCATCGGCCCGGCCTGGCTTTTCCTGTTTCAGCAACGGCTGCCGATGGGAATGATGCGCGATGGCGTGCTTCCCTGGATGTCAACGATGGCCACAAACGCTGCAGTGATGGTGATCGCTGCGCTCCTGATCTGGGCGGTCGGCCCGGTATCCTTCCTTGTCGTTCATCTGCCGATCGTCCTCCTGGCGGGGTCGATTGGCGTCTGGCTTTTCTATGTGCAGCATCAATTCGAGGAGACGCACTGGTCGAAAGAGCCGGAGTGGCAATTTCCAAGGGCCGCTCTGCACGGTGCCTCGCATTACGATCTGCCGCGTCCTCTGCGCTGGCTGACCCGTAACATCGGCATCCACCACGTGCATCACCTCTCCAGCAAGGTTCCCTACTATCGCCTGCCGGAGGTCCTCCGAAACCATCCTGAACTCGCCGAAATCGGCAGGATCACGCTGTGGCAGAGCCTGCAATGCGTAAAGCTGGTCCTGTGGGACGAAGGAAGCCGGCGCTTGGTCTCGTTTCCTGAAGCGGCCGCTATCGCGCCGGTCACTCGGGGAGCTCACGTTTGATCCTGATAAGATCTTCATCATCGGACTGTCCGCCGGAGGCGCGATTCCCGAATTGTTTGCTGCCGGCTCGATCATCGGCGGGCTTCCTTACGGAACCGCCTCAGGCGTAGGGCAGGCATTTCGAATGCCGAGCAGATCGTCCATCAGTGGGCCACCGTGCATCAGGTCTCCGACGCACCGGATGTGAGGGAGCCATCAATGGCATAGTCGTAAGATCTGGCTCAATGAAAGCGGCAAACCCGTCATCGAGATCAATCTCATCAAGGGCATGGCCCACGGTGTACCTTGCCGTTAAAAGCGAAAGTCCTTTGGAAAATTCAGGGCCGCATGCTGGAGGCCGGCATTGACCGCACGCGAGGCTGGTTGGGCGACCCAGGTTCGAAACGACCAAGACAGCAGGAGCCTAGAAAAAAGAGGTAGGCATTGCAAAACCAAAAATTGAGCTTATATCTTCTTCATCGACCAATGCTTGTGACGTCGTTCCAGAGCTTTTAGCTCCCGTTGGATTTCCTCTCAAATAATCGATCTTATCTCGCAAGGCATCGCGGGAACCACAGCGGTTGCTTTGAAAGGAAATCGTTATGAACACTGGTACTGTAAAGTGGTTTAACTCCACCAAAGGCTTCGGCTTCATTCAGCCTGACAATGGCAGCACGGATGTCTTCGTGCACGTGTCGGCCG
>NZ_JBBBVQ010000036.1:0-20970 GCF_037199735.1 Oryzifoliimicrobium ureilyticum | reverse complement strand
CCATGATGATTTCTCCTGAGCCGCCAATATACCGAACAAGACCGCTATCTGCAATAACTGAAAGGGTAGGTGGGTTGCAATGGTGGCAATGGGAGGCGGTTCTGCGAAACGCTGGTTCGATTCCCGCCAAGAGCAAAACTGGGCGGAATGCAGTTTCTTACAACCACAGTAGAGACGGCGTGAGCAGTAATTCGCTATCAAGCAATGGAACATTTGACGCGCAAATAATAGCGCTCTTGACGGGAAGTTGAGACCACTTCCATCACCGGAGACAACAGATATTCGATGATCCTGCGCTGGCCGATTTTTGCTTCAATCGAAACGGCCATTCCAGGTTGAAGAAGATACGATTGACCATCACCGCTTTGATTTTTCGCGTTGAGTTTCACTGTGACGGGAAAAACCAGATCCTGCGTTCGCTGCGCATTGCCGGCAAGTACAGTTGCCTGCGATTGTCTTGTCGGATTTCCCTCAATGTATGTTGCCTCCGGTTCTCGACGATCGGTAACATACTCGAAGCTCTCGAAATTTACGGCAGAAATGACGTGCGAAAGCAATTCTTGGAAATTGTTAGCAGATAACGCTACTCAAAACTTGTTAGGTGTCCCCCGTCGCCCAATGTCGCCTTAACCTGGAAAAATCGTGTCAGTTATTGCTTTGATGCTGTCCTGTCCGAACTTGGTTCTAAACTCGGCGTATGGGATCCTTCGGTCGTGAAGACCCGCCCACCGCAAGCAATCCTCAAATTTCGCAAGCTTTTGATCGTCAGTAAGGGGGGACTCTACCGAGCCGTTGGTGTGAAGTCGTTGCGTGGAGATCCTACGCCCATCCTTTAACGAGATGTGGACTTGATGCGGTAGACGCTCGACGCCGCGTTCTTCTTCTGCGCTGTAAGAACTCATTGTGATTTTCGACATATGGACGCGCAAACTGGGCCGGATAGCAGCTTGAGGAGTAAAATCACGAAGCGAGAGCCCGCCGTTCAAGAGCGCGACGGCCAAGCAATATTGCATGGAAAATCTCGCCTGCATCTCATCGGAAGGATCAGGATAGGCTAGGTTGTCAGATGCAGATCGGCCAACTTTCGTATCGATGTGTTCGATGTCATCAATCGAAAATCCATACTCCCTTTGGAGGTCCAACGCGGCATCGATGGCCCGGTGGGTTGAGGCGCAGCATGGGTGGAGTTTCGTGACGAGACCGCGGGTTTCGATAATGTGCTTCTCATCCCATGAGAGGTCTGCCCAACCCGTTGCCTCATTGCCCCCGAAGAGATCTAGAAAACCTTGCGGACGTTCGAGGATATCGAGCCTGCCACCCAAACCAGTTTCGGCAAGCAGGGCTGCGTCGACGGCGTTCCGGGCCGCTATGCCTGCATGGAAGGGTTTTGCGCTAGTGCCGAATTGTCCTTTCGGGCCCGAGGCCATGCTAGTGGCGAGGCTCATTGCGTTTGCTATCTGAGCTTCGTTGAGTCCTAAAAGAACGGCTACGCTGGCGGCGGCCCCTATGCAGCCTATTGTCGAGGTTCCGTGCCAGCCGTGATTATAGTGGGAGGGGATGACGCCGAAGCCAACGGATGCCTGCGCCTCCAGCCCGGCGAGATATGCTCGGACCAGCATGTGGCCCGAAAACTCGTCGCTGCTTGTCGCGACGGAGAGAAGCGCTGGTACCAGGACCGCTGATGCGTGGGCGCGTGCCGGATGAAAATTGTCATCGAAATCGAGGCAGTGGGCGGCAGTGCCGTTGATCAGGGAAGCGATAGAGCGCGATGCACGACCTCCTGTAAAAACAAGCGATACGCCGCCGTCAATGATCTCGTCACGGAACGCTGCGGCTACGGACCGAGGAGTAGAGTCATTCATGCCCGCAATCATGCAGCCGATCGTATCCACAATTGCGTCTTCCGCCCGCTCTATTGCGATTGCTGAAAAGGACGTTCTTGAAACGAGCTGTCGGGCAATTTTTTCGAGGACGGTTGTCATCCAGGCGCTTCCTTGCAAATTTCAGATTGAGCGGCATTGATGAACGGGCGGGTTCATTGGTGCAATCTTATGCAAATGGCGGGTGACGTTATCCGGGAGAACGAGAATGAAGAAATCGGGCGGCGTCCAGATCAGCATCAAGCATATTCAGGCTTTCGATGCGATTGCTGCCACCGGCTCAACCATCGCCGCTGCGGTTGATCTCGGTATTTCTCAATCTAACACCAGCCGGCTTCTGCATCAGTTGGAGGTTTATCTCGGTGTTCGGTTGTTCGACAGGGATAAGAACCGGCTTTCGATGACGCGTGAGGGCCTAAAGCTGGGCCCAGAAATCCGCGCCATTGCGGACAAGCTCACGGTCCTGAAGATAACAGCGCAGGAACTAGAGGAGGGCCGTTCGACGGAAATTCCGTTGAGGATCGCCTTTCCTGCGAGTCTTTCCGCAACGCTGGTGCCGCGATTGGTCAAGAGATTTGTTGCCGAAGCCGGTCCTGTCAGAATCGAAATTGCGTCTGGGAATTACCTAGCGATTGAACGCATGGTGGCGGAGGGATCGGTTGATCTCGGCTTCACGCGCTTGCCTTCACCAACGCCGGGGCTTCGTGAAGAGCATGTCATGCCGACGCGCAATATTTGCGTCCTTAACAAGAGCCATCCGCTTGCCCAAAACTCAAAGATCGACATTGAGCTGTTGAAGACCGAGGACTTAATTCTTCTAAATCGGGAGCGGGCCGTTCGTCATGAGCTTGAAGCGATCTTCTATCGCGCCGGTCTTCGCCGCCGACCGGCAATAGAGGCACATTCCGTTGGTTGCGGCTGCGCTCTTGCAGCAGAAGGACTAGGCATTGCTATCGTTAGCGAACTGCTGGCGCTTGAATATGCGGCGTTACCACTGGCATTCGTTCCGCTTGAACCGACCATCTCCGTCGATTACGCCATCGTCAGTTCCGAGCTCTCCGTGCTTCCAAAAATCGCTTTGCCGTTCTTGAACTACATTCGTGAATGGGCTTAAGCCAATTGATATCCGTATGAGAGGGGCGGGGCAGGCATGATCAATTTCAGACAGCTTGAGGTTCTGAAAACCCTGCTTGCAACAGGGTCGACCATCGCGACCGCGAAGAGCATGGGGCTGAGCCAGTCCGGTGTGAGCCGTCTGCTTCAGCAGCTGGAAACCGATCTGCAACTTAGGCTTTTCGACCGGGATAAGGGCAGGCTTATTCCTACGCCAGAGGCCGGCATTCTCGCGCGCGATGCCGAAACCATATTGCTTGGATTGAACCGCTTTTCAGGGCTGGCAGAAGATCTTCGAAATGGCGCAAAAGGGCCAGAACTTGTGCGGGTAGGGCTGCCCAGCAGTATGTGGGAAAATTTCGCGCCCTCAATGATGAAGGACTTCGTGCGTGATTATCCATCGGTCCGTATCGAAACCTTTTTCGAAACGACGTCCAACATTGCGCGCCTGGTTGAGCAGAAGGTAATCGATTTCGGCTTCCTGCGTAACGAACATCCCGCATTGCCCGGTATCGATATGGAGATCGTAGCGACGGGAACCAGCGTCTGCGTATTGCCGGAAGATCACGAACTGGCGTCGATGAAAGAGATAAGCGCTCGGGATCTGCGTGGCATCCCTCTCATCCTCATTGGTCGCCAGAGACCGACGAGAATGTTGCTCGACCAGACCTTCAGCCGCGAAGCCGTAAAACAAAATGTGAAGATCGAGACCCATACCAATAGTTCGGCCTGTTCCTATGTGGCGCACGGTTTGGGTGTCGCGATATTGAGCAGCTTTTTCGCCAATCTTTACCGACACCTTCCAATCGTACAGCGGCCTTTCGCTCCGGTTACAACGCAGGAATTCGCGCTCGCTACGCCTGTGGGAACGTCTGCCTCACTGGCAGCAAAGGCTTTGATGGACGCTCTTAAGCGCCAGATTGAAATCTCACAAAAGCATTAAACCCGATGATCAGGATCGCCGCCGCTGACCATGTTGGTTAAGCGTGCCATCTGCAGATTATGCATTAGCCTATGAGTATAACGCATAATATTGCGCTCATTTTTTTGATCCGTCATAGTCTCGATCATAACAGCCGGTGACTTTGCAGATCCGGTCCCGACAATCGTGTTCAGGGGAACCGATGATTAGATTCATATTCCATCGATTGCTGATGGCGATCCCCACATTGGTGATCGTCGCAATCACAGTCTTCGCCCTCATTCGATTCATCCCAGGTGATCCGGCAGCGCTGATGCTGGGAGACATGGCGACGCCGGATCAGATCGCCGAGATGCGCACGGAACTTGGCCTCGATACGTCGCTGCCGCAGCAGTTTGTCGTCTGGGCGGGCAATGTACTGAGCGGTGATTTCGGCCAGTCCATCGTCAACAAGGAGCCGGTGCTTCCGCTGGTTGTATCCCGCTTCATGGTTTCAGGCGAGATCGTCGTTGTCGCGGTCATTTTGGCAAGCCTTATCGCAGTACCTGCCGGTGTGATCGCGGCTTGGCGCCAGAACAGCGTGACGGACCTGGTATTGATCGGTACGGCGACAGTTCTGCTTTCGATCCCGACCTTCTGGCTCGGATTGCTTTTGCTTCTGTTCTTCGGGCTAAAGCTCGGCTGGTTGCCGGTGCTGGGATATGTGTCTCTTTCGGACAATTTCGTTTCTGGCCTGCTCTATCTGGTCCTGCCCATCATGACGCTCGTCATCCATGAGGCCGGTGTCCTGATCCGCATGGCGCGCGCCTCCACGCTCGAAGTCCTAAGGCTGGACTACATCACCCATGCCCGCGCCAAAGGACTTTCTGAGCAGGCGGTTCTCTGGAAGCACGCATTCAAGAATGCCTTCGGTCCGACATGGACGATGATCGGTCTGATCCTTGGAAATCTGCTTGGTGGCATCGCCGTCATCGAAACCGTGTTCACTATTCCGGGCCTCGGCCGACTGATGGTCGATAGCATCTTCCAGCGCGACTACCCCGTCATTCAGGGCTGCCTTCTCTTCGTCGCCATGTCCTATGTGATCGTCAATCTGATTGTTGATCTTCTTTACCCACTCTTTGATCCGCGCGTGGTGGCCGAATGAAACACATTCCCCTCAACGGTCTGATTGGCGGCGTTCTCATCGCTGTTCTGCTTACTACCGCAGCACTGAGCCTGTTCTGGACGCCTTTCGATCCCATGAAGCTAAGCTTCACGGCGAAATTGGTGGCACCTGGCTCACTTCATTTTCTGGGCACCGATGAATTCGGGCGCGATGTCCTCAGCCGCCTGATGGTTGGCGCGCGGGCAAGTGTTTGGATTGGCTGCCTCACGGTCGGTTTTGCGGTGATCGCTGGCACGCTGATCGGTCTTATCAGCGGATATGCCCGCGGCTGGATCGATGGTCTGATCATGGCGGTGAACAATGCACTGCTTGCATTCCCCGGCATCCTGCTGGCACTCGGACTTCTCGCGGTGTTCGGCGCAAATCAATACGGCATTATTTTCGCTCTGGGCATCGCCTACACCCCGTCCATGGCGCGCGTCGTTCGGGGAGCCGTGCTGTCATTGCGGGAGCGCGAATTCGTTGAAGCGTCCCGTGTAATGGGCAATGGCGAAATTTTCACGATGTTCAGGCACATCCTGCCGAATTGCCTCGCACCGATCACCGTACTTGCAACCTCGATGTTCGGCTGGGCCATTCTTTCGGAAAGCGCATTGAGCTTCCTCGGTCTCGGCGTGCCACCCCCAGCACCAACATGGGGCAACATGCTGGCCGCAGGTCGCCCTTTCATCGAACAGGCGGTCTGGCTGGGCCTATTTCCCGGCCTCTGCATCGCCCTCACACTGCTTGGCATCAACCTTCTCGGCGATGCTCTGCGCGACAAACTCGACCCACGCATGAGAGGTTTAAAATGACTGAAGGAAAGCTTCTCAGCGTCCGCAATCTTTCTCTGGAAATTGTCCGTCGCGATATTGGCGTGGTGAAGGACGTCAGCTTTGATGTGACGCCGGGCGAAATCTTCGGCATCGTCGGCGAAAGCGGCTCGGGCAAATCGCTTGCGACGAGAGCGATCGTTTCTCTTCTGCCGCCCGTCATCCGCAAAATGGCCGGTACGGTTGTCTTCAAAGGTCGCGACATCACAGCCATTAGCGAAAAGGACTTGCGCACGCTGCGTGGTGCAGAGATCGGATTGGTCTTTCAGGAGCCCATGAACTCGCTCAATCCCTCCATGACCATCGGAAGGCAACTGGAGGAGGGGCTGGCGCTGCACACGCAGGATCAAGTCGTAACGAGGCGCGAGAAAATCCTCTCCATGCTGCAACGTGTCGGCATTCGCGATCCTGAGCGGGCGCTGATGTCTTATCCGCACGAATTCTCCGGCGGCATGCGCCAACGCATCATGCTGGCATCCGTCATGCTTTTGAAACCGGCCTTGCTGATTGCCGATGAGCCTACAACGGCGCTGGATGCCGTCATTCAGCGCGACGTCATGGAACTGATGGTGGAACTGACGAAGGCCGAAGGCACGGCAGTCCTTCTCATCAGCCATGATCTGCCGATGGTGGCACGGTACACCGACCGGATCGTCGTGATGGAAAAGGGCTCCATCGTCGAAGCCGGTACGACCGAGCAGATACTCGAACGGCCGCAGCATCCCTACACGCGCAAGCTTCTTTCATCCTTGCCCGTGCGCGGTGAAGTCAGGCCCATCGATACGACATCCGCACCGATGATTTCGGCCCGCAACATCGTCGTGGACTATCCCGGACGAAAATCGCTGCTCAAAAAGGGTGAGCCGAAGCGTGCGCTGCACGGCGTCTCCATTGACATTCACGAAGGCGAAGTCGTGGCTCTGGTCGGCGGTTCCGGGTCTGGCAAGACGACCTTGGGACGCACGATTGCCGGATTGGTCAAGGAGACAGAAGGCGAGGTTCTTTTCCAGGGGCGCACGCGCGACCAGGACTGGCGCGACTATCGCCTCAATTGCCAGATGGTTTTTCAGGATCCCTATTCCTCGCTCGATCCCCGCATGACGATCCTTGCTCTTGTTGAAGAGGCGCTGCGTCTTGTTCCCGGAATAGACCGGGTGGCCAAGATGAAGCGCGCTTACGAAACGCTGGAAGAAGTTGGTCTCAGCGCCGATTTTGCCCTTCGCTTTCCGCATGAGCTTTCAGGCGGTCAGAGGCAGAGAGTGGCCATTGCCAGAGCGATTGCGCGCAGACCACGCTTCCTCATTGCCGACGAGCCGGTCTCTGCGCTGGACGTGACCGTCCGGGCGCAGGTGCTCTCGCTCTTTTCCGATTTGCAGAAGCGATACGGCTTTTCCTGCCTGTTCATCAGCCATGATCTCGGCGTGGTCGAACAGGTGGCTGATCGCGTCATCGTCATGCAGGACGGCAGGATCATCGAGGAAGGTGACCGCAACACGATCTTCGACACGCCGAAGGAGGCCTATACGCGGCGTCTTCTCTCGGCAATTCCCGCGCTCGATCTCAACGAGACCGGCGGCGTGAAACTCAAATGGCGCTTGGAGGCGTGACGATGAATACAGCACCCATGACATCCGGCAAGCTCGAAACAACCGCCGAAAGGCTAAACGCGATCTGTGACGCTCAGCCATTCGTCACGCGCTTCAGCATTAAGAACCTGCGCAATGGCGACGTTTTAGAGCGTGGCGCGAATGAGGAGACACCTTCCGCCAGCACCCGCAAGACCTCGATCATGATGGCCGCCCTGAAGGCGGTGAATGAAGGCAGGCTCGATCTCGACGAGCAGATTGTCTATGAGGCGCGCTTTGCCGAAGAAGTCGCAAGCGGAATGTTTCGCTATCTGACGCCGGGGATCGTGATTTCTCTTCGCGATGCCCTCACCGGCATGATGGTGCTTTCCGACAATGTCTGCACCAAGATGGTCTTCGAGCGCCTAACGCTGGAGGAAGTGGACAGCTACTGCAAGGCAATCGGCATGGAAGGCACGCATCACCGCTTTCTGATCCCGCCGCTCGCCCTATCGCCCGACCATTCCTTGAAGTCCGTCACGACGACGACGGCACGCGATCAGATGTACCTGCTCCAGTCCATTCTCGATGCGCAGGGTTCCGAGGAGGCTTCCAGGCGACTGGGCGTTTCTCAGCAATTGAGTGCCTACGCGTTGCAGACGCTGAAAAATCAGATTCTGCGATACGCAATCCCCTCGCGTCTGCCGTTCGGCACGGTCGTTGCCCACAAGGGCGGAACGGGAAAGCGTGGCCGTATGAATGCGGGCATCGTCTACCGCGATGGTGAACCGCTCTACATCATCACCGCCTTTACGGATCAGGTGCCGCAGGAAATGCCGGATGGAACACCGGGTTACACCATGTCTCTCGAAACCATAGGTCGTCTTTCGCGCGTCTGCTGGGATGATTTTCGAGCCTGAATGAACAGCGCTAAAGCCAATAAAAACAGAGGGTAGAACATGAAAAGCTTATTTCTTACCGGAACCATATTGATGGCGCTTTCCGGCGTATCCCACGCGCGCGATATCGTCGTCGCGCAGAGCTCGGACCTTCGCAGCAACATCCCCGGCGTCAACCGCGACGGCAATACGGATGGCGTCATCCTCCATATCGTCGAAGGGCTGGTGGGTTACGCCAATAACGGCGAAGTAAAGCCGCTGCTAGCGGAAAGCCTCGAAACGTCGAGCGACGGCCTGACTTACACATTCAAGCTTCGCCAGGACGTCAAGTTCCACAATGGCAAGCCGCTGACCGCAGATGACGTGGTTTGGAACTGGAACCGCTACATGGACCCCGCCACGAAATGGACCTGCATCAAGGATTTCGACGGCGGCACGGTGAAGGTGACGGGGATCAAGGCGGTCGATGCGCAGACCGTCACCATGTCGCTCGACAAGCCCTCCGCGGTTTTCCTTGGCCTGATGGCGCGCCCGGAATGTGGCTATACGGGCATGATTTCGAAGGATTCGCTCAAGGCCGATGGTACGTTCGACAAGCCAATTGGCACTGGTCCATTTAAATGGGATGAGTGGAAGAAGGGCGAGTACATCCATCTGTCCAAGTTCGATGACTACCAGTCTCCGACCAATGACGGCAAACCGGATGGCATGGTCGGCTCTAAGCGACCACTGGTGGATGGCATCAAGTTCATGGTCATTCCCGATGCTTCGACCGTGAAGGCAGGTCTGCAGTCAGGTGTCCTTGACACGGCGGAAATCTCGCCCGACCTCATTCCCGAGTTCGAGAAGAGCGAAAAGGCCAAGGTCATTATTTCGCAGAACAATGGTAAGAACCTCTTCTACATCCAGACCCGCGACCCTGTTATGAGCAAACCGGGCGTCCGCCGCGCGATGGCAATGGCGCTGGATATGGATGAGCTTGTTGCTGCGGCCTCCAATGGCACCGGAAAGGCCAATGGTTCCATGGTTGCGTCGGACTCGATCTACTTCAGCGAGACCCAAAAGAAGCGTCTTCCCTACGATCTTGATGCGGCGAAAAAGGAACTTGAAGCGTCTGGCTACAAGGGTGAGCAGATCAACATCATCGCTAACAAGCGTGGCAATGTACCGAGCTTCCCGGCCGCCGTTATCGCTCAGGCGATGTTGCAGCAGATTGGTCTAAACGTGCAGATCGAAGTTCTGGACTATGCGACGCAGGTGGATCGCCGCCGCTCCGGCAACTACCAGATCATCTCGCAATCCGTTGCGCCACGCCTCGATCCAGCTTTGATGTACAGCTTTTATGTCGGCGATAAGGACAAGAACGCCTCGCTCATGTGGGACAATCCCAAGGCAATCGAACTGATGAAGGCCGCCTATGCGGAAATCGATCAGCAGAAGCGTCAGGCGATTTTCGACCAGTTCCACGAACTTATGCTGCAGGACATGCCGGGCATCTTCCTTTACGACATGATCGACGTGTGGGGTGCAACCAAATCTCTGCAGGGTCAACCGGTCTGGCAATCCAATGCGCGGCTTTGGGAAGTGTCCGTCGCCCAGTAATCCAGTCTATGAGGCACCGCATCCGTGCGATGCCTTTCATACGCCAAAGAAGCCTCTGCCATCATCAATGCGCGGTGCGGGTTTCGCTTTGTCTTGAGGAACAGCATGCCAGATCAACCAACCCTGAAATCCCTGACGCAATCGATTGAGCGTCTCGCACCTGATTTTACTGCCCTGAGCGACCGGATCTGGGATTTTGCGGAACTCAAATTCGACGAATTCAAATCGGCCGAACTCCTTGTTCAGACGCTGAAGCAGCACGGATTTGCCGTCGAGCAGGGTATCGCGGGGATGGAAACCGCCTTCATCGGCCAGTATGGCAGCGGCAATCCTGTTATCGCATTTCTGGGCGAATACGACGCGCTTGCAGGCATGAGCCAGCTTGCGGACATCGACGAGCCGCGCGCGGGCAAACCCGGTGCCAGTGGTCACGGCTGTGGCCATAACCTGTTGGGCGCAGGCTCACTTTTGGCGGCTGTTTCGCTTGCGAAGTATCTGGAGGCCAACGGTCTGCAAGGCACTGTGCGATATTATGGTTGTCCCGGAGAAGAGGGCGGTTCCGGCAAGACTTTCATGGTGCGGGCAGGGGCATTCGACGATGTGGATGCGGCGCTGACCTGGCATCCGGCGCCTTTCAATGGTGTCAGATCAACGAACAATCTGGCGGTGCTTGAATATTACTACCGGTTCAAGGGCATTGCCGCTCACGCCTCCAATGCGGCACATCTCGGACGATCTGCTCTCGATGCCGTTGAACTGATGAATGTCGGCGTGAATTTCCTCCGTGAGCACATGCCGCAGGATTGCCGCGTCCATTACGCAATAACCGATGCGGGCGGACGTGCCGCTAACGTGGTTCAGGCCAAGGCAGAGGTGCTTTATCTCGTTCGCGCGCCTGAAATGTCCCAGGCTTTGGCGTTAGCCGAACGCGTGGATCAGGTGGCTCGCGGCGCTGCGATGATGACCGGTACGGAGGTGGAGTTTGTGTTGGACACCGCAGCCACAAACCTGCTGCCAAACCTTACGCTTGAAAACGCAATGCACGAAAATCTGGTAGCAATCGGGCCGGTGCAGTTCGATGAGGCAGACATACATTTTGCCGGTAAAATCCAGGCGACATTTACGCAGGAAGCGATCAGAAGCAGCATCAAACTCTACCAAATCAAGTGCGATGTCTTCTCTGACGAAAAAATCGATGGATCAACACCATTGCATACGGGCCTGCGCTCTTTTGAAGGCCATTCCCACTTCCGGGCAGGATCTACCGACGTTGGCGACGTGAGCCGCGTTACTCCGACAGCGCAGTGCTGGGCTCCAGCCTGGGCAATCGGAACCAATCCTCACACTTGGCAGGTGGTGGCACAGGGAAAAAGTGCTGCTGCTCATAAAGCAATGGTGCACGCGGCGAAAGCCTTGGCCTCAACAGGTCTGGATTTGGCCACCTCACCAGACCTTTTAGCTAAAGCAAAGGACGAGTGGCAAACAGCGATGCAAGATGAGCCATATGTGTGCCCGATACCAGCGCATGTAATTCCAGCAACCAAATCGCAGATGAAATAGAGGCTGTTAGACAAATTGACGATCGCAGCTATACACTGAAGCCATGAGGATGTTGTCTATTCAATGCTTTAGTCTGTCCAACTGACGCTCGCCGTATCAGGGTCTAGTTTCATTTAGTGCGATAACAGGCTCATCGTGAGCTCCTCTGCGGCACGAGCTGACAAGGCTTGGAGATTCGCAAGCTAAAAAGCCGTTACCCAATCCGCAAATGCCTTCGCAAGCCTGCGCTGGCTGCCAGTCTTCGGATAGGCAAGATAATGACCGATATATCGGTTGTCGCGGCACTTTCCGGCGAAAGGCGCCACTAATAGCCCGGCGTCCAATTGGCGACGTGCGAGAACGTCCGATTCCAGCGCAATTCCAAGGCTGTTTGTCGCTGCGTCTAACGCCAGGAAGCTCCTGTCGAAGCTCATCGAGGGTGGGGGCGGCGTACCCAGACCGTTGGCCTCAAACCAGTCTACCCACTGGACGCGTTTTAGGTCACTGCGGATGAGTGGATGGGTTATGAGATCCCGCGGGGATTTTAGTTGGGTGGCGATCTGCGGAGAGCAAAGCGGCGCGACGATCTCCTCCCCAAGCGGCACGACAATCAGATCGTCGCGATTCAGTGGCTCTCCATAAACGATATCTGCATCGAAAAGCCCATCGACAAACCTGGCATATGTCGTGCTTGCGGCAACCCGGACCTCAACGCCAGGATTGAGTTGCAGGAACTCGGGCAGTCGCGGAGAAAGAACCTGGGCCGCGAAGCTGGGAGCACAATGGAGGCGCAGCAAGAGCGGCTTCTTCGATGAAATTTGCTCAACACCTCTTCGGAGCTCCTCGAAAGCATTGGAGGTGTGTGCGAGCAAGGTCTGTCCCGCCGATGTCAACCTCACGCTGCGGGTCGTTCTTTCGAATAAGGCGACCCCCAAATCCCGCTCAAGCTTAACAATGGAATGACTCACCGCGCTAGGGGAGAGGTTAAGTTCTTGTGCGGCACTCCTAAACGACCCTAGCCTAGCGGCGGACTCAAAGATGCGGAGGGAGGAGAGAGACGTGATCTGCAACATGGAATTAGTGAATCAGATTCACCCCCTGATGTAAACTTCGCGTTTGTGCACTCGGCGAGATTGTTGAAGAAATCCGACCACGGGGAGGCTCAACAGGCGCCCGGAGGAAAAGGGCCAGGTGCTTCAAAGAGGTGCCAGGAGGAGACAGACATGCTATTGCAAGGAAAGACCGCGGTCATATCGGGTGCGGCGAGCAGGCGCGGCATCGGCCGCGCAACAGCGGAGCTTTTCGCGCAGCACGGTGCGCGGGTTGCCATACTTGACATCGATGGCAATGCAGCAAGCGAAGCCGCGGCGTGCCTACCGGCGGTCGGGTCGGGCGCACACTTAGGATTTCGGTGCGATGTCGCCGACCGCACGTCCTGTCAGGCAGCTGCGGATGCGACCATCAAGGCGTTCGGCGCAATCAACATCCTCATAAATAATGCTGGCATAACCCAGCCAGTTAAGACACTCGACATTTCCGAGCAGGACTGGCAGCGCATCGTCGCAGTTAACATGACTGGCGTTCTCTACCTAAGCCAGGCGTTCATTCCCAATATGCGCGAAAATGGCGGCGGCTCCATCGCTTGCATGTCGTCGGTTTCGGCGCAGCGCGGCGGCGGCATCTTCGGCGGCCCGCATTATTCCGCAGCCAAAGCCGGTGTGCTTGGGCTTGCGAAGGCCATGGCCCGCGAGTTGGGACCGGTCGGTATTCGCGTCAACTCCGTCACTCCGGGCCTGATCCAGACAGATATTACCGGTGACAAGCTGACCCCGGAAATGCGTGACGAAATCATCAAAGGCATTCCATTGAGCCGCCTCGGCGAGGCGCGAGATGTCGCAAACATCTACCTTTTCCTCGCCTCCGACCTCTCGGCTTATGTGACCGGGGCCGTGATGGACGTTAATGGCGGTATGCTCATCCACTGAACCCAGGCGGCTAAGGCATACCAGGAGGAGAACCGAAATGGTCCGGATTGGCCACAACATTAGTCTTGCAGAGCGGGCGCGGCGCATTCGCCGTCACGCTCTGCGGATGGGAGAGGTTCAAGGGCAAGGCTATATTGCACAGGCGCTCGGGATCGCCGATGTCCTAGCCGTATCCTATTTCCATGCCACGAGATATCGACCCGAAGATCCGGAGTGGGAGGGACGGGACCGCTTTCTTCTTTCGATCGGCCACTATGCGATCGCCCTCTATGCGGCGCTGATCGAGGCCAAAATTGTACCTGAAGATGAAATCGAGACCTATGGCAGCGATGATAGTCGCCTGCCAATGTCGGGCATGGCGGCTTATACGCCGGGGATGGAGATCACCGGCGGATCGCTCGGCCACGGCCTTGGCATCGCCGTCGGCATGTGCCTCGGGCTGAAGCGCAAGAATTCAGACGCGTTCGTTTACAATCTCTTTTCAGATGGCGAGCTCGACGAAGGATCGACATGGGAAGCGGCGATGTCGGCCGGATCGCACAAGCTCGACAACCTGATCGCCATTGTTGATGTCAACCAGATGCAGGCAGACGGACCTTCGATCGGCGTTATGAACTTCGAACCGCTGCAGCCGAAGTTCGAAGCCTTCGGCTGGTTCACCCAGCGGGTGGACGGCAACAACATCGAGGCTCTCGTCGAAGCCTTCGATGCCGCGAGGAACTACGACGGACAAAAGCCGCGGATGATCATCTGCGACACGAAAATGGCCAAAGGTGTACCCTTCCTAGAGGTTCGCGAGCGCAATCATTTCCTGCGGGTTGAGCCACATGAGTGGACCGAGGCGATAAAAATCGTCGATTCGCAGGTGTCCCAATGAGGCGCTCGAAATACATCCGGCCTTCCGAGCTTCCCGATACGGCTCGTCCGAAGCTGACGACCTCGGCCATGATCGCCTCAATCGCGGGCCCCGACCAGCCGACGCGCCCGGCGCCATTCGGCCACACGCTGGCAGCGTTAGCGGAGAAGGATAAGCGCATCGTCGGCATGTCGGCCGACCTTGCCAAGTATACCGATCTCCATGTGTTCAGGGCGGCACATCCGGACCGCTTCTACCAGATGGGCATGGCCGAACAGCTGCTGATGATGTCGGCAGCGGGCATGGCGCGCGAAGGGTTCCAGCCCTGGGTCACCACATATGCTGTGTTCGCTTCGCGGCGGGCCTACGACTTCATCTGCCTGGCGATTGCCGAGGAAATGCTCGACGTCAAGATCGTCTGCGCGCTTCCAGGCCTGACGACCGGCTACGGTCCGAGCCACCAGGCGACAGAAGACATCGCGATGTTTCGCGGCATGCCGAACCTGACGATCATCGATCCCTGCGATGCGCTCGAGATAGAGCAGGCGCTGCCCGCTATCTCGGCCCACACAGGTCCGGTTTACATGCGGCTGCTGCGCGGAAACGTGCCGCTGGTGCTGGACGAATACGGCTATAACTTCGAGTTCGGCAAGGCCAAGTTGCTCCGAGACGGTCGTGATACGCTGGTCATTTCCTCGGGGCTGATGACGATGCGTGTGCTAGAGGCCGCCAAAGTGCTTGCGAGTGACGGCGTCGATGTCGGCGTGCTGCATGTCCCGACGATCAAGCCGCTCGACGAGGAGACTATCCTTTGCGAGTGTCGCAAGCAAAACCGTCTGGTTGTGGTGGCCGAAAATCACACGCTGATCGGCGGTCTTGGTGAGGCGGTAGCAGCGACGCTGATGCGATCGGATGTCCGGCCTGCCGGCTTCCGGCAGATAGCGCTTCCCGACCAGTTCCTCGAGGCGGGCGCATTGCCGACTCTCCACGACCAATACGGTCTCTCAACTGCGCGAGTTACTTCGGCAATAAAGGGCTGGCTCGATGAGTAGGATTTGATGCCGAGCGGTAGCGGGAGGACGTGGCTGCTCGATCGAATAGCTGGTGGGAGGAACAACATTGTGCATGCAAGGTGATCGTGGTTTTGCAACCGCCTCGATAGGGCTTGTCTCGAACCGTTGCGAAATACGGATGGCCTGCCATGGTTGATGCGCGCAACATGGTGTTGACGGTCAGTGGATTGACCAAGTCCTATGGCGCAACCTCGGTCCTGAAGGGTGTAGATTTCTCCGTTGCTCGTGGGGAAGTACATGCACTTCTCGGAGGTAACGGTGCAGGCAAGTCGACGATGATCCGCATCATCACCGGGGCTGCCTCCAAGGGTGAAGGTGAGATTGTTTTTCGCGATCGTGCCGGCAACTCGCGTACGGAAGGCGAAGGCAGGAAGAAGGTCGCCGTGGTGCACCAGGAGCTTGCGCTGATGCCGCATCTGACAGTCGCCGAAAACATTTCCCTGCCGCATTTCAGGAGGGGTTTTGGAATGTTCGACCGCAGCCGGGCGCTGCTGGAGGCGCATGAGGCATTGGCCATGATCGACCGCGATTTCGCGGAAGCTTCACTCAGTCGGTCGGTTGGCGACCTCAGCCTGCACGAGGGGCAGATGGTCGAGATCGCCCGGGCACTTGCTTCGGGAGCGGAACTCATCCTTCTCGATGAACCGACCGCCAATCTGACCGCACTGGAGACGGAGCGGCTGTTCTCGGTGCTGCGCCGTCTGACTCAGGAAAATGGGCTCTCGGTAGTCTTCGTTTCCCACCGTATGAAGGAGATCAGGCAGATCGCCAATGTCTGCACCATAATCCGCGATGGCCGCACGGTGGTCGATCGCCAGCCGATGAGCGAACTCGACGACACAGTCATCATAGAGAAGATGGGACAGCTCGTTGTGGCGCGGCCCGTCGGCGATGCATCCACCAGGGAGCCGCGTCGGAAAATTGAAGGCGACAGCCTGACCATTTCGGAAAGCGGGCTGAAGATTGGTCTTGCACCGGGCACCATACTCGGCGTCGCCGGTGCGCCTGCAGGTCCGGCAGCGCTGATTGCAGCTCTCGTCGGTGCGGCGCGCTCGAAGCGCTGGACCTTGACCCATGCGACGTGGCCGGCGCGGTTTTCGTCGCCGCACCAGGCAGCCACGTTTGGCTCCGGCTTTGTCACGGGCGACCGTTCTCACAAGGGCGTCCTACACAGTCTGCCGATCATCGATAACGTTTTGGCATCGCGCCGGGTCGTGCGTGGTAACCTCTTTACCGGCCGCGGCGAGCAAATCGAGTGCCTCGACCTCATGCAGGTCCTCAAGGTGAAGGCTGCCTCCGTCTGGGACCTGCCGAATACGCTAAGCGGCGGCACGCAGCAAAAGCTTCTTCTGGCGCGCTGGCTCGGCGTTCCCTCGCGTTTGCTCGTCCTGGAGGAGCCAACGCGTGGTGTCGATATCGGCACCAAGACCGAAATCTATCAGCTGATCCGTCAGATGGCCTCGACCGGAACCATCATCATCTGGTGGTCGACGGAAAATGTGGAACTCCTCGAGGTCTGCGACCAAGTGCTTGCTTTCGACACGGCCGGCCGCTGTGCGGGCCTCCTCGAAGGCGATGACCTGAATGAAGACAATCTGGCACAATTGACAGGAATGGCAGCATGACCCAGACGACGACACAGGCCACAGCTGCAAAGCCGGCTAAAGCGACCATCCGGCATAAGGAAAGTATCCTCAGCGCCTATCGCACGGAATTCGCCATTGCGCTCGCCATCGTCGTGCTGGCGCTGGCTGTGGGATCGCAGGTGCCGCAAGCGCTCAGCTGGGGCAACTTCGCCAATATCACGCAGGCCGGTGCGCCGCTCATCATCATGTCGCTCGGCGTTCTGCTGGTGGTCATCACCGGCGGCATTGATCTTTCGGTGGGCTCGGTCTTCTCCCTGACGGGAATGGTTGCGGCACAGGCAATGGCACATGGGTTCGGCGGCATGTCCGCCAGCCTCATTGGTCTCATTGTCGGCCTCGTCTTCGGCTCGATCAACGGCTTCCTGGTGACAATTGCCGGTCTGGCGCCGTTTGTTGTGACGCTTATCACGTTTGCTGTGGCCGGTTCGTTGGCGTTCATCGTCACCAACGGCCGCTCGATGCCCGTCAACGATCCGGATTTCTGGCTCTTCAACAGTGGCAGCATGATACCGGGCGTGCCCAACTATATCCTGTTCTGCGTCGTGCTGCTTGTCGTCATCGAGTTGTTCCTCAAGAAGGTCGTTGCTGGCCGGTGGTTCTACGCAGTGGGCAGCAGCTCGACGGCTGCCTACCTGCTCGGCATACCGGTGAAGCGGACGAAATTCTTCGCCTACGTGGCATCGTCCATGCTGGCTTCCTTTTCCGGACTTCTGACCATCTCCTACATACTGAACGCAGAGTCCACTGCCGGCTCGAGCCTCATGCTGCAGGCCATCGCGGCTGTCGTCATCGGCGGTGCCAGCCTTCTCGGCGGCACAGGAACGGCTGTCGGCGCACTGCTTGGCGCGCTGATGATCACCGTCATTCAGAACGGGGTTAATCTCATAGGCATCAACAGCTTCTGGCAGGGTTCCGTCACCGGACTTGCCATTCTCATCGCGGTCCTGATCGACCGCTTCAGCAAATCCCGGCGGGGAGCCGGTTGATACCCAGCATCCCGCTGGTATTTTGGAGGAGGAACAAACTAATGAAACTGAACAGGACGCTTGCCCTGGCCGCGAGCATCGCGTTGGCAGGAGCACTGGGTACGGTATCGGCCGCCCATGCGGCAGACAAGAAGACCATCGCCTATCTCGCGCCGTCGCTCGACATTTCCTACTGGCAGTGGGTCGGCTACGGCGTGAAGCAGAAGGCTCACGAACTCAATATGGATTATGTCGAATTCACATCGGACAATTCACCTGCCAAGCAGATGGACAATGCCCGCACGGCTGTCACAAAGGGTGTCAGTGCCATCGTCATCGGGCCGGTCAGCTCCACCAGCACACCGCCTCTTCTCGCTTACCTAAAGTCGCAAAACATTCCGATCGCCTTCGCTGGCATTGGCCCGCAGCCCGGCCAGACGGACTATACATCGTCAGTCACCGCGAACAACTACGAAACGGGCAAGGCGGAAGGCAGCTTCGTCTGCAAGCTCGCCAAGGACCGCGGCGGCAACCAAGTCGGCATGCTTTCGCTGCCGCAGGACCGCGAGAACGCACAGAAATACCTGAAAGGCGCCCAGGAATCCTTTAAGGCTGATGGCTGCGATCTCGTCCAGATGCTGGAGACACGTGGCCTGACGGTCAACGAGGCGGTCACCCAGGCAAACGACATGTTGACGGCCCATCCTGACATCAAGGCGATTTACGGCATGTACGACGAAGCCGGCACCGGGGCTGCCAAGGCGCTGGAAACACGCGGCCTTAAAGGTAAGATCGGAATAGCGGTCGCTGACGGCAGCCCGACGACCATCGCTCTCCTAAAGGCGAATGCGATCCAAGGCATCTTCTTCCAGGAAGCAGTCGGCCAGGGGATCGACGGAACCCAACAAGTATTCAACGCTCTGACTGGCGCACCGGTTACCAAGGACCTGGCGCTCGTGATGCCATTGGTGACAGCCGACAAAGTTGACTCACCCGAAGCAAAAAAGGTCATCGCCCGCGTCTTTCCACCGAGTTACTAATGCCATCGGGATATTCGCCGGACAGCGAATATCCCACTTCAATTGGAAAGAGACAGATGGACAATTTTCCGATTATCGACCCGCATTTCCACCTCTGGGATCTTGAGGAGAACTATTACCCGTGGCTGTCGGACGGCGTTAAACCTTCCGCTTTCGGCGACTACACCGCGATCACACAGACCTATAAGATCAACGACTATCTTGCCGATGCGAAGAACCAGAACGTCGTGAAGGCGGTCCATTTGGATGTCGGCTTCGACCCAAAGGACCCTTGCGGCGAGACCCGCTGGCTCCAGGGAGTTGCAGATGCCCACCGCTTTCCGCAGGGTATCGTTGGATACGCTGATCTGAGTCGGCCTGACGTGGGTCAGTTGCTCGACAAACACATGCAGTTTGCGAATTTCAGGGGTATCCGGCAGTCGATGAACTACCATAAGGACCCTGCTAAGACTTATCTTGATCGACCGGAAGTCAGTCGTACGCCGGAATGGCGAAGAGGCTTCCGCGAGCTCGTCAAACGCGGTCTTAGCTTTGATCTGCAGCTTTACTACTGGCAGATGGACGAATTTCTGGAACTTGCGCACGAATTTTCTGAGGTGCAGATCATTCTCAACCACACCGGCATGCAGGTCGATGGGCCTGATCATTTCGACAGTTGGCGGCGGGGCATGCAGTCGCTTTCGCGGGCGCCGAACGTTGCCTGTAAGATCTCGGGTCTCGGCATGGGCGACTGGACATGGACCACCTCATCGATTCGACCCTATGTCGAGGAGGCGATCAACACCTTCGGTGTGGACCGCTGCATGTTCGCGTCCAACTTCCCGGTCGATAAGCTGTTCTCCACCTACGATGCAATATGGGATGCATTCAAGGAGATCACGATAGGCTACAGCGCCGAGGAGCGACGCAAGCTGTTTCACGACAATGCCGAATACTTTTACAAGCTCTAGCGGGGTTCACCGCAAGGAGCCGGTATGTCGCGAAGAACGTTCTGGCACATTGCCGTCGCAAGAGACATCATGCTTGAGAAGATCTTCGTCTCTACGCTTAATCTGAGAAGATCGTTTGCGTGAGTCGTCCTAACGACCAGCGCCTGTACTCGGCCGGCGTCTTGCCGGTCAATTCGATGAATGCGCGCCGGAACGCAGTCTCATCGTTGTATCCACACTGCTGCGCGACCTGCTTGACGCTCGATCCAGGGGTGTCGAGAAGTACACGTGCCGTCTCGATCCTGACCCGCGTCATGAATTCTTTGGGCGACTCGTTCGTGAGCTCTTTCAATCGTGGTGCAATGTCCGCTCGCTGAGGTTCAGCGCGCTGGCAAGCAATTGCGCGGTCAGAACAAGGGCAGTCCGAAATAGTACGTTAAGCGCGGACGGAATGAGAAGGGGTGAGAACGCACTAGAGCGCGTCCACTTTAATCCGGATCATATCCGCAGGCAGCGAAGTAATTGGCACACTCATTCGGCGTGAAGATTTTGACGATTTCGCCAACCGTGTTCCANACTAGAGCGCGTCCACTTTAATCCGGATCATATCCGCAGGCAGCGAAGTAATTGGCACACTCATTCGGCGTGAAGATTTTGACGATTTCGCCAACCGTGTTCCATAGGCCTTCGATGGAACGCTCGGCCTTTGCCCTGAGCGCTGCCTTCAGTTTGGAAAAGGCATTCTCAATCGGATTGAAGTCTGGACTGTAGGGTGGCAGGAACAGCAGGCTGCATCCGGCGGCTTCGATGGCGAGGCGGGCACCCTCGGTCTTGTGGGCAGGTAGATTGTTCATGATGATGATGATGTCGCCGGGGGTGAGCGTGGGGACAAGAACCTGCTCGACATAGGCTTTGAAGGCGACGCCATTCATCGCCCCATCAAGGACGAAGGGGGCGGTCATGCCGCAAAGCCTGA